>DASZLR010000103.1:0-47287 GCA_035552275.1 Pseudonocardiaceae bacterium | reverse complement strand
CGGGGAACGGCTCGTCGACCACCGCGACCTCGACGTCCACTAGCAGCGACGTCCCGACGACCACATCGACCACCGGCGTGTCATTGGCACAGACGGACCCCTGTTCGCTCCTTTCAGCGACCGCCGCAACCGGTCTTGGATTCTCTGCTCAAGGCCAGGCTCAGACAGCCCCTGGTGGTCCGAGTTGCCGCTATACCGGGACACCCGGACTGGTGGATATCGTTGTGGTCGCGAACCTTGGTCTCAAGGACTTGCCAACGAGCCAAGGACCCGTGACGGACGTCTCGGTCGGAAACCATCAGGCCAAGCAGGTGCAGCTAGCGGCGGGATGCCTCGTGTCTATCGGGATCACGTCCGGATCGCGCGTAGACGTCCAGACCGATGCAACTGATACCTCGCAATCGTGTCAGTTGGCGAACTCCGTGGCTAAAGCAATCGAACCGAACTTGCCGTCGTCGTGACGGGTGGAACCTTGGTGGGAAGGTTAGGGGAACGAGATGGCTGGTAACGGGTCGAATCCGGCGGGCAACCCAGACCCCACGGCGGTCGCGCAGCAGTACGGGCTGAACACGGGCTATCAGAACGTTCAGACGCAGCAGGACATCCAGAACCAGGCGCAGCTCCAGGGCCAGCAGTCGGCCAACGGTGTGAACCGGGCAGAGCGGGCCGACGACACCCACCTGACAGCGGCCGAGCGGCAGAGCATCATCAATGCCCAGGTCAAACAGGCGAACGCGAACTACGAGAGCAATCTGGACCCGCAGGCGAAGCAGTTGCAGCAGGGCCTGGACATGCGGTCCGCGCCGGGGCATCCGGGCGCGTACTACGACGGCTACTCGCACCAAGCCCTGCACGACATGGTGAACAACGGTGTCGATCCCGGCACCGTAGGTGCCGCTGGCGACACGTGGATCGGCGTCGGCAACAGTTTGACGCAGTTGCAGGGGAATATCGCGTCAGCGTTGGCCAACAGCGAGACGTACTGGCAGGGCGACGCCGCTGAGGCCGCTCGATCTTCGGTGGCGCAGTTCGGCAATGCGGCCGGGACGGCCGGTCAGGCATCGCAGTTGGCTGGGGTGGCGACACACCAGCAGGCGGCAGCCATCAGTACGGCGCGGTCGTCGATGCCGCCGCCGCCGAATCCGCCCTACAGCAACGCATCCGTGCAGCAGCAGTTGGCGACGGCGACGACACCGCAGCAACGCCAGACGATCAACAACAACGCCAGCGCGCAGTACGCGGCACAGAAGGCGGCGCAGCAGCAGGCGGCGACCGTTGTGCAGACCTACGACCACACCCTCGGCTCGACGGCCGCCAGCATGCCGGCGTTCGCGCCCGCTCCCCCGGCTCCGCCCGGTGGCGGCGGCGGAAGTGGCGTCGGCGGCGGTGGCGGCTCCGGCATCGGCGGCATGGGTGGTGGCGGTGGATACGCCGGCGGCGGCAGCGGGGGCAGCGGCGTCGGCGGTGTGGGCGTTGGTTCCGGCGGCGGTGGCACCGGCGGCGGTTACGGCGGCTACGGCGGTGGAGGCACTACCGGCCCAGGCGGAGGCGGCCTTGGCCCCGGCGGGTACGGCGGCGGCACTGGCACCTCGGACTACAACAACCCCGGCGGCACCGGCCCTGGCGGCGGCAACCCTTACGGCGGGGGCAGTCCGTACGGCGACGGCGGAGGTTACGGGAACGGCGGCCCAGGCGGTGCCAACCAGAACGCGCTGGGCGCTGGCGCCGGGATGATGCCGGGCATGATGGGCGGCGGAGGCGGCATCGGCGGGGGTGGCGACACCAGCTACGCCGGCAAGGGTTACGGCGCAGGTGGCATCGGTGGCGCTGGCGGTGAAGGCGGCGCGGGTTCGGGATCGGCCGGTGGCCGGTCGGGCATCGGCTCGGACGCCGTCGGCGGCGGGGCGGGCGCGGCCGGCGAAGCCGGGGTGGCTGGCGCGGCCGGCAAGGGTGGCGCCGGCATGGCCGGCGGCGGTATGGGTGGCGCCCGCGGCAAGAAGGAAGAGGACCAGGAGCACGAGCGGCCGTCGTGGCTGGTCGAGGGCGACAAGAGCATCTGGGGTGACGACACGCCCACTGTCCCGCCGGTGATCGGTGGCTGAGGCCTCGGGCATGTCCTCGTCCTGGGGGCGGCACGCCGACGATCTGGTGGTCGGGGACTTCCCCGGCCACCTGATCGACGCCCTGCATCGCGAATGCCGACAGTTACGGGACCTGCTGGCGCTCCGGCTTCGCCGGATGCCCGGCATGCTGCCTTTCGGCCGCGAGGTCCTCTACTCGGTCAGCGCCGCCCCGCCCGACGACGGCCGGTTGCGCGCCCTGCTCACCTGGGCCTGCGGCGCGGATGAGCCGGAATGGGTGTGGTGCTGGTGGGAGATCGACGTCTGGTGCTGGTTGGACGGTCACACCGCCCGCGTGCAGAACCTGTTGCCCGCCAACGGTGGCACGCACATCGAAGTGCGCAGCCAGCAGGAAGTGGAGTCGCTGGTCGCGTTCATCGGCGCGCTGCGTTCAGTCGCCCAGTACCGCGTCACCACAGAGATCGACTCGACCGAGCGCAAGGACCACGAGTCGATGATCCGGTACTGGGACCGGTTCACCCAAGTACTCACCCAGAACGCCAACGAACCGGGTCCGCTGCCGATGGCGACGGACCCGGCCCAGGTCACTGATCGAACGTGACGTCCTCGTTTTCAGCGTCGTCTTCAATTTCGTCAGGAGGACTGGCCGCATCTGGGTTGACCCAGACCAGCCGCGACTTGATGTGCGTGCCGAAGCCGAAGAACGGCAACGCGTCCTCGGGTTTGTCGAGGCCCATCCGCACACCGCCGTCGACGCCGACAACGTCGGCGCGGTCCTCGAACGCCATCCCCCAGGCGACGATCTTGCCGTCGACCCGCTCACCGTACTCTTGCACGATCGCGAACAGCCGAGGCGCGAAGTCCGCGACGATGCTTTCCATGATCTCCGCGAACTGTTGCTCGCCGCAGATCGGCGGCAGGCCGGACGGGTCGTTCACCAGCGCGTCCAACGGATGAGCCGTCACGATTCCTCCTTAGAATCTCTACTGTGACCAACGTAGCAAGAAACTTTCTCGATACGCAGCCCACGAATGGGTGAACTACCGAACGCAACTTGTAGCGGAGATATTCGGGCTGTAATGATCGCCGCATGACCGTCGCACCGGACCTCGATCTCATCAACATGCAGGTCGGTATCGAACTGCGCCGGCTTCGCGAGGAAGCCGGCTACACGGCTGCCGAGGCCGCCGACGCGATCGACGGCTACCCGCCCAAGATCAGCAAGATCGAGAACGGCAGGCAAAGCGCGCTACCCGAGGAAATCCGCACCCTGACCAAGCTATACCGCGCACCGGTGGACCTGCGCAGCTACCTGATCGACCTGGTGGACCAGCGACCGGCCCGCCGTCGGCGGCGAAGCTCCGGCCGCGACGCGGTGCCCGACTGGTTCCGACGGTTCCTCGCATTGGAGTGGGAAGCCGCCGAGATGCAGCTCTACGAGATCGACTCGGTGCCCGGGTTGCTGCAAACGGCCGAATACGCGCGGTCGGCGATCTCCGCGTGGGAGCCGGAGGCGGACGGACGGCTGATCGAGCAGCAGGTCACTACCCGAGTCAACCGGCAGCGGGTGTTCCGGCGGACCGGTCGGCCTTCGGCGCGTGTCGAAGCGATTTTCACCGAAGCCGCGCTGCATCGGGTCGAGGGCAACACCAAGATCATGCGGGCGCAACTCGATCACCTGGTCAAGATGTCCAAACGGCCCAACGTCACCCTGCGGGTGATCCCGTTTGCCGCACCGAATCGGATCACCGTGCCCTCGGCGTTCTACCTGTTTCGCTTGCCGGATCAGCGATTCTCCGCCGTCTATCTGGAGGACGTGCTGGGCGCGACCTACCTGAAGGAGCCGGAGGAGTTCACGACCTACGCCTCCGTCTTCGCCCGGCTTCGCGGCTCGGCGCTGGACGTAGAATCTTCCTGCGAGCTCATTGCTAAGGTGGCCGCGACCTACCGGTAGTCGATCAACGGAAGGGGCGAATCGCGATGATCACCCCGGACTTCACCCACACGACCTGGCGCAAGAGCAGTCATAGCGGCTCGAACGGCGGTGCTTGCGTGGAGATCGCGGCCGGCGGTGCGGTGATCGGCGTTCGTGACTCGAAGAACACGGCCGGCCCGATGCTCACCTTCACCGGGCCGGCCTGGCGTTCGTTCCTCATCGCGCGCTGAGCACGACCGCCCGCGCGGTCCGGGCGAGCAGCAGCCCGGCCGCCGCGCCGATGACCAGCAGCAACGCCTGCCAGCCGATCGTGGTGCTGAACGCGTGCGCCGAGGATTGCGCGGTGGGCCGCCCGGCCAGGGTCAGGAACAGGCCGCCGAAGGCCGCGACGCCGATCGCCTGTCCAAGTTGGATAGTGGTGGTCAGCAGGCCGCTCGCGTCCGCCGCCTCGGCGACCGGAACCCGCACCAGCGAGTGCGCCATCAGCGAACCGAACGCCGGACCCATCGCCAGCCCGAACGCGACCAGCACGACGTACAGCCACACCCCGCCGTTGGTGCCGGTCCGCAGGCTCAACCCAACGCCGACAAACGCCGCGGCGGCGATCAGCAGTCCGCCGGGAATGAGCCAGTGGTGGATGGCGGCGGGCAGCTTTCGCCAGTAGAACCCGCACAGCCCGAACATGGCCGCTGCCGGCGCGAACATCAGCCCGGCGCGCAGCGCGCTGTCGCCCAACCCGGCCTGTAGGTGCAGCGCGAAGCTGAACAGGAACCCGCCGTAGGCGATCATGGTCAGCACCAAGGCCACCATGCCGAACGCCATACCAGGAACTCGCAGCACGGCCAGGTTCAGCAGCGGATCGCCGCCCCGCGCGGCAACTCGGCGCTCCACCGCGATGAACGCCGCGCCCAGCAGCAGGCCCGCGGCGAGGCAGCCGAACGTCCACGCCGGCCAACCCTCCTGGTGGCCCAGCACCAGCGGCAGCACAACGAGAAACACCGCCGGCACCGCGAACGCGAGCCCGACCAGGTCCAGCTTGCGGGCGCCGCGCGCCGGATCGGCCGGCACCAGCACGGGCGCCAGCGCCACCACAACAATGCCGATCGGCACGTTGACCAGGAAGATCGGCCGCCAACTCGCGCCGAACAGGTTCGCGGTCACCAGCACGCCGCCGACCACCTGCCCGACGATGCCGCCGACCGCGATCACCGCCGAGTACGCCGACAGCGCCGTGGTGCGCGCGTTGCCGGCGAACCTGATCTGGATCACGCTGATGATCTGCGGCATGGTCAGCGCCGCCGCCGCGCCCTGCACGAACCGGGCGGCGATCAGCGGCCCGGCGCTCGGCGCGAGCCCGCACAGCAGCGAAGCCACGGTGAATCCGACGACGCCGATGGTGAACATCCGTCGCCGGCCGAACAGGTCACCGAGCCGGGCGCCGGTGATCAGCAACATGGCGTAACTGACGGTGTAGCCGGATACGATGAGTTGCAGCGCCGCGCCGGAGGCGTGCAGGTCCGTGCCCATGGTGGGCATCGCGACGTTGACGATGGTGACGTCCAGCAGCGCCATGAACTGCGCCGCCAGCAGGACGGTGAGCATGAGCCAGCCGCGCCGGCCGGCCGCAGCGGAATCAGCCGCGGGCGCGCGGGTCGGAGACTGTGCTGTCGTAGTCATGGATTGACTCTGTGGCCGGGAACAACCATCCCCAGAGAGCCTGTTGGTGCTGTTACCCACAGCACCACGTTGAGCTGCGATGTCAGACCGTTGCGCGAGGATGGGCAGATGAGCGTGAACGATGTCTCCGTGCCGCTCGGCCAGCGCCGCCGTACCGAGTTGGGCGAGTTCCTGAAGACGCGCCGGGCTCAGCTGCGGCCCGCGGACGTCGGGTTGCCGCCGGGTGGCGGGCGCAGACGCACGGCCGGCCTGCGGCGGGAGGAACTGGCGCTGCTCGCCGGGGTCGGTGTCACCTGGTACACCTGGCTGGAGCAGGGCCGGCCGATCAACGTCAGCACCCAGGTGTTGGAGGCGGTGGCCCGCACGCTCCAGCTCGACCAGGCCGAGCGCGCGCACCTGTACCAGCTCGCCGAGGCCACCCCGCGCCGGGCAGCGGTCGACACCACCACGATCCCCGACGGGGTGCACGAGGTCCTGCGCGCCCTCGATCCGCTGCCGGCGATCCTGATCAACACCCGCTACGACGTGCTCACCTCCAACGAGGCCCACGAGGACCTGTTCTGGGAATGGCATTCGCTGCCGTGCGTGCACCGGAACCTGATCTGGTGCAACGTCACCGAGCCGACCGCGCGTGGCCAGATGAACAACTATGACGAGCACATCCGCTACCTGGTCGCCCGGATGCGCGCCGACTACGCGCACCACATCGGCGACCCGGACTGGGAAGAGGACATCAACCGGCTGATCGAACTCAGTGACGAGTTCGCCGAGCTGTGGGCGCGGCACGAGGTGGCCGAAGCGCAGACCCGGCTGCGTGCGTTCGTCCATCCGGCGGCCGGCGAGATCCGGTTCACCGCTACCGAGTTGGCCGTGCTGGAAGTTCCGGACCTGCGCATTCTGGCGTACACGCCGTGCGACGAGCAGAGCTGGACGAGGCTGCCGCTGACCCGCCGGCAACGGGCGACTACCTCGGGCACCTGACACGGGCTGGTGTCGCGTCCAAATTCTGGGACAATATTCTCGTTTTGCGAGACGAACCAGGTACCCAGAAGGAGCCTCCATGTTCCGCAAGGTGCTCGTCGCCAACCGCGGCGAGATCGCGATCCGCGCTTTCCGCGCCGCCTACGAACTCGGGGCGGGCACGGTCGCGGTGTTTCCGCACGAGGACCGCAACTCACTCCATCGGCTGAAGGCCGACGAAGCGTACGAGATCGGCACGCCCGGCCACCCGGTGCGGGCTTACCTGTCCGTTGAGGAGATCGTCAGCGCGGCTCGGCGGGCCGGCGCGGACGCGATCTACCCCGGTTACGGCTTCCTGTCCGAGAATCCGGAGCTGGCCGCCGCCTGCGAGGCCGCCGGGATCACCTTCGTCGGGCCGACCGTCGACGTGCTGGAGCTGACCGGCAACAAGGCCCGCGCGGTCGCCGCCGCCCGCGAAGCCGGCCTGCCCGTGCTGCGGTCCTCGGCACCATCATCCGATGTGGACACTCTGCTGGCCGCGGCTGAGGACGTCGATTTCCCGGTCTTCGTCAAGGCGGTCGCCGGGGGCGGCGGGCGCGGGATGCGGAAGGTCGACACGCCGGCGGCGCTGCGCGACTCGCTGGAAGCGGCGATGCGCGAGGCCGAGTCCGCGTTCGGCGATTCGACGGTCTTCCTGGAACAAGCCGTGATCGATCCCCGGCACATCGAAGTGCAGATCCTCGCGGATGGCTCCGGAGACGTGATTCACCTGTTCGAGCGGGACTGTTCGCTGCAACGCCGGCACCAGAAGGTGATCGAGATGGCGCCCGCGCCCAACCTCGATCCGGCGCTGCGCGAACGGATCTGCGCCGACGCCGTCCGATTCGCCCGCCACATCGGCTACGTCAACGCCGGCACCGTCGAGTTCCTGCTCGACCCGGCCGGCCGGCACGTCTTCATCGAGATGAACCCGCGCATCCAGGTGGAGCACACGGTCACCGAGGAGGTGACCGACGTCGACCTGGTCCAGTCGCAGCTGCGCATCGCGGCCGGCGAGACCCTGGCCGATCTGGGGCTGTCCCAGGACTCGGTGCGGCTGCGCGGCGCCGCGTTGCAGTGCCGGATCACCACCGAGGACCCGGCGAACGGATTCCGCCCCGACACCGGCGTGATCAGCGCCTACCGGTCGGCCGGCGGCGCGGGCATCCGGCTGGACGGCGGCACCGCGTCCGCTGGCACCACGATCAGCGCGCATTTCGACTCGATGCTGGTCAAGCTCACCTGCCGGGGCCGCGACTTCGAGATGGCCGTCGGCCGGGCGCGGCGGGCGGTGGCCGAGTTCCGCATTCGCGGCGTGTCCACGAATATCCCGTTCCTGCAAGCGGTGTTGGACGATCCGGACTTCCGGGCCGGCCGGGTGACCACCTCGTTCATCGAGCAGCGGCCGTACCTGCTGACCGCGCGGCGGGCCGCCGACCGGGGCACCCGGCTGCTCAACTATCTGGCCGACGTCACGGTGAACCGCCCGAACGGTCCGCGTCCGCAGGTGCTCGATCCGCTGGCGAAGCTGCCGGCGGTCGACCTGGGCGTGCCGTCCGCGGCGGGTTCCCGGCAGCGGCTGGAATCGTTGGGGCCGGAGGGTTTCGCCCGCTGGCTGCGGGAGTCGCCGACGATCGGCGTCACCGACACCACGTTCCGCGACGCGCATCAGTCGCTACTGGCGACCAGGGTGCGCACCAAGGATCTGCTCGCGGTCGCCCCGTATGTGGCGCGCACGCTGCCGAAGCTGCTGTCGCTGGAATGCTGGGGCGGCGCGACCTACGACGTGGCGCTGCGGTTCCTCGCCGAGGAGCCCTGGGAGCGGCTGGCCGCGCTGCGCGAGGCGGTGCCCAACATCTGCCTGCAGATGCTGTTGCGCGGCCGCAACACCGTCGGCTACACGCCCTACCCGACCGAGGTGACGCACACTTTCGTCCACGAGGCGGCGGCGACCGGGATCGACATCTTCCGGATCTTCGACGCGCTCAACGACGTCGAGCAGATGCGGCCGGCGATCGAGGCGGTGCGCGAGACCGGGCGGGCGGTCGCCGAGGTCGCGCTGTGCTACACCGGCGACGCGGCCGATCCCGCCGAGAATCTGTACACAGTGGACTATTATCTGAAGCTGGCCGAGCAGATCGTCGGGGCCGGCGCGCACGTGCTGGCGATCAAGGACATGGCCGGCCTGCTCCGGCCGCCCGCCGCGGCCCGGCTGGTTTCCGCGCTGCGCAAGGAGTTCGACCTCCCCGTGCATGTGCACACGCACGACACCGCCGGCGGCCAGTTGGCGACCTATCTCGCGGCGATCGGGGCCGGCGCGGACGCGGTGGACGGCGCGGTCGCGTCGATGTCCGGCACCACCTCGCAGCCGTCGCTGTCGGCGATCATCGCCGCGACCGACCACAGCGCCCGGCCGACCGGGCTGGATCTGCAGGCCGCCTGCGACCTGGAGCCGTACTGGGAGCTGGTGCGCCGGGTGTACGGGCCGTTCGAGGCCGGGCTGCCCGCGCCGACCGGCCGGGTCTACCACCACGAGATCCCCGGCGGGCAGCTGTCCAACCTGCGCGCGCAGGCCATCGCGCTGGGGCTGGGCGACCGGTTCGAGCAGATCGAGGACGCCTACGCCGCCGCCGACCGGATGCTGGGCCGGCTGGTCAAGGTCACCCCGTCGTCCAAAGTGGTCGGTGACCTGGCGCTGCACCTGGTCGGCGCCGGGGTGGACCCGAAGGAGTTCGAGGCCGATCCGGGCCGGTTCGACATTCCGGCGTCGGTGATCGGCTTTCTGCACGGCGAGCTGGGCGACCCGCCGGGCGGCTGGCCGGAACCGTTCCGCAGCAAGGCATTGCGCGGCCGGACCGCGCCGCCGGCGGTGGCCGAGCTGACCGAGGACGACCGGCGTGGGCTGCGCGAGGACCCGCGCGGCACGCTGAACCGACTGCTGTTCCCCGGCCCGGCCAAGGAGTTCGCCGCGCACCGCGAGCAGTTCGGCAACACGAGTGTGTTGCGCAGCAAGGACTTCTTCTACGGCCTGCGCTCCGGTGAGGAGTATCCGGTCGATCTGGAGCCGGGCGTGCGGCTGCTCATCGGGCTGGAAGCGATCGGCGAGGCCGACGAGCGCGGCATGCGCACAGTGATGACCACGCTCAACGGCCAGTTGCGGCCGATCCAGGTGCGGGACCGGTCGGCCGCGTCGAACGTGCCGGCCGCCGAGCGGGCCGACCGGTCGAACCCGAACCAGGTGGCCGCGCCCTTCGCCGGGGTGGTGACGCTGGCGGTCGCGCCCGGCGACGAGATCGAGGCGGGCGCGACGGTGGCGACCATCGAGGCGATGAAGATGGAGGCCGCGATCACCGCACCGACGGCCGGCAAGGTCGCCCGGCTGGCCATCGGCGCGGTGCAGCAGGTCGAGGGCGGCGACCTCCTGGTGGTGTTGGACTCGTGACAGTGACCAGGCTGTCGATCTCGGTGTCACCCGAAGTGGCGCGGACAATCCGGACCGCCGCGGAGGCGGCCGGGTTGTCGGTGTCCGCGTGGCTCGCCCGGACCGCACAGGATGCGGCCGCCGAACAGGCCAGGATCGCCGACGGGCTCAAGGCGGTGCGGGAGTACGAGGCCGAGTACGGATCGATCAATCCGTCACCGGAGGAACAGGCTCGGGTTCGAGCACTGCTGATCGACGCCGGACTGATCCCGGACGATCCCTTGGCGCGCCTGCGGACCTGACGCCACTCAGCTCAAGATCCGTATACCCAAAATGTGCCGCTCACACGTGCAACTCGCCGGTCAGGACGGTGACGGCCTGGCCGGCGAGGCCGATCCGGTCGCCGCGCGCTTCGACGCGGACGATGCCGCCGCGCGCCGACGCCTGCTCGCCGACCAGCTCCGTCCGGCCCAACTCGGCCGACCAGTACGGCGCCAGTGTGCAGTGCAGCGAGCCGGTCACCGGGTCCTCGTCGATCCCGACGGCCGGTGCGAAAGCCCGGCTGACGAAGTCGATGCCCGGCCGGTCGCCGGGCGCGGTCACCGCGAGCAGGCGGGCGTCCAGGCCCAGGATGGCGGCGAAATCCGGGTTCAGCGCGCGGACCTCGGCCGCGTCGGCGAGCACGGCGACGAGATCGAACTTGCCGCGCAGCACGTGAGCGACGGTCGCGCCCGGCAGTGCGCCGGTCACCGCTTTCGCGACGTCATCGGCGACCTGGGTCGACGGGTCGCCCGGAAAGTCCATGGTCACCCAGCCGTCGGCCGCCGTGCAGCGCAGTTCCCCGCCGCGGGTCCGGAAAACCCGATCGCCGCCGAGCACGTGGGCGGTGGCCAGCGTGGCGTGTCCGCACAGGTCGACCTCGGTGGTCGGGGTGAACCAGCGCAGCGGCAGCGACCCAGCGGCGTCGATGCCGTCGCCGATCTCCACGAACGCCGTCTCGGCGTACATCAGCTCGGCCGCGACCGACTGCATCCACGCCGGATCGGCCGGGCGCTCCAGCAGCACGACACCGGCGGAATTGCCGGCGAAAGCGGTGTCAGTGAAGGCGTCTACCACGTAAAGGCGCATAACCGCGACGGTACGGGAGAGTGTCCTTCGTCAACATCGATTATCGCCCGTAGCCAGCGCGTTACGCCGGGCGCTACAGTCGGTCTGCTTGTCGCCGGTGACGAAGTGTGAGGGGATCATGAGCGTGCGCAGGATGGCGTTGGTGGCGTGTGCGGGAGCGGCGAGCCTCGCCCTCCTGGCCGGCTGTAGCAGCAGCGGAAACGCCGGTAGCGGTCTGCTCGGCCACCCGTTGGCGCCCAAGATCAGCACCGTCGCCGACCTCAGCAACGCCGTGGCGACGACAACCAGTCAGAAGAGCTCGGTAAAGGTCACCATGAACATGGGCGTCATGGGCTTCACCGTGAACGGCTCGGGCGTGGCCCGCTTCGCCGGGCAGCCGGCGGCCGATATGACGATCACCATGGCCCAGCTCGGCCAGATCGAGATGATCCTGCTCAACGGCACCGCGTACATGAAGATGCCCAGCGCGCTCAGCCAGTTTCTGGGGACGAACGGCCCGGTGAAGCCGTGGATCAAGATCGACCCGAACGGCACCGACATGGTGGACAAGACCGTCGGCCCGATGTTGAGCCAGGCACAGCAGAACTTCGATCCGGCGACGACCCTCGACAGGCTCAAGTCGGCCGGCACCATCACGTCGACCAAGCAGGAACAGCTCGACGGCCAGCCGGTGACGCACTACACGATCACCGTCGACGTCCAGAAGCTGATCGCCAGCCTGCCCCCGGGTGACGCCCAGGCACAGGAGCTCAAGGGCGTGACCGACGCCGGAATCACCACTGAGACAACGGATCTCTGGGTGAACTCGGACAACCTGCCGCTCAAGTTCGTCAGCGTCACGCCGATGCCGTCGCTGGGCACCGGCAGCTCAAGCCAGACGACGGTGACCGTCAACTTCTCCGACTGGGGCGCGCCGGTGACGGTCAACGCTCCCCCGGCGGACCAGGTCGGCAGCCTCTCCGGCAACTGACCCCGGCGCGAGGTCAGCCCTTCCAGCGGTCGTAAAGCTCCTCGCGAGTCCATCGGACCATGCCGCCACGGTTGTCCACTTCGGACAGCTGGCTCGGCGCGTCCTGTCGCGCCTGCCGGGACTGGAAAAGCCGGTGAATTTGTCGGGCAACGAGATCGCTGACCGAAGTCCCGGCTTCGTGCGCCAGGGCTTCGACCTCGCGGGCGGTCTCGTCGTCCAGTGTGATGGTGAAGTCCTGACTTGCCATGGCGCACACCATGCCGTGCCGATGGCTAGGCCGGCAACCAGGAATCCGTGGTGGCGAGGACGGTGAGGCGCTGGGTGGCGCGGGTGAGGGCCACGTAGAGCGCCCGCCGGCCGCTGGCCCCGTCGGCGAACTCGGTGAGGATGTCCTCCGGCCCGACGACCAGCACCCCGTCGTATTCCAGTCCCTTGGCGTCCAGGCTGCCGACCACGCGCAGCCGGTCGTCGGCATCGCCCACGCCGAACAGCCACGACTCGACCTCGTCGCGCCGGTCCATCGAGGCGATCACGCCCACCGTTCCCGACACCTCGTCCAGCACCTCGCGGGCCTCGGCCGCGACGGCGGCCGGCAGGTCGGCGGCCGACAGGCTGCGGATCACCGGCTCGACGCCGGTCCGGCGCACCGCCGTCGGCAGGTCCGCGGTGCCGGCCGGAGGGTCCAGCGCCCGCGCGGCGAGGGCGAACACCTCGGCCGAGTTGCGGTAGTTGGTGCGCAGGGTGAACTGCCGGCGCCCACGCACCGAACGCAGCGCCGACTCCCGCGCGGCGGCCGCCTCGGTCGCGTCCGGCCAGGAACTCTGCAACGGGTCGCCGACGATCGTCCAACTCGCGTACCGGCCGCGCCGGCCGACCATCCGCCACTGCATCGGCGACAGGTCCTGTGCCTCGTCCACCACGATGTGCGCGTACTCGTCGTAGTTCACCGGCCGGCGGCGAACCTCGCCGTCCTGATCGTCGCGGCGGGACGATCGCCGCCGGCGCGGCTCGCCCAACAGTGTCCGCAACTCGTCCAGCAGCGCGACATCCGCCACTGACAGGCCGCGTTCGTCGGCCCAGGACGCGGCCAGCGCGGCGACCTCGGCGTCGGTGAACGCGCGGCCGGCGATCGCGGCCAGCCGGCTCGGGTCGGCCAGCCAGCCCACCACCAGTTCCGGGGTGAGCACCGGCCACCAGGCGACCAGGAACCGGTGGAAGTCCAGCCGCTCGCCGATCGTGGTCACCAGCTCGGCGCGGTCCGGCGGCGGCTTGCCGTCATCGCTCGCGGCGAGTTCCGCCTTGCCCGCCAACGCTTCCAGCAGCGCCTCGGCGGCGTCCACTCTGGACCGGTTGGGCGGTCCGCCGCGCCGGTGGACGGCCTTGCGGACCCGCTCCAGCTCCGCGGCGTCGAGTTTGAGCACCTCGCCCCGGTACACCTCGCGCAACTCGGTCGGCACGTCCGGCGGGATGTGCCGAATCGCCTTGCGCAGCAACCGAACCATCCGCGCCGAGCCCTTGATCGCCGCCACCGGCGCGGGATCGAGATGGGTCGCGGCGACACCGTCCAGCACCTCGCCCAAGGCCCGCAGGTCGACGCTGTCCTCGCCCATCGACGGCAGCACCCGCGAGATGTAGTTGGTGAACACCGGCGACGGCCCGACCACCAGCACGCCCGCCCCGGTCATCCGCCGCCGGTGCCGGTACAGCAGGTAGGCGGCGCGGTGCAGGGCGACGGCGGTCTTGCCGGTGCCCGGTCCGCCGGTGATCTCGGTGACCCCGGCCGAGGGCGCCCGGATCGCCTCGTCCTGCTCCTTCTGGATGGTGGCGACGATGTCCCGCATCTGGTCGCCGCGCGCCCGGCCCAGCGCGGCCAGCAGCGCGCCCTCACCGACCACCCGGAGGTCCTCGGGCAGCGCGTCGGCGGTGAGCACGTCGTCGTCGACGTCCTGGACGCGCTGCTGGGAGCAGCGGATCACCCGGCGGCGCAGCACGCCCATCGGATCTTCGGCGGTGGCCTGGTAGAACGCGGCGGCGGCCGGCGCGCGCCAGTCGATCACCAGGTTCTCGAAGTCCGCGTCGCGCAGGCCGAGCCGGCCGATGTACAGGGTCTCCCCCCGAGCCGCCGCGTCACCCAGGTCCAGCCGGCCGAACACCAGGCCCTCGTGCTCGGAATCCAGCTCGTGCAGCAGCTTGGTGGCGTAGCGGACCATGACGTCCCGCTCCATCAGCATCCGCGCCTGCTCGAAGATCGCCTCGTGGTCGGCGCCGTGCGCGAGCTGGTAGCCGCGGTCGCGCATCGCCTCCGTCTCCGACCGGACCTCGGCGAGCCGGGCGTACACGACGTCGACATGACGCTGCTCGGCAGCGATCTCGGCTTCGCGGTCGGATGGCTCCGGCACCCCAGGGTCTCCTGTGTCGGACGGAAAACGGGCAGAGTGCGACGGTACGCCTGTCCGCACCGGAAGTGTCTGGCAGAGCGACGGATGCGCACGTTTGAGGCGAATGCAACGATCGGCGGGTGACCAGGATCGTGGCCGGGACGGCGGGCGGGCGGCGGCTGACAGTGCCTCCGCGCGGTACCCGGCCGACCTCGGAGCGGGTCCGCGAGGCGCTGTTCAATGCCCTGGAAGCGATGCTGGACCTGGACGGACGGTGGGTGCTGGACCTCTACGCCGGGTCCGGCGCGCTGGGTTTCGAGGCGCTGTCGCGGGGCGCGGCCGGGGTGACCTTCGTGGAGTCGGACCGGCGCGCGGTGGAGGTGTTGCGGCGCAACGCCGGCGCGCTCGGGCTGCCCGGCGCGCGGGTCGTCGCCGGCACCGTCGAGGCGTGCGTGGCCGGCGGCGCGGACCGCCGGTACGACGTGGTGCTCGCCGATCCGCCCTATGCGGTGGGCAACGCGGAATTGCTGGATGTGTTGACCTCGCTGGTGACCAATAACTGGCTGGCCGAGGACGCGGTGCTGGTGGTCGAGCGGGCGACCCGGGACGGCGAGCCGCCATGGCCGCCGGGAATCGCCCCCCTTCGCGCCCGCCGCTACGGCGACACCGCGACCCACTGGGCACAGCGAGACCTCGGGGCTGTCCTGGATTAATCTCACTCGGCCGGGTGAGGGATATCACGGGTCCATCGGTAACAAAGGAATCGGCTGCTAACGTCGGCCAGCATGAGGCGCGCGGTCTGCCCCGGCTCCTATGATCCGGTCACCAACGGCCACATCGACATCATCACCCGGGCCGCGGGCCTGTTCGATGAGGTCGTCGTCGCGGTGATGATCAACAAGACGAAGAAGAGCCTGTTCAGCGTCGAGGAGCGGATGGCGATGCTGGCCGAGGTCAGCTCGGGCCTGCCGAACGTGCGCATCGACTCCTGGCACGGGCTGCTGGTCGACTACTGCCGGGAAACCGGTGTCCAGGCGATCGTGAAGGGCCTGCGCGCGGTCAGCGATTTCGACTACGAGCTGCAGATGGCGCAGATGAACCAACAGCTGGCGGCCGTGGACACGCTGTTCATGCCCACGAATCCGGCGTGGAGCTTCCTGTCCAGCTCGCTGGTCAAGGAGGTCGCCACCTACGGCGGTGACGTCCGCCACCTGCTGCCGGCCACCGTGCACGAACGGCTGCTGGCCCGGCTGGCCGAGCGCGCCTGACCGCGTCGCCGAACGCGCCTGACACGCCCACAGGCGTGCCTCCCCGATCATGCCCGCGCACGGGGGCACACTGTGCGATGGAGCAAGGACTGCGAAGCGGGGAGTGGCCGTGTACCGGGTGTTTGAGTCCCTGGACGAGCTCGTCACCATCCTGGAGGAAGCACGCGGCGTCCCGATGACGTCGGGCTGCGTGGTCCCCCGCGGCGACGCGCTGGAACTGCTGGACGAGGTGCGCGACAACATCCCGGCCGAACTGGACGACGCCCAGGACGTGCTGGACCGGCGCGACGAGATCATCGCCAACGCCGAGCACGAGGCCGAGCAGGCGATCCGCAAGGCCACCGCGGAGGCCGAGCAGACGTTGGCCGACGCCGAGGCGCGCGCCGAGCGGATGGTCGCCGAGGCGGGCGCCCGCGCCGACGCGCTGATCGCCGACGCCGAGAACGAGGCCGAGCGGGCCGTCAAAGCCGGCCGCGCCGAATACGAGGACCTGGTCGGGCGAGGTGGCTCGGAGGCCGAGCGGATGGTCGAGGCCGGCCGGCTGGCGTACGAGCGGTCCGTGCAGGACGGTCGGGACGAGCAGGCCCGGCTGGTCTCGGAGACCGACGTCGCGCAGGCCGCGCATGCCGAGTCCGCGCGCATCCTGGACGCGGCGGCCGGCGAGTCCGACCGGCTGCGCGGCGAATGCGACCAGTACGTGGACGGCAAGCTGGGCGAGTTCGAGGAACTGCTCGCGCACACCCTGCGCAGCGTCGGCAAGGGACGGACGCACCTGCGCGCGCCGATGGCCAACGCGGGCGGCGTGCCGTTCGACTACCGCGACTGAGCCCCGTGCTTCCCGCCCGGTTCTCCGCCCTGTCCAGCGCGCGGGCGGTCCGGTGCTACGCACTGGCGATCTTCGCGTACGCTGGAGTGGCTGCGCGTGGGTAGGTCCCCCGCCAGCCCCAAGACTATGTCTCAACATCGTTCCGCCACACGTGCCAACGCGACGGCCGGGCTCTGGGTGATCGACACCCGGGATCTGGGCCGTCGGCCGGGCACCAGCCGCCGCTACCACCGCACCGCCGAGGTGCCGGTGGAACTCGGCGTGCCCGAAGTGATCTCCGTTCCGGCCGGCGGCGAGGTCGAGCTGGACGTGCTGCTCGAGTCGGTGGTCGAAGGCGTGCTGGCTTCTGGCACGGCCGAAACTCAGGCGGCGGGCCAGTGCGCCCGCTGCCTGGAACCGATGACCGAGACCGTCCGGGTGGAGTTCACCGAGCTGTTCGCCTACCCGGACAGCGCCACCGAGGCCACCACCGACGCGGACGAGGTGTACCGCCTCGTCGACGACCGACTCAACCTCGAACCCGTGGCGCGGGACGCGATCGTGTTCGCGCTGCCGGTGGCGCCGCTGTGCACGCCGAACTGCGCCGGCCTGTGCCCGGAATGCGGTGGCCGGTGGGCCGAACTCGGCCCGGATCACGAGCATGAGACCATAGACCCTCGGTGGGCCGTCCTCAAGGACCGTTTCGGCGAGGCCAGTGACTGACCCAGTGATCAACAGCGATCGACGCTGACTGATGCTGATCGGACGCTGATCAGCAGCGCCGGCGCACCAACAGACAACGTGTGACGAGGAGTATTAGTCGTGGCCGTCCCGAAGCGGAAGATGTCCCGCTCGAACACCCGCGCGCGCCGGTCCCAGTGGAAGGCGACCGCGCCGACCCTGGCCGAATGCTCGAACCGGGCGTGCCGGGCGCCGAAGCCGCCCCACGTTGCCTGCCCCACATGCGGCCAGTACGACGGCCGCCAGGTTGTGCAGCCGGCCTGACCGTTGGCTGTGATGGCAGCGACGTGGCGCCATGGGGGGTAAGGCGAGCAAGAGCGCGGAGCTGATCGACCGAGCCCCGCTGCTGTCGGCGCTCGGCGTCCCCCTGGACGCCGAGCTGATGACGCTCGCGCTCACCCATCGGTCATACGCATACGAACACGGCGGCCTGCCGCCGAACGAACGGCTGGAATTTCTCGGCGACGCGGTGCTCGGGGTCATCATCACCGATCACCTGTTCCGGGCGCATCCGGACCGGCAGGAAGGCCAACTCGCCAAGCTGCGGGCCAGTGTGGTGAACATGCACGCGCTGGCCGGGGTGGCGCGCGAGCTGGGTGACGGCGGCCTGGGCGCGTACCTGCTGCTGGGCCGGGGCGAGGAGCTGACCGGCGGACGGGACAAGGAAAGCATCCTCGCCGACGGGCTTGAGGCCGTGATCGGCGCGGTGTACCTGCAACATGGGCTGGAAACGACCCGGACGCTGGTGCACCGGTTGTTCGACGGGCTGCTGACCGAGGCGCCGCGCCGGGGCGCCGGCCTGGACTGGAAGACCAGCCTGCAGGAGCTGACAGCCGCGGCCGGGCTCGGCGTGCCGGAGTACGAGGTCGAGGAACAGGGACCGGACCACCGCAAGGAGTTCACCGCGACGGTCGTGGTGGCCGGCCAGCGATACGGCACCGGCGAGGGCAAGACCAAGAAGGAAGCCGAGCAGAAGGCCGCCGAGTCGTCCTACCACACGCTGTACGCCCAGCAGGCCGCCACGACCAACGGCTCCCCCACGCAGTCCTGAGCCGAGGCGCCGTCGTCATCGACATCAACGAGTACGGCGGACTCACCGCACGCAAGGTTGATCTACGGCAACTGCTCCTTGGTCCGCCTTACCTGGACGACAAGGGGATCGCCGCGCTCGACGAAGTCGAAGCCGAGCGCAAGCGGGACTTTCCCCGGGAGATCGACTGTGGAGCGGAAGCCTGAGCTGTCTGGCCCACCCGAACGTCCCGTCTGATCCCTCTTGTGGACCGACCGATCGCTGATCAGCGGAGGCCGGTGCCTCGGACGATCGCGGTTTCGACCAAAGTGGACACCAGGGTCGAGTAGTCGATCCCGGTGACCTCCCACATCCTGGGGTACATCGAGATCGGCGTGAAGCCGGGCATGGTGTTGACCTCGTTGATGGTCAGCGAGTTGTCCGGCCCGACGAAGAAGTCCACTCGGGCCAGTCCCTGTCCGTCCAGCGCGGCGAACGCTTTGACGGCCATCGCCCGGATTCGGGTGATCACCTCATCGTCCAGTTTGGCCGGGATGTCGAATTCGCAGACGTCGTCCAGGTATTTGGCGTCGTAGTCGTACCAGTCGACGCCGTCGGCGATGATCCTGATCTCCGCCGGCAGCGACGCGTCCACCCGGCCGTCCGGGAATTCCAGCACCCCGCACTCGACCTCGCGGCCGACCAGTTGCGCCTCGATCAACACCTTCGGGTCGATCTCGCGAGCGATCGCGATCGCCGCGTCCAGGTCGCGCCAGTCGGTCACCCGGGTGATGCCGGTGGACGAACCGGCGCGGGCCGGCTTGACGAACACCGGCAGGCCCAGTTCCGCGCGCTGCGCCTCGGACAGCGTGGCCACCCCCCGCCGCAGCACGACGTACGTGCCGACCGGCAGGTGTTCGGCCGCGAGCAGCTTCTTGGTGTACTCCTTGTCCATCGCCACCGCACTGGACAGCACGCCCGCCCCGGCGTATGGGACGCCGGCCAGCTCAAGCAGGCCCTGGATGGTGCCGTCCTCGCCGAAAGCGCCGTGCAGCACCGGAAACACCACATCAACGCCGGCCAGCACCTCGCCGGCACGCTCGGGTTCCAGCACGATCAACCCGCCAGAGGTGGGATCGGCCGGCAGGGCGAGCGCGATGCCGGCGGACACCGAGGGCAGCTTGCGGTCGTGGGCCTCCAGCGCCTGCGGATCATCCGAGGCCAGCACCCACGCCCCGTCCGGAGTGATGCCGACCGGCACGACCTCATAGCGCGTCGGATCAAGCTGCTTCAGCACACCCCCGGCGGAAAGACAGGAGATCGCGTGCTCGGAACTGCGGCCACCGAAGATCACCGCGACGCGGAGTTTGCGCTCGGTCATGCCCGATGACCCTACGGCAGTCCATTAGGCCGTTCGGGTAGCCCGCCATTGACAAAATTATTTGTCAATGGTCTGCTGGTCCAGTGTTCGACGTTGAGGTGATCGACGACGCGGCCACGGCGATGGTCGCGCTGGATCCGGTGCGGTCCGCGCTGCTGGCGGCTTTGGCCGAGCCGGCATCGGCTGCCTCGCTGGCCGCCCGCCTCGGCGTGCCGCGCCAGAAGATCAACTACCACCTGCGCGCACTGGAGGAACACGGCCTGGTCCGACTGGCCGAACAGCGTCGGTGGGGCGGTCTGACCGAACGGCTGCTGGTTGCCACCGCCGCGTCGTACGTCGTGTCACCGGACGCGCTCGGCCAGGCCGCGAACGACCCGGCACGGACGTCGGACCGGCTGTCCGCCCGCTACCTGATCGCGATCGCGGCCCGGATCGTCCGGGAGGTCGGCCAGTTGGTTCGTCGCGCCGATCACGAGGGCAAGGCGCTGGCCACGCTCACCCTCGACACCGAGATCCGGTTCCGGGACGCCGCCGAACGGGCCGCGTTCACCGCCGACCTCGGCCGGTTCATGGCATCAGCCGCGGCCCGCTACCACGATCCGGCGGCGCCGGATGGCCGCTGGCACCGGGTGATCGTGGCCGCCCATCCCCTGCCCTCGCCACCCACCAACTCGGCCCTGACCAACCAGAAGGAGACGCAGTGAACGACAACAACAACCGCGTGATCGACCTCAGTGTCGAGGTGGTCGGCGCCCCGGAGCAGGTGTGGGCGGCCATCGCGACCGGTCCCGGCATCAGCGCCTGGCTACAGCCGACCGAGGTCGAGCCTCGGGTGGGCGGCCGGTTCGCCTTCGACATGAGCCATCTCGGCGGCGGCCGCAACGAGTCCGGGCAGGTCACGGCCTGGGAGCCGCCGCAGCGGTTCGCCACCGGCGGCGTGCGCTGGGAGGTCGGCGGGCGGACTGCCGTGCTGGCCACCGAATGGCTGATCGAGACCGCGAACGCCGACACCTGCGTGGTGCGGATCGTGATGAGCGGATTCGGCAGCGATGCCGCGTGGGACAACGAGATCGACGGCCTGACCGAAGGAATGCGGCTCGCGCTGGAGCACCTGCGCCAGCACCTGGCTGCTGCCTTGCCGACTCGGTAGGTCGAGCTAACTTCACTCCGGTGAAGTTCACTCCGGTGAAGTTCAGTCGAGTGAAGCTACGTCTGGTTGCCGTACTGTGCGGTCTCCGGGCGCTCGATCAGCAGCCCATGCGCCGGATTCTCCGCCACCGGCCGGTGCTCGGTCCCGGCCGGCACCACGAAAAGCTCGCCGGCGCTCAGCGTGACCGGCTCCCGACCGGCCATCTCGATCCGGAAGGTGCCGTCCCAGCACAGAAACAGCTCGTCCTCGTCGTGGTGGTGCCAAGGAAACTCGCCCTCCAAGCGGGCGATGCGGACCACGGTGTCGTTGGCCAGCACCAGATCGCGCGGTTGCCATGGGCCGGGCAGTGCGGCGATCACCTCGGTGATCGATACCGGACTCGTCTGGTCAGTCACGTGATCCATCCTTACCGAACATCCCGCAGCAAGTCGACCACAGAGGGCAGGGCGGTGCGCAGTTCGGCGCGGGAGCAGGCGGTGTAGCCGAGGGCGATGCCGTGCCAGCTCGGCCGGCCGTCGTGGTGTCGGGCCAGGCCGTCCACGGTGATGGCGCGCTCGCGGGCGCCGGCCACCACCCGCCGCTCGGCGGCGATCGACGACAGCGGCACCACGATGTGCGCGCCCGCGTCATCGCCCTGCACTTCCAGCCCGGCCGCGTCCAGCGCCGCGACCACCAGCTCCCGGCGCGCGGACAGCTCGCGCCGCAACCGACGCAGATGCCGGCCCAGATCCCCGTTGCGGGCGAACTCGGCGAGCACCCGCTGGCCGGCGGCGGCCGGACCGGTGCCGGTGCGGTCGCGATGCGCCAACACCGCCGACGCGACCTCCGGCGGCGCGACCATCCACCCCGCGCCGAGCGTCGAGGTGAGGATCTTGCTGGTGGTTCCCAGGTGTACCACCACATCCGGCGCGAGCGCGACCAACAACGGCAGCGGGGCGACGTCGTAACGCAGCTCGCCGTCGTAGTCGTCCTCGACCACCAGCCAGTTCTCGGCCCGCGCCCGCTCCACCAGCGCCACCCGCTCGGCCGCGCCCATCCGGCCGCCCAACGGATACTGGTGCGAGGGCGAGCAGTACACCGCCCGCACCCCGCGTGGCACCGCGCCGACCACCAGTCCGCGCGGACCGACCGGAGCCGGCAACACGGTCAATCCGGCCGCCCGGAACGCCTGCACCGCCCGCTGGTAGCCGGGTTCCTCGACGGCCACCACATCGCCCGGCCGGAAAACGCTGTAGCCCAGCTCGGCGACCGCCGCGGTGGTGCCGCCGGTGGCCAGCACATCCTGCTCCCCCAGGCCGCCGGCCATCGTCAATCCCCGGTGCCGCAACAGATGTTCGGCGACCACCGCCCGATATTCGGCCAGCCCGGCCCGATGCGGCCGCAACAACGGTGGCGCGTCGGCCGCCGCCCGCCAGGCCCGCCGCCACGCAGCCCGGTCCAACCCGCCGACCCAGGAAGCACCCGGCGTCAGGTCGATCAACGCGGGTTCGGGCTTCCGCCGACGCTGATCGGCCAGCCGCCGGGCCGAGGCGACCGCTGGTCGATCAGTGCCCGGCGGCGTGGTGGTGACATAGGTGCCCGAGCCGTGCCGGCCGACGATCCAACCCTCGGCGTGCAGCTGTTCGTACGCCGCCGCCGTCACCGTCCGGCTGACTCCGAGCCGGGCGGCCAGCTCCCGAGTGGACGGCAGCCGGTCGCCGGCCCGCAGGTGTCCGTCGGCGGCCGCCGTGCGCAATGTCTCGGCGAGCTGCACGGCCAAGGGCGCGGCGGCGTCCCGATCCAGTGAGATCGGCAGCGGTGTCGGCTGGCTGGTCAGCGAGCTGGTCCGCGGGCTCGCCATAGTGGCCTTTCGTTTTTCCCGGTTGGTGGCCATTCCAGGATGCCATCAATCAGAAGATCCTGGTGGCATGGCCCGACCAGCACTCTCCCCCACCGAACGCAGCACGCCCCGCCGGCATCGCGAGCGCGCCGCCGCCGACCGGGCGGCCCTCGACGCGATCCTGGACGAAGGCCTGGTCTGCCACCTCGGTTTCGGCACCGACGCCGGCCCGGTGGTGATCCCCACCGGCTACGGCCGCGACGGCGACATCCTGTACCTGCACGGTTCCACCGGTTCGGCCAGCATGACGGCGGCGGCCGGCGGAGCGCCGGTGTGTGTCACGGTGACGCTGCTGGACGGGATCGTGTACGCCCGCTCAGCGTTCCACCACTCCGCGAACTACCGCTCCGCGGTGATCCACGGCCAGGCCCGCCCGATCACCGACGACACCGAGAAGTCGCACGGCCTGCGGGTGCTGACCGAACACCTGGCGCCGGGCCAGTGGGACTACACCCGCCCGCCCAACCGCCGAGAGCTGGCCGCCACCACCCTGATCGCCCTGGATCTGACCGAGGCCGCCGTGAAAACACGAAACGGCGGCCCGGTGGACGATCCGGACGACGTGGCCGCGCACCAGGGCTGGGCGGGCGTGCTGCCACTGCACCGGGTGTGGGGCCAGCCCCAGCCGGCCGACGACCTGCCGGCCGTGGTCGCGGTGCCGGAACGCATCCGCTACCGGTCCGTGCCGACCTGATCCGCCGCGTCGTCGCGGTAATAGGTCATCGCGCGGTACGGCTGGTAGACGTGGATGCTCACCGCCGGATCAACGCTCTCGTTGCGCACCTGGTGCACGTAGTTCGGACCGAACGCGCGGGACTGTCCGGCGCGCAGTTCGTGCGCCAGCTCCACCCGGCCCGGCCGGCGGACCCGTTCGGACAGCGTGCCGGACACCACGGTGAACGCGCCGGCCGCGCCGCCGTGGTCGTGCAGGTCGGTGTGCTGGCCGGGCAGCCAGCTCAGCAGCCAGACCTCGACATGCGCGTTGGCCTCGATCAGCGCGGTGAACCGGTCGTCGGGGTCGTAGCGCAGCAGCTTGGCCCAGCGCGATCGGTCGCGGGCGTAGTCAGTGGCGATGCGCACCGGGTGCGCGGCGGCCAGCGCGGCCGGCGACGCGACGGTGTTGGGGGGAACGGCGAACACGGGAAGTCCTTCGTGGCGGTGTTGTCCGAGGCTGAATCGCGATTGAAATCGCGGAGGCCGACCGTCGACAGCGGTCAGCGGGAAGCGGCGGCGAACATCAACACGAAGGACACAGCGCGCTGGCGACCCGGCGCAGGTCGATGTGACCTCGCCGGCCGATCATGGCGCGCAACAACACGTGACCGAGAGTGTCAGGCAACTACCCTGGGGTCAAATCAATCCCACGGAGTGGACTCGATCGAGGCTGGCCAGCACATCGGTCACCAGATCGTCGGCGTCCTCGATGCCGCAGGAGAACCGCACCAGGCCGGCCGGCACCGGATCACCCCACTGCGCCCGCCGGTCCACAGTGCTGTGCGTGCCGCCGAAGCTGGTCGCCGGGGTCAGCAGCGCCGACGCGGCGAGGAATCGCGCGACCGCATCGGCCGAGGGCAGCTCGAAGCTGAACACCCCGCCGAACCGGCGCATCTGCCGAGCCGCCAGCGGATGGTCCCGATCCTCTGGTGAGCCCGGCCAGCGCAGCCCGGTGACCAGCGGATGTCCACGCAGCGCGGCGACCAGCGCGGCGGCGTTCTCGGCCTGCCGGGCCAGCCGCAGGTCGAGCGTGCCGAGGCCGCGGTGGGTCAGCCAGGTCTCGAACGGCCCCGGCGTCTGCCCACCCAGCGACCGGGCGGCGCGCAGCCGGTCCGCCAGCTCTACGTCCACAGTGGACACGTGGCCGAGCACGGCGTCGCTGTGCCCGGACACGGCCTTGGTGTCGCTGGCGAGCGTCACGTCCGCGCCCAGTGCCAACGGTCGCTGGCCAAGTGGAGTCGCGGTGGTGTTGTCCACGACCAACAACGCGCCGGCGGCGTGCGCCAGCTCGGCGATCGCGGCGATATCGCAGACGTCCATGCCCGGATTGGACGGCGTCTCGATCAGCACCAGCCTGGCCCCGGCCAGTGTCTCCGGCCGCCACGGCCCAGCCGTCGGCACCGATCGGACGTCCAGACCCAGCGGCGCGAGTTCGGTGGCGATGAACTGCCGCGCCAGGTAATAGCCGTCGGCGGGCACGACCACCGTGTCGCCGGCGCGCAGCGAAACCCGCAGCACGGCGGCGATCGCGCCCATGCCCGAGGGCAGCACCACGCACTCCCCGCCGTCCAACTCGCCGATCGCCGCTTCCAGCAGCCGCCAGGTCGGATTGCTGGCCCGGCCGTAGGTGTCCGAGCCGCCGAGGTGATAGGCCGAGGCGAACACCGGGCCGGGCGACAGCGGCTGGCCCGGCTCCGGTGCGGGCCGGCCGGCCCGCACACACCGGGTGCCGTCCCCGTAATAAGGCTCAGACATGGGCGCTGTCATGGGCGATCACGCCCATTCGGCCTTCCGTTCCCGGCCGAGCAGTTCGGCGACCATCGCCGACGGGCCGGCGCCGTCATGGCAGATCCGGTGCACCGCATCGGTGATCGGCATGTCCACGCCGACCCGGGCGGCCAGCTCGCGGACCGACGAGCAGGATTTCACGCCCTCGGCGACCTGCCCGTGCGTCGCCTCCTGCGCCTGCGCCACGGTGTCCCCCGCGCCCAGCCGCTCACCGAAGGACCGGTTGCGGGACAACGGCGATGAGCAGGTGGCGACCAGGTCACCCAGGCCGGCGAGGCCGGCGAAGGTGAGTGCGTTGGCACCCAGCGCCACACCCAGCCGGGCCATCTCGGCCAGGCCGCGGGTGATGATGGTCGCGGTGGTGTTGCTGCCGTAGCCGAGCCCGATCGCCGCCCCGCAGGCCAGCGCGATCACGTTCTTGCACGCTCCGCCCAGCTCGCAGCCGACCACGTCGTCGTTGGTGTACGGGCGGAAGTAGTGGTTGTGGCTGGCGTGTTGCAGGGCGACCGCGCGATCATGGTCGACGCAGGCGATCACTGTCGCGGTCGGCTGCTCGGTGGCGATCTCGCGGGCCAGGTTCGGCCCGGACACGACCGCGACCCTTTCCGCCGGCACGCCCGCGACCTCGGCGATCACTTCGCTCATCCGCTTGCCCGAGCCCAGTTCCACGCCTTTGGCGAGGCTGACCAGCAGCGCGTCGGCAGGCAGTGCCGGCCGCCAGGAATCGAGGTTGGCGCGCAGCGTCTGGCTGGGCACCGCGAGCACCACGGCATCCACGCCGGCCAGCGCCCGCTCCGCGTCGGACGTGGCGCTGATGTTGTCCGGCAGCGGGATGTCGGGCAGGTAGTCCGGATTGCGGCGGCCGTCGTTGATGGCCCGCGCGACATCCGGGCGGCGGGCCCACAGGACCACGTCCTGGCCGGCGTCGGCGAGCACCTTGGCGAACGTGGTGCCCCAGGAACCGGCGCCCAGGACGGCCAGCCGCCGGATGGTCATGACCCGCTCGCCGTGTCCTGCTGGTGCCGGCGCGCGGCGCCTGGCCGGAACGGCTCGACAGGCGGCGTCTCGCCGCGCGTCTCGCCCAGCAGCCCGGTCACCTGCCGCATCACCAGCGCGGTGACCTCGCGCAGCGCCTCCGGAGTGACCGGCTTGCCGCGATACGCAGCCAGGTCCACCGGCTCGCCGACCGAGGTGGTCACCACGCCACGCGGCAGCGGCCGGAATTTCTTCTGGTAGAAGTCCAGAATCGCCAGGGTGCCCCAGCGGGCCGCCGGGATGACCGGCACGTCGTTGTCCAGCGCGAGCCGGGCGACGCCGGTGCGGGAGAGCATCGGCCAGCCGTCCGGATCGCGGGTGATGGTGCCCTCCGGATAGATGATCACCAGCTTGCCCTCGCGCAGCGCGGTGTTGGCGTCCCGCAGGCTGTCCTGGGCGTCGGACGAGGCGCGGTAGACCGGGATCTGGCCGGTTCGGGTCATCACCTGCCGGACCACCCGCGACTTCCACAGCGTGTTCTTGGCCAGGAAGCGCGGGACTCGGCGCAGCTTGTGCACGAACACGGCGTCGTACATCGGGTCGATGTGCGATATGTGGTTCATCACCAGTAGCGCGCCGCCGGTGGCCGGGATGTTCTCGACGCCCCTGTTCACCCGGCGGGCCAGCAGCCTGGTCAGCGGGTAGAAGAACAGTGCCGCGAACCAAACCCAGCCGTTGCTGTGCTCGCGCTTAGCCACACCCGCTCCTTCGCCGCCGTGTGTGCCGCTCTCTGTGAGGTGCCTGCACTCTAATTGGAGGCGGCGCGACATGCGGACTTCGGGTGATGATGGGCGAGTGACAAGCACTGTTGAAGCCGTGGACGTGGTGATCCCGGTCAAGACGCTGGATCAGGCGAAGTCGCGGCTGCGTGGCGCGGCCGACGGCGGGGTCGGCGGGCAGGCCGAGCACGAGGCGCTGGTGCTGGCGCTGGTCCGGGACACCGCGCTGGCCGCCGCCGCCACGGCGAACGTGCGCCGGGTGCTGGTGGTCACCTCGGACCGGACGGTCGCCGCACTGCTCGCCGAGGACGGCGTGGAGTCCACCGACGACCCGCCAGCCGGATCCCGGCACACGGGATCGCACGCGGCCGGGCTGAACGCGGCGGTGGCCCACGGCGCGGCGGTGCTGCTGCGGCGCGACCGCCGGGCGCGGGTCGCCGCGCTGCAGGCCGACCTGCCGGCGTTGCGCGCCGAGGACCTGGCCACGGCACTGGCCGAAGCGGACGGCCGGCGGGCGTTCTGCGCGGACCGGCAGGGCACCGGCAGCACGCTGCTGGTGGCCGCGCCCGGCGGGCCGCTGGACCCGCGGTTCGGCGTCGGCTCGGCGGCCGCGCACACCTCGTCCGGGGCGGTGTCGATCGGCGCGTCACTGCCGTCACTGCGCTGCGATGTGGACACCGCCGAAGACCTGAGCGCGGCCTGCGCGCTGGGGCTCGGCCGGCACACCGCCGCACTCGTGGGCGCCACCTCGTGCTGTCGGATGTGAAACCTGGGCGTAGCCGGGATTTCACCCGGCTGCTTGTTCGCCTTCCGGTCGAAAAATAGCGATCATCGTGGACAATGGCCTGTGTGAGCGGCGGAAACAGCGGACCCAGCGACCAGCACGACGAGCTCGAGAACGATCATGAGCGGTCGGCGTCGGGTCCGCACGCGGCGAGCACCGGTTCGTCCCGCCGGCGGGTGACGGCTCACAGTGGGACACCCACACCCGGGCATCGGACCCCGCCGCCCAGGCCCAGCCGCACCACCACGGCCGGTCGTGGCGTCGCCGGCCGGCCGCGCCCCGGCGTGGCAGCCACCGAGACCACCGACCCGACCGGCCCGCCGCCCGCGCCGCCGATTGCGGCGCCGGCTCTGCCACCAGCTGTGCTGTCGTCCGCGCCCCCCGCCGCGCCGCCGGCGGTGACCGGTCCCGCCAGCACGAGCGCCGACCTGCCGGAAGACCGCTACTTCAACCGGGAGATCTCCTGGTTGGACTTCAACGCCCGGGTGCTCGCGCTGGCCGAGGACTCGTCGCAGCCGCTGCTGGAACGCGCCAAGTTCCTGGCGATCTTCGCGTCCAATCTGGACGAGTTCTACATGGTGCGGGTCGCCGGCCTGAAGCGGCGCGAGGAGACCGGCCTGTCGGTGCGCAGCGCGGACGGCCTCACCCCGCGCGAGCAACTCACCTGGATCGCCAAGCGCAACCAGGAGTTGGTCGAGCAGCACGCCACCGTGTTCCTCGACCACGTGCTGCCGGAGTTGGCGAAGGAGGGCATTCGGATCGTCAGCTGGCAGGACCTCGCCGACCACGACCGGCTGCGGCTGTCCAACTACTTCAGCGACCAGGTTTTCCCGGTGCTCACCCCGCTCGCCGTGGACCCGACGCACAAGTTCCCCTACATCTCCGGGCTGTCGCTGAACCTCGCGGTCACCGTCCGGGACCCGGCCAGCGGGATCGAGCGGTTCGCCCGGGTGAAGGTGCCGGACAACGTGCCGCGGCTGATCCGGGTCGAGTCCGATCGCGAGTCCCGGGAGGCGACGTTCCTGCCGTTGGAGGAACTGATCGCCGCGCACCTGGGCGACCTGTTCGCCGGCATGGAGGTCAGCGAGTTCCACGTCTTCCGGATCACCCGCAACGCCGACCTCGACGTCGAGGAGGACCGCGACGAGGATCTGTTGCAGGCGCTGGAGAAGGAGCTACTGCAACGCCGGTTCGGGCCGCCGGTGCGGTTGGAGGTCGGCGAGGAGACCAGCGAGCACATGCTGGACCTGTTGCTCACCAAGCTGGAAGTCGACGCGCACGACGTGGTGGCCGTGCGCGGACCGCTGGACCTGTCCTGTCTGTGGGAGATGTATGCGTTGCAGCGCCGGGATCTCAAGGACCCGGCGTTCGTGCCGGCCACCCATCCGGCGTTCGGCGAGCGCGAGACGCCCAAGAGCGTGTTCGCCACCCTCCGCGAAGAAGACGTGCTGGTGCACCACCCATACGACTCGTTCTCCACCAGCGTGCAGCGGTTCATCGAGCAGGCGGCGGCCGACCCGAAGGTGTTGGCCATCAAGCAGACCCTGTACCGGACGTCCGGCGACTCACCGATCGTGGACGCGCTGGTCGACGCGGCCGAGGCCGGCAAGCAGGTCGTGGTGCTGGTGGAGCTCAAGGCGCGGTTCGACGAGCAGGCCAACATCAAGTGGGCGCAGATGCTGGAGAAGGCCGGCGTGCACGTGGTGTACGGGTTGGTGGGCCTGAAGACGCACTGCAAGACCGTGTTGGTGGTGCGGCAGGAGGGGTCGACCATCCGGCGCTACTGCCATGTCGGCACCGGCAACTACAACCCCAAGACCGCGCGGCTGTACGAGGACATCGGCCTGCTCACCACCGATCCGACCATCGGCGCGGACCTCACCGACCTGTTCAACGTGCTCACCGGCTACTCCCGACAGAACACCTACCGCAGTCTGCTGGTCGCGCCGCAGGGCGTTCGGCGCGGCATCGTGGAGCGGGTCGAGCGGGAGATCGAGCACGCCGCCGCCGGCCGGCCGGCCGGGGTGCGGATCAAGGTGAACTCCATGGTGGACGAGCAGGTGATCGACGCGCTCTATCGGGCGGCGCGGGCCGGGGTGCCGGTGGATGTGGTGGTGCGCGGGATCTGTGCGCTCAAGCCCGATCTGCCGGGACTGTCCGAAGGAGTCCGGGTCCGGTCGATTCTGGGCCGGTTCCTGGAGCACTCGCGGATATTCCACTTCGTCGGCGAGAACGAGTACTGGTTGGGCAGCGCGGACATGATGCACCGCAATCTCGATCGCCGGGTCGAGGTACTGGTGCGGGTCACCGACAACAGACTCACCGGGCAGCTCGGGGACATCTTCGCGGCCGCGCTCGATCCGGCGACCCGATGCTGGGTGCTGCGCGCCGACGGCCGGTGGGACCCGTCGCCGGCCGAGGGCGCCGAGGTCCGCGACCATCAGGCCGAGTTGATGCGGCGGCACGCGAACGCGGAAAGCTAGCAGCGGGAGTTGGATCTGTGGTGAGCTTTCCGGACGTCCGCGCGGCCGGGACGGTGTTGTGGCGCCAGGCGGAGTCCGGTGAGCCGGAGATCGCCGTAGTGCACCGGCCGAGGTACGACGACTGGTCGCTGCCCAAGGGCAAAGTGCATCGCGGTGAGACGTTGCCGGCGTGCGCGGTGCGGGAGACCGCGGAGGAGACCGGATTTCGGGCCGTGCTGGATCGGCCGCTGATCCAGGTTCGGTATGCCGTGCCGGAAGGCGAGAAGGCGGTCGACTACTTCGCCGCCCGCGTGGTGGGACCGGCGATGTCGGTCGATGACGACGGCGATACCGAGGGCGGCGAGGTGGACGAGTTGCGCTGGCTCTCGGCGGCCGCGGCCGGCCGCCTGCTCGACTACGACTGGGATCGCGAGGTGCTGGCGGCGTTCGCGGCGCTGCCGGCCGAGACGGCGACCGTGCTGCTGGTCCGGCACGCCAAGGCCGGGCACCGGTCCACCTGGGACGGTGACGACGATCTGCGGCCGCTGAGCCCGGCCGGGCAGGAACAGGCGGCGGCGCTGCGGATGATGCTGCCGCTGTTCCAACCGGATCGGGTGCACACCGCTCCCCTGGTGCGTTGCGAGCAGACGGTGGCCGGCGTGGCAGCGGATATGGGTGTGTCGCCGGTGCGCGAGCCGGCATTGGCCGAAGCGGCGTTCGCGCGGAAGCCGGCGGCTTCGTTGCGCCGGCTGGACGAATTGATTCGTGCCGGCGGCCGACCGGTGATCTCCAGTCAGGGCGGGGCGATTCCCGGACTGATCCGCATGCTGGCCCAACGATCCGGACGAGCCCAACGATCCGGGCTAGCGCTGGATCAGGTGCCGTGCAAGAAGGGCAGCGTCTGGGTGCTGTCGCTTGAGCCAGCGTGGCCGCATCGGCTGTTGGCCGCCGATTATCTGCCGACCGCCCTGCCCGCTCCGGCCCCCCAGCCGTCCTAGCGCAGCCATCCCAGTGCGGCTGTCCCAGTGCGGCTGTCCCAGTGCGATCGCGGAACCTATCGTCGCTGTGCCCGATATCGCTTGAGCAGGGCGGTGACACGGGCGTAGTCGGCCTCGCCGTTCAGTTCGTCCAGAAGGTCATCGGGGCACAGTTCATAGCGGTCGCCCCACCACCGGCGTCCCTTGTTGTCCCAGATGCGATAGCCGCCGGGCACGCCTCTGGCCACATACCTTCGTCTACTCATGGCGGCACAGAACCGCTGCGGCCGCCGGGCGAATACGCCGGGCGGCCGCAGCGATGATCGGTTCTTGACGTCTTGCTTACTTCTTGCCGGACTTCTTCGCCGAGCCCTTGGCAGCCGTCTTCTTCGCGGGAGCGGCCTTCTTGGCGGGTGCGGCGGCCTTCGTCGCGGTCGCCTTGGGGGCAACCGGCTTCTTGGCGGTGGTGGCCGCGGCCGTGCGGGTGCTCGGGCGGGCAGCCGGCTTCGCGGCGGCGGCGGCGCGGGTGCGCGTCGTCGTCGTGCGGCTGGCGGTCGGCCGAGTGGCCGTGGACCGCGTGCTGCTGGCGGCCGGGCGGCTCGCCGCGGTGCGGGTGGTGGTGGAGCGAGTGGTGGTCGAGCGGGTGGTCGCGGTGCCGGCAACCTTCGCCGCGGTCACGCGGGGCAGCTTCTTCGCGCCACTGATGACCTCACGGAAGTTCGTGCCCGGACGGAAAGCCGGCACGTTGGTCTTCTTCACCTTGACCGTCTCACCGGTACGCGGGTTGCGCGCCGTGCGGGCGGCGCGGGCGCGCTTCTCGAACACACCGAAGCCGGTGATGTTCACCTTCTCGCCCTTGTTCACGGTGCGGACGATGACATCCACGAGGGTGTCGACGGCGCCGGCGGCAACCTTCTTGTCGCCCAAGCGGTCCGACAGAGCCTCGATGAGTTGAGCCTTGTTCACTGTTAGTCCCTCCGGAGACTACGTCACAAGCGACCCTTCGATGGGCCGGTTACCGGACACCGTAAGCCCATATCGCTTGCAGTGCCATGCGCCACGCCCATTTTTTGCGCGTGTTGACGAGAATCCGCTCGGTCGAGGGACATTCACGGGGCTTGAGATTCCGGCGTCGCGCGGAATCCCAAGCCCCGCCAGTCACTTCGCCGCCGCCGTGTCGACGGTCGGCCGCCAGGCTGGCCGGTCCCGCTCGAACTCGTCGATGGCGCCGGCGTTTCGCAAGGTCAAGCCGATGTCGTCGAGTCCTTCCAGCAGCCGCCAACGGGTGTAGTCATCGATCGTGAAGGGACAGACGAAGTCCCGTGCCCGCACGGTCTTCTCGCGAAGGTCGACCGACACCTCGGTCCCCGGATCGTTTTCCAGGATCTTCCACAGCTGCTCGATGTCGGACTGCTCACACTGCGCCGCCACGAGTCCCTGCTTGCCGGCGTTGCCGCGGAAGATGTCCGCGAACCGGCTGGAGACGACCACCCGGAAGCCGTAGTTCATCAGCGCCCACACGGCATGCTCCCGGGACGAGCCGGTGCCGAAATCCGGTCCGGCGACCAGGACGCTGCCGCGCGAGAACGGCTCGATGTTGAGGATGAAGTGCTCGTCGGCGCGCCACGCGGAGAACAGTCCGTCCTCGAAGCCGGTGCGGCTGACTCGCTTCAGGTAGACCGCCGGGATGATCTGGTCGGTGTCTACGTTGGACCGGCGCAGCGGGACGCCGATCCCGGTGTGTTCGGTGAACGGTTCCATGGGTTTCTCCAGTCCCTTCAGGCCAGGTCTTCGGGCGAGGACAGCGTGCCGCGCACCGCGGTGGCGGCGGCGACCAGCGGCGACACGAGGTGGGTTCGGCCGCCCTTGCCCTGCCGGCCCTCGAAATTGCGGTTCGAGGTCGACGCGCTGCGCTCGCCCGGCGCGAGCTGGTCCGGGTTCATGCCCAGGCACATCGAGCAGCCGGCCGACCGCCATTCCGCGCCAGCGGCGGTGAACACCGCGTCCAGCCCCTCGTCGATCGCCTGCGCGCGCACCCGCATCGAGCCGGGCACCACCAGCATCCGGACGCTGTCGGCGACCCGCCGGCCGCGCAGCACGTCGGCCGCGGCCCGCAGGTCCTCGATGCGCCCGTTGGTGCAGGAGCCGAGGAACACCGTGTCCACCGCGATCTCCCGCAGCGGTGTGCCGGGCTTGAGGTCCATGTAGGTCAACGCCTTCTCGGCGGAGACCCGGGCGTTCTCGTCGGTGAACGACTCCGGGTCGGGCACCCGCTCGGCCAACGGCAGACCCTGGCCGGGGTTGGTGCCCCAGGTGACGAACGGGGTGAGCTCGCTGGCGTCAAGGTCGACGGTGAGATCGAAACTGGCGTCGTCGTCGGTGCGCAACTGGCGCCACGCCTCGACAGCGGAGTCCCACTCGGCGCCCGACGGCGCGTGCGGACGGCCCTTCAGATAAGCGAAGGTGGTCTCGTCCGGGGCGATCATGCCGGCCCGTGCGCCCGCCTCGATGGACATGTTGCAGATGGTCATCCGCGCTTCCATCGACAGCGCCTCGATGGCCTCGCCGCGGTACTCGATGACGTAGCCCTGGCCGCCGCCGGTGCCGATCTTGGCGATCACCGCGAGAATGATGTCCTTGGCCGTCACGCCCGGACGCAGCGTGCCGGCGACGTCCACCGCCAAGGTCTTGAACGGCCGCAACGGCAGCGTCTGGGTGGCCAGCACATGCTCCACTTCGGACGTGCCGATGCCGAACGCCATCGCGCCGAACGCGCCGTGCGTCGAGGTGTGGCTGTCGCCGCAGACGATCGTCATGCCGGGCTGGGTGAGGCCGAGCTGTGGGCCGATCACGTGCACGATGCCCTGTTCGGCGTCGCCCATCGGATACAGCCGCACGCCGAACTCGGCGCAGTTGCGGCGCAGGGTGTCGACCTGGGTGCGGGACACCGGATCGGCGATCGGCAGGTCGATGCCGGTGGTGGGCACATTGTGGTCTTCGGTCGCCACCGTCAGATCCGGCCGGCGGACCTTTCGTCCCTCCAGTCGGAGGCCGTCGAACGCCTGCGGGCTGGTGACTTCGTGCACGAGGTGTAGATCAATGTAGAGCAGGTCGGGCTCCGCGCCGGTGCCCCGGCGCACCACGTGCTCGTTCCACACTTTCTCGGCGAGGGTATGGCCCATCGCTTCTCTCCATCGAGGTCGACTGGGACCCGTCGCTGACCGTCAGCTGATTGTCGCTGCTCAGCATCCGTTCCCAGTATCTGGACTTCCCATATCGCGAGACGATAGTATCGCGCTGTGGGACAGTCTAGCGGGATCGGCGTTCTGGACAAGGCCGTGGCAGTGCTACAGGCCATCGCGAAGGAGCCCTGCGGGCTCGCCGAGTTGTGCGCGCGGACGGGGTTGCCCCGGGCGACCGCGCACCGGCTGGCGGTCGGCCTGGAGACGCATCGGTTGCTGCGCCGGGGAACCGACGGGCGCTGGCGCCCCGGCCCGGCGCTGACCGAACTGGCCGGCGGGGCAACCGATCCGCTGGTCGACGCGGCCGGCACGGTGCTGCCGAAGCTGCGTGACATCACCGGGGAAAGCGTGCAGCTGTACCGGCGGGACGGTCTGCAGCGGGTATGCGTGCTGACCGCGGAGCCGCCGAGTGGGCTGCGGGACACCGTTCCGGTCGGGACCCGACTGCCGATGACCGCGGGCTCGGGCGCGAAAGTGCTTGCCGCGTGGTCCGATCCGGCGACCCAGCGGGCCCTGCTGACGGACGCGGTGTTCGGCGAGCGGACGCTGTTGGAGGTGCGGCGGCGCGGCTGGGCGCAGAGCGTCGCCGAACGCGAGCCGGGCGTGGCGAGCGTGTCCGCGCCGGTTCGGGACAGCGGCGGCCAGGTGATCGCGGCGGTGTCGGTTTCCGGTCCGGTGGACCGGATCGGCCGGCGTCCGGGCGTCCGCTGGGCCGCCGACCTGCTCGCCGCCGCCGAGGCTTTGCAGGCCCGGCTTTGAGTTTCTTTGGCCATTGACCGGCGCTGATCACCGGCCTACTCTTTTCAACAACCGTTGAAAAGAGGTGATCGTGATGCCCGCCATCGAGGTGTCCGATCTTGTCGTGCGACGCGGCGGGAAACTGGTGCTGGACCGGATCAGCCTCACCGTCGCCGAGGGCGGGGTGACCGGCCTGCTCGGCCCGAACGGCAGCGGCAAGACGACGTTGCTGCGCGCTCTGGTCGGCGCCCAGCGGATCACCTCGGGCAGTGTGCGGGTGCTCGGACGGGCCGCCGGACATCCGGTGCTGCGCGGCCAGATCGGCTACACGACCCAGGCCGCGTCCGTCTACTCCGACCTGACCGCCGAGCAGAATGTCCGCTACCACGCGGCACTACACCATGTCCCGCACTCAGCGGTGTCCGCCGCGCTGCGCTCGGTCGGGCTGGCCGACGAGGCGCACCGGTTGGTGCGGGCGATGTCGGGCGGCCAGGTAAACCGGGTGTCGCTGGCGTGCGCGCTGGTCGGCGAACCCAAGCTGCTGCTGCTCGATGAGCCGACCGTCGGCCTCGACCCGTTGCTACGTCGGGATTTGTGGGAGATGTTCCGCGAGCAGACCGACCGGCACGGGGTCACCCTGCTGGTGTCCAGCCACGTGATGGACGAGGCGGCGCACTGCGACCGGCTGCTGCTGTTGCGGGACGGACGGTTGATCGCGCAGGACACTCCGGAGGCGCTGCTGTCCACGACCGGTGGCGCGAGCATGGACGACGCGTTCCTGCGGCTGGTGGAGAAGAAGGAGGTGCCGGCGTGAACCCCCGACTGACCTTCGCCACCGCCGGGCGGGTGCTCGCCCAGCTTCGCCGGGACCGGCGCACCATCGCGTTGGTGGTGGTCGTCCCGTGTGTGTTGCTGTGGCTGTTCAAAGAGGTCTTCCACGACCAGCCGATCGTGTTCCAGTTCGTCGCGCCGGCGATGCTGGCGATGTTCCCGTTGCTCACCATGTTCTTGGTGACCAGCGTCGCGATGGTGCGGGAACGCACCAGCGGCACCCTGGAACGCTTGCTGACCACACCGGTCGGCAAGGCCGATCTGGTGCTCGGCTACGCGCTGGCGTTCGGCGCGCTGGCGTTGGTGCAGGCGCTGGTGGCCACGCTGGTTTCGCTGTACCTGCTGGGATTGAACACTCCCGCGTCGGTGCCGGTGCTGATCCTGCTGGCGGTCGGGGACGCGGTGCTCGGCGCGGCGCTGGGGTTGGGCGTGTCGGCGATGGCCCGCAACGAGTTCCAGGCCGTGCAGTTCATGCCGGCGGTGATCCTGCCGCAGTTCCTGCTGTCCGGACTGCTCACGCCGACCGACCAGATGGCCGGCTGGCTGAACGCGCTGAGCCGAATCATGCCGCTGCGGTACGGGGTCGAGGGAATGAGCCGGCTCACCGGGTCGCGAACGGTCAGCCCGACCGTGTGGTGGGACCTGATGCTGGTCGTCGGCTGCGCGATCATCGCCCTCGCCGTCGGCACCGCCACCCTCCGCCGCAAGACCAGCTAACGCCGCAGGAAAACAACATCACCGGGATCGACGCCGCCTTCCGACAGCAGCTTGTCCAACGCCCGCACCACTGCGGCGTTGAAACCCCGGTCCTGGGGAAAGCTCTTGGTGGACACCATGATCAGCCCAGCGTGAGTCTTACCGATAGCGCGATACTCGGCGTCGATGGGCGCGAAATCCTTGATATTCACTGTGACCAGCGCCCGCCCGTCATCCACCGAATGCGCCAGTACCAATGCGTCAGAGTGACCCATGACCGTTCCGTCGGCAACCACGGAAACGACATCGTGGCCCCGATCCCGAAGATGGACAGCGATCTTGTCACTCAGCATCTCGTCGAGTAGTAGCCGAGTTATCGACGGCACAGCAGCCCGCGCTCTCGACGCCAGGCGTCCTCGGCCTGCACTTCGGCGGCATCCGCAGCGTCGATCTCAGCGTCCACCTCGTCCGGATAGCTGGCCCAATACCGCACGGCGACCCGGATCATCCGCACTGACAACCCAGTGTTCTCGCTGACCAGCTCAAGAACCTCGTCCTCGGGCAGATCCGTCTCCGCCGAACGGGCCGACTTCACCGCTCGCACGACCTCCCACACATCTGGCCCACCGATCAGACCAGCACGGCGACCGGTCGCGCCAGGCCGAAAGGTGATGCCTGGGTGCTCTCCGATGCGCAACGCCTCATCCACCAGGCGATTGGCAGCGGAGGACAACGACCAGCCCGGATGGGCCGCTACCCACGAGGCCAGACGATCAGCCACCCGGGACTCGAAGCGGACGGGAGTCGGCTCGCGTTTTGCCATGACTACATCGTAGTCGATCCGAGTCGGTCAGGCGACCTATCTTCCGTCGCGCAGCACCTGACCGCCGTCGGCACCGCCACTCTCCGCCGCAGACTTCCTGATCCGGCTCGGCGGCGCGGGCCGACTTGCACATGCTCGTCGGCGGCGCCGAAACCATGATCGACCAACTGCGACATCTGCTCGCGATGAGCGAGCACGACAACGTGACTATCCAGATCGTGCCCTTCAGCGCGGGAGCCTGGGGACGATGGGCGGCTCTGCGATCATTCTCGAGTTCGATGATCCACAGGACGCCGGCAGCGTGTACCGACTATGGAGCCGGCAGCGAGACTGTTCGAAGACGCCGTAGCGACAGCGGCCCTCGCACCGGAAGAATCAGCGGAGAGGATCAGGACGGCGTTCAACACTTGGAGGAACGGTGATCGAACAGTTGACGTGGCGCAAGAGCACCCGAAGCACCAGCGCGAACGCTTGCGTCGAACTCGTTTACCACCCGGCCGCTGTCCGCGACAGCAAGAACCCGGCCCACGCAACGCTGCGCGTCCGGTCGCTAGCCACGTTCATCAACACGATCAAGACCCGAACGTTCGACCGGTAAGCAACCACCCACTCGACACCGCCACCCTCCGCCGCACGACCGCGTGACACCACACCGAGGCGGGTACGGCACGATCGGAAGGGGATACCGAGCGGGGAGGTGCGGTGCGCTACTACACCGGGCGTGTCGCGGTGATCACTGGAGCCGGATCAGGGATCGGTCGGGCGCTGGCGGTTGCCCTGGCCGACCAGGAGGCGGTGCTGGCGCTGTCGGACGTCGACCCCGGTGCGGTGGCGGCCACCGAGCGTCTGTGCGGATCCGCGGCGGCCATCCGAACCGACACCGTGGACGTGACCGATCGTCGTGCGGTGCTCGACTACGCGTCGGCCGTGGCCGCCGAGTTCGGCCGGGTCGACCTGGTGTTCGCGGTGGCCGGCGTCATCTTCACCGGCAGCGTGCTGAGCTCCGATTTCGCCGATATCGAGCATGTGATGAATGTCGACTTCTGGGGCGTCGTACACACCGCGAAGGCATTCCTGCCGCACGTCATCGCCTCCGGCGGTGGGCATGTAGTGACTGTGTCGAGCGCGTTCGGACTGATAGCCGCGCCGCTGTACTCCGCCTACAATTCGGCCAAATTCGCCGTACGCGGATTCACCGAGTCGTTGCGCCAGGAGATGCTGCTCGCCGGCCACCCGGTTTCGGTGACCTGTGTGTACCCCGGCGGCGTTCGCACTCCGATCATGCGCAACAGCCGCTGCGCCGAGGACGAGGATCTGTCGGTGATCGCAGCGCGGTTCGACAGCCTGGTCGCCCGCACCGAGCCGGCCGAGGCAGCGTCGATCGTGCTGCGCGGCGTGCGCAGCGGGCGAGCGGATGTGCTGGTGGGAGTCGACGCCCGGATCGTGTCGCTGGTGGTTCGCGCCGCAGGCCGCGGCTATCAGCGTGTCCTACCGGCACTTCATCGGCTGCTGGTGGCACGACGCGGGGCGAACCAGAAGGTCCGACCCTGAGGAGGCAGCCATGGCCGATACCTGGTTATTGATCGAGACGTTCGGCGGCCATCGTCGCGAGCCGACCGTCATGGGCGTGGGCAGCGTCCCGAAACGAATGGTGCCGCTACGCACGGTCCTCGGTCGGGGCCGCTATCTGACTGACGTCCGCGACCTCGTGGCCGAAGTGGCGACGTCCCGCCAGCTAGTCCGGACGACATCGACCGACCGCCAGCGCCAGCTGATCGGGCATCCGCTGAAGGCCTTCACCGGCCGTGTGCACGGCGTCTTCGTGTGGTTGGGCCGGCCCGACGCGCAACCCCCAGCACGGGACCCCGCGGGCGCCTGGCACTTCAATCTGAGCACCAACGTGATTGGTGGATCCGATGATCTGCTCGACCTGTACGGCGTTGCGCCGGAAGACCGGCGTACGCAGCGAACAACGGCCGAGGCGTTCGGCAGACTGGTGACGAACGCCGACGAGGCCGCGGCGCTCGCGATGCTGGTCAGGTCGGAGCCAGGCGCGGAACATCAGGCAACGTGGACGGTGCGGCGGGATGATGGCGCACTGCGCGCGGCGAATTTCGCCTGCCGCACTGTCGCCGAGCGCTCCGGCGATCGGGTCGAAGTGGTGTTGCGGGGAATCACGCACGACATCGGAGCGGCCGAGAACGTCCCGGCCGCTCCGCCGGCAACGCCGATGTTGTTGGCCGCGCAGGTACTCGCCGCCGAGCAGGTGGCGGGCCAGTGGCGGGCCATCGTGAACCTACGAACGCTGGCGCTGCTGCGATGGATAGACGACCCCATGCCCGGTATCGCCTGGCAGCACGACGCCGCGCACCGACCGGGCATTCATCGGCGTGACCTCGCGGCCGCGATCAGGATGTCGAACACCTTGGCATCGACCGGCCGGGTGACCGCGGTATTGCGTTGCCGGTCGACGGATGGCGGGTGGACGCCGGTGTCGGTGAGCGCGAACCTCATGCTGCTCGACCAGCACACGACGGCCGCGCTCGTGACACTCAGACTGCCGGACCGCGCCGCGAACATTTCGGTTGACGAGTGACAACACGGTTCCTACAGTTTGTCTGCTCACAGTTGGGCTTGGGTCGGCTCTGTCCCTATCGGGCTTGTTCCCTCCAGAAAGACCGTCGTCGGTGTGCCCTGATGCTGCCGGCTCGTCGTGGAGGGACCAATGTCCGCCCCATTCAATTCGTCTGGCGTGCTGCCGACCGATCCGGCGTTGGCGGCAGGCCAACCCGCCCACTACCTGGTCCTGCCGAGCCACGGGGTGCCCCGCCGGCTTGGCCTGCCCGCTTCGCCCACCCCCAGGTCGCCGCAGGATGGCGATCTCCGGCGACGTCCGTGGTGGCGGTCCGTCCTCCGCTTCGCCGCGACCGCGTTGTCGAGATGGGAACTCGGCAGCGAGCACAAGTGATCCGGTCAGCCAACCTGCCAGAGCGCACTCACCGGCACGGCCCGAAACTTCGGCCCAAACGGCAGCGTTTTGTCGCCGGTGTAGAGGACGTAGCCCGCGATGAAGTCGTCGCCCACGCGATCGGCGAGATGCTTGAGCCCGCGGAAGTCCTGAGAACCAACCGCGGTGGCTGCCTTGACTTCAATGCCGACTATCTGGCCACGGCGATTTTCCAGCACGACGTCGACTTCGATCTTGTCTTTGGTGCGGTAGTGGTACAACGTGGCGCGGGTGTTGGACCAGGTCAGCTGGCGGGCCAACTCCATGGCGACGAAGCCCTCCAACAACGGACCGAACAAGCCGCCAGGACGGACGAGACTTTCCGCGTCAGCCTGCAGCATGTTGGCTGCGATTCCCGAATCGACAAACGTCACCTTGGGTGTGGCGACCGCGCGGGAGCTGAGATTGCGTGACCAGGCCGGAATCCGTCTGATGAGGAAGACCTCTTCGAGCAAGCTCAGGTAACGCTGGACAGTATGAAACGACAACCCGGTCTCGGTGGCAAGCGATGACGGCACCAGGAGGTTGGCGTTACGCGCCGCGACGAGGCGCAGCATCATGTCCAGTTGGGCGAGCCGTTCGATCTCACTCAACTGTTTGACGTCGCGGTCGATCAGGTCGCTCACGTATGACTCGAAGAAGCGGGCCCGCCGGTCAGGATCGACGCGCCTGACGGCCTCCGGGAAGCCACCGCGAACGACACGTTCCGCATAGTCGATCCTCCGCAGCGATGAGTTGTGACGTAGCTTCGGCCCCTGCGCGAACGCCGCGTCAATGAACCCATCGGGCTCGTTGTCGATCTCACCCTGCGACAGCGGCCACAGTTCGATGGTTTCCATCCGACCCGGTAGCGTGTCAGGGAGCCCGCGAAGCGCGAGTACCTGGGACGAGCCGGTGAGCAGGAAGTGTCCGGGCCTAGGATCGGCATCGACGCTGGCCTTGATCGCCAGAAACAGCTCGGGCGCTCGCTGAATCTCGTCGATCACCATGAGCTGATCGAAGTCGACGAACCCGTCCGGATCATCCTGGGCGGCGCGTAGATCGCGTTCCAGATCGAGGTTGCGCAACTCTATCTTCTGGTCGTCGGCGACGACCCGCACCAGGGTGCTCTTGCCGGACTGCCGCGCTCCGTTGATCAGGACAACACGGGTGTCGGTCATCGCTTCTTCAGCGAGCGATTGTGCCCGCCGCGGTATGAGCCCAGGTGCCGTCACGTCTGCAGTATGCCACTGACTGCGGCTTGGTCACAGGACACACTGCAATTCTGCCGCCACCTTGCCTGCAATCTGGCCGCACAGTCGCTGGCGATCTGGTCGCCGAGGTGCTGGCAATCTGGTCGCAAGAGCAACTCGACCACCCACCAAGCTACGGGGGTCCGGGGGCGAAGCCCACCGGCCGGGGCCTGGGGGCTTGGCCCCCAGAAAACACAACGAAGCGACCCCTGTCTGCGCTTTCCGCAGACAGGGGTCGCTCAGGAGCGTAGCCCCGAAGGGATTTGAACCCTCGCTACCGCCTTGAGAGGGCGGCGTCCTAGGCCGCTAGACGACGGGGCCATGGGATTCGACCATGGTCAAGCGATGAACATAAGCTCATCCACTTGGCTGGGGTACCAGGACTCGAACCTAGACTGACTGAACCAGAATCAGCCGTGCTGCCAATTACACCATACCCCAACAGGATCATGGACCACGGTTGCGGTGTCCCGCGCCGCCGTCCCCCTGCCGAGAAGAAATAGTAGCCGAAGCGGGCCGGCGAGCGGAAACCGGCCCCCGCCGACCACACCCCAGCATGATCTCCTTCAGTCAGCCGACCACCAGGTCGAGCTCGCAGACCAGCAGTTCGGGCAGCTGACCCAGGTGGGTGATCATCGAAACGCCAGCCGGCGGGGCACCACCGGCCGGCCCGTGTCTGTCCAGCCAGACACCGGCCAGTCCGGCGTCCCGGGCGCCGATGGCGTCGAGGTCGAGCCGGTCGCCCACGTGGGCCACCTCGTCGGGCTCGGCACCCAGCCTGGCGCACGCCACCCGGAAGATCTTCGGGTCCGGTTTGGCCAACCCCAGCTCCCCGGCGATCAGCACCTCGTCGATGAACTCCGCCACACCGAGGTTGGCCAGCTTCTGCCGTTGGTGCGACCCGGACGCGTTGGTGATCACCGCAACCCGCACGCCCGCCGCGTTCAGCCATTCCAGACACGGCCGGGCGTCGGCGAACAGCCGCCAGCCCTGCCGCATGGCCTGCACCCGAACCTGCTCGCGACGCATCGCCTCGGCGTCGCACAGCGACTCCCCCAGCCACCCGAAGAACTCCTGGGTGCGCTGCCAGCGCATGTTGTCCGAGTCGACCTCGCCGGCCACCACCCGCGCGACGTTCTCGTCGGTGACCTGTGTCCACAAAGGCCAGGCGTCGTCGTGGCCGAGCAGCAGCCGCAACGCGGCCCGGCTCGACGCGGTGTGATCCACCAAGGTGTCGTCAACGTCCAGGGTCACCGCGCGGATGCCGGCCGTCACCTCCCCGGCGGCTCGCGGGTGTCGTTGCTCGGGTACGAAAGTCGCGCGGCCGAAAGTCACTCAGGGAGGCTAGACATGAATCAGTTGGCTCCGATTCGGCCAAAGCGGTGAAACTTCGGCCGACGGTGACTACTGTGACGATCCAGACTCGTCAGAAGCCGTTCGCGCGCCGTTCAACCGGCTGTGCCGTCTGTCACCCAGTGCTGTCGGTCACCCTGGCTCGCTCAAGCCGGCCCAGCGAGCGGTCCCGGCCCAACAACTCCATCGACTCGTACAGCGGCGGCGACACGGTCCGGCCGGTGACCGCGACCCGCACTGGCGCGAACGCCTTGCGGGGCTTGAGACCCAGCCCGTCCACCAGCGACTCCTTCAGCGCCTGCTCGATCGCCGACGCCGACCACTCCGGCATCGCTCGCAACGCGGCCAGCGAGGCGTCGAGCACCGGCTGAGCGTCCGGGCCGAGCGCCTTGGCCGCCGACTCGGGCTCCGGCGCGTAGGCCGTCTCGTCGGTGAAGAGGAAGGCCAGCATGCCGGCGGCCTCGGACAGCACGGTGATCCGCTCCTGCACCATCGGCCCGATCGCCGTCAACACGGCCAGCACATCCGACTGCGGCGATTCCGGCAACAGGCCGGCGGCCACCAGGTACGGCGTCACCCGCCGGACGAACTCGGCCGGCGGCAGCGCGCGCAGGTGCGCGGCGTTGATCGCCTCGGCCTTCTTCAGATCGAAGCGGGCGGCGTTGGAATTGACCCGGTGGATGTCGAAGGCCTTGATCATCTCGGCCAGGCTGAACACGTCGCGGTCGTCGGCAATGCCCCAGCCGAGCGTGGCGAGGTAGTTCAACAGACCTTCGGGCAGGAAGCCGCGGTCCCGGTAGTGGAACAGATTCGACTCCGGGTCCCGTTTGGACAGTTTGCGGTTGCCCTCGCCGCGCACCAGCGGCAGGTGGCCGAACTCCGGGGTTCGGTCCGTCACGCCGATCCGCCGCAGCGCCGCGTACAGGGCGATCTGGCGGGGGGTGGACGGCAACAGGTCCTCGCCGCGGATCACGTGGGTGATCCGCATCAGCGCGTCGTCCACCGGATTGGTCAGCGTGTACAGCGGCTGGCCGTTGGCGCGGACCAGCACCGGGTCGGGCACCGAGCCGACCTTGAAGGTCACCTCGCCGCGCACCAGGTCGGTGAAGGTGATGTCCTCGTCCGGCATCCGCAGCCGCAGCACCGGCGCGCGACCGTCGGCACGCAGCGCGGCGCGCTGGTCCTCGGTGAGATTGCGGTCGGCATTGTCGTAGCCGAGCTTGGGATCGCGGCCGGCGGCGCGGTGCCGGGCCTCGATCTCCTCGTTGCTGGCGAAGGACTCGTAGAGCTCGCCGGCCGCGAGCAGCCGCAGCACGACGTCGGCGTAGCTGTCTCGGCGCAGGCTCTGCCGGTACGGGCCGTACGGGCCGCCGACCTCCGGACCCTCGTCCCAGTCCAGTCCCAGCCAGCGCAGCGCGTCCAGCAACGCGGAGTAGCTGTCCTCGGAGTCGCGGGCGGCGTCGGTGTCCTCGACGCGGAACACGAAGACTCCCCCGTTGTGCCGGGCGAACGCCCAGTTGAACAGGGCGGTGCGGATCAGCCCGACGTGCGGAATCCCGGTGGGGGACGGACAGAAGCGGACGCGCACGGCGGGCGCGGAGGTGTCAGCCATAACTGGCTCAGCGTATCTGCCGGTCTTGGCCTTGACGTGGCGGCCGGTGAGGTTCATCCTGAAGATATTCAACAAACGTTGAAAATAAGAAGGGGGCGAGGTCGATGAACACAGCGACGGGGACCGAGCGCACGACCTGCGTGGTGGCCGGCGGTGGGCCAGCCGGGATGGTGCTCGGGCTGCTGCTGGCGAGGGCCGGCGTGGCGGTCACCGTGCTGGAGAAGCACGCCGACTTCCTGCGCGACTTCCGCGGCGACACGGTGCATGCCTCGACCCTTCAGCTGCTGGACGAGCTGGGCCTGGCGGACGCCTTCAACCAGCTCCCGCACAGCCGGGTGGACAGCTTCTCCTTCCCCGGCCCGGACGGCACCTCGGTGCGGGTCACCGACTATGGCTCGCTGCCGGGCAAGTACCAGTACATCGCCATGGTGCCGCAGTGGGATCTGCTGGATCTGCTCGCCGAGGCCGGCAAGGCCGAGCCGACGTTCACCCTGCGGATGAGCACCGAGGTCACCGGCGTGACCAGGGATCGCGGCCGGGTGACCGGCGTGCGGTACCGCTGCGCCGACGGGCACGACGGCGAACTGCGCGCCGATCTGGTCGTCGCCACTGACGGCCGGTGGTCGGTGCTGCGCGAGGCCGCCGGGCTGCGGCCGCGCGAGTACCACGTGCCGATGGACACCTGGTGGGTGCGGGTGCCCCGGCGTGCCGACGACGAGCTGACCGACGTGCGGGCCCGGCTGGTCGGATCGGAGATCGCGCTCACCATCGGCCGCGACGAGTACTACCAGATCGCCTATTTCAACCGGAAAGGCTTCGATCCCACGCTGCGCGCGGAGGGCCTGCCACGGTTCCGGGAACGGATCGCGGCGCTGTTCCCGGAACTGGCCGACCGGCTCGACGCCATCGCCAGCCTGGACGACGTCAAGCTGCTCGACGTCCGGCTGAACCGGCTTTCCCGGTGGTACGTCGACGGCCTGCTGTGCATCGGCGACGCGGCGCACGCCATGTCCCCGGCCGGCGGAGTCGGCATCAACCTCGCCATTCAGGACGCGGTGGCCACGGCGACGCTGCTCGCCGAACCGCTGCGCCGGCACGTGGTGCGGCCGGCGGACCTGGCCAGGGTGCAGCGGCGCCGAGCGATGCCCACGGCGGTGATGCAGGGCCTGCAACGCATCCTGCACGCGGCCCTGCTGGAGCCGGCGGTCGAGGGCCGGCTTCAGCGGCGCCGCACCCGGGTGTCGCCGCTGCCGCTCAAGGTGATCCAGCGATTCCCGTTGCTGCGCCGGGTTCCGGCGTACCTGATGGCGATCGGCCCGCGCCCCGAGCACGCGCCGGCCTTCGCCCGTCCCGGCGGGACGATGGCACCGGACCCGAACAGCTGGCTCGCCGGCTGACTCCGTAATCGAGGCGATCCCCTCCGCCAGCCGCCCACCAGGTCCGGCCCGCAACTAGGCAGTTCCGTCGCGACACCACGGATTGCCTTGGCCGCCAACGGATCGACCATCCGGTGCCACCACCGGGCGGCGTCCACTACGGCGTCCACCACGGTGTCGACCACAGCGGCCCCAGGCACGAAGATCACTCTCATGGTTGCCAGGCAACCACAATCCACAGTGCGCGAGTGGTCAGTTCACCGTGGGCGGAAACTGCTGAGATTTTCTCAGCGACGATCTCCTCAGCGACGATCTGCCCGGCGACGATCTGCTCAGCGTCCGGTGACCGGGTTGGTCAGCGTGCCGAGGCCCTCGATGCTGACCGAGACCGTCTGGCCGGCGATGATCGGGCCGACGCCGGCGGGGGTGCCGGTGAGGATCACATCGCCGGGCAGCAGGGTCATCACCCGGGAGATCCACTCCACGATCTCGCCGATGCCGTGCAGCAGCAGCGATGTGCGCGAGTTCTGCCTGATCTCGCCGTCGACTTCGGTGCGCAGCGCGAGATCGGCGGGGTTGATCTCGGTGTCGATCCACGGCCCGAGCGGGCAGAACGTGTCGTGACCCTTCGCCCTGGTCCACTGGCCGTCGGCCTGCTGGTGATCGCGGGCTGTCACGTCGTTGGCGATCGTGGCGCCGAGTAGCACACCAGCCGCCCGATCGGCCGGCACGTCCCGGCACGGCGCGCCGATCACCACGGCCAACTCGCCCTCGTAGTCGACGCGAGTCGAATCGGCGGGCAGCTTGATCGCCGCGTTCGGGCCGATCACGGCGGTGTTCGGCTTCATGAAGATCACCGGATCAGCTGGCGCATCGCCGCCCATCTCCTGAGCGTGGTCGGCGTAGTTCTTCCCCACGCACACCACCTTGGTGGGCAGGATCGGCGCGAGCAGCCGAACGTCGGCCAGCGGCCAGCGCCGTCCGGTGAACCGCGGCGTGCCGAACGGATGCTCGGCGATCTCGGCAGCCGTCAGGTTGGCCGGATTGTCGTCCTGGCCTTCCAGACTGACGAAGG
>DASZLR010000102.1:0-2697 GCA_035552275.1 Pseudonocardiaceae bacterium | reverse complement strand
AGCGATCAAGGAGCGGAGGTCAGCACCCGAAGCGCTACGCCCGGCCGCTCCCCCGCCAGCTCCGCCGGCTCCGGCAGGTCCATCCACTGCCAACCTGGCCGGGCCGCCCGCGGCATCCGGTAACTGGTTGGTGCCGGTCATCGTCCTGGTCGTCGGCAACTTCATGGCCGTACTCGACGTGACCATCGTCAACGTCGCGGTCCCGGCCATCCAGAAGGAGTTCGGCGGCTCACTCGACGACACCCTGTGGATCGCCACCGCCTACACCCTGATGCTCGGTGTGGTGGTCCCGCTCAGTGGCTGGCTCGGCGACCGGTTCGGGCTCAAGAACGTCTACGTGGCCTCGCTGATCGGGTTCGCGATCGGGTCGGCGCTGTGCGGGCTCGCCTGGAACCTCGACGTCCTGGTCGTGTTCCGCGTCCTGCAGGCCATTCCCGGCGGCATCATGCCGGTCGTCGCGATGACCATGGTGTTCAAGACCGTGCCGATGAACAAGATCGGCGCCGCCATGGGCGTTTTCGGTGTCGGCATCGTGTTCGCGCCGGCTGTCGGCCCGGTACTGGGCGGTTACCTGGTGCAGTACGTCGACTGGCGCCTCGTGTTCTACGTCAACGTGCCGGCCGGTCTGCTCGGTGCCCTCGCGGCCTTCGTCATTCTGCCGGCGGTACCGAAACTGGTGGCCAAGCGCTTCGACCTTCCCGGTTTCCTGTGCATCGGGCTCGGGCTGTTCGCCCTGCTGCTGGCGGTCTCCGAGGGCCAGGACTGGGGCTGGACGAGCTTCCCGGTGTTGATGCTGGCCGCCGTCGGGGTCAACCTGATGGCGCTGTTCGTGCTGATCGAGCTGGCGGTGAAGAACCCGCTGCTGGACATCCGGGTGTTCCGGGTGCTGCCGTTCACGAACTCGATCCTGCTGCTGGGCATCCTGCAGATCAACCTGCTGGCCATCGCGTTCTACGCGCCGGTGTTCCTGCAACAGGGACAGCACAAGGAAGCGTTCGACGCCGGCCTGCTGCTCCTGCCGGGCGCGGTCGCCACCGGCGTGTTGATGCCGATGGTCGGCCGGCTCTACGACAAGATCGGCCCGAAGCTTCTCGCCACCAGCGGGATGCTGATCTGCGGTTTCGGCACCTACCTGATGTGCAACATCACGGCCGACATGACTCGCGGCGACCTGATCTTCTGGACCTGCGTGCGCGGTGTCGGGCTGGGGCTGTCCATCATGCCGATCAACACTGCCGGCCTCGCGTCGTTGCCGCCGGCACAGACCAACCAGGGCAGTGCGTTGATCAACGTCGCGCGGCAGGTCTCCGGCGCTCTCGGACTGGCGTTCTTCGCCGCGCTGGCCAGCATGCAGCAGGCTCAGCTGTTCGCCAACCGGACCGCGCTCATCCCGCAGAGCACCACCCCGGTCACGAGCACCGGCGAGCCGACGTTGGCCCAGGTCGGTCCCCTGTTCGGCCGGCTGCAGCAGTTGAACGCGGAGATCCAGGCGACCTCGTACAGCAACATCTTCCTGATCACCGCCGTGCTGACCGCTTCCGGCATGTTCCTCGTGTTGGCTCTGCGTGCCCCGGGGAAGCGGGCACCGGGCGCGGTTCCGGTCGAGTAGCGCTACCGCCAACCGGCGGGAAACCGCCGCTGGGCCGACGAATATGACTGCTCGTGGACCAGCGCTCGCCGGTCGCCGGATTGCCACTCTCCGCCGCGCCGGGTGCCGACCACCATTCCCGCTGCCGGCGGGCCCGCCGGCCATTGTGATCATGCAGGGAGTGACATGAGCGCACAAAGTCCGAAGGAGTTCGACGACCTCTTCGCCAAGGCTTTCACCAGCGGAGATCTCGACGGCCTCGTCGGCCTGTTCGAGCCCAACGCCACGTTCCTGGCGCAGCCGAGCACCCCGGCGACCGGCTCGGACGCGATCCGCGCGACGCTGGCCTACTTCTCCGGTCTGAACGGGCAGTTCGAGATCCGCTCCGGCTCGGTGGTCGACACCGGTGAGGTCGCCCTGGTGCTGTCGGACTGGAGCTTGACCGGCGGTACCGACGCGGACGGCGAGTCCGTCGAGCTGTCGGGCCAGTCCACGGTCGTCATGCGCAAACAGGACGACGGCGGGTGGCTGTGCGCCATCGACGACCCATGGAGCGCGCGCTGAGCCAACGCTAGACGGGAGCCGCCTCAGGCTCGCGCCTCGCCACCAGCTTCGTGGCGGGGGCGAGCCAGGCCCGCTCGGCGTCGGCCCAGTCCACGGAGGTCACGGGCACGGCGAGCGGGTCGAGGCGCCTCTCGACCACCAGATCCAGCACCTGCGGCAGCAGCCGTCGCGAGTCGGTCCGCGAGACGTGGAACGTCACCCCCCGCGTGTACATCTCCAACAGCGGCACCTCGGTCACCGGCTCGAAGTGGATCGCCACACTGGTGCAGTAGCCGTAGTCGTCGGTCGAACGAAACACCGTGGCCAGACCCCGTGGCGTCCCGGTGTTGTCCACCGTGATCCGCGCCCGATCGAACCGGCGCGGCCAGTCCCCGGTGTGCACGACAGCCTCGGCACCGAGATTCCCGGCGACCGCCACCCGCGCCGGGTCGGTATCCAGGTACCGCACCCGCCCGGCGCCCAGCGCCACCGCGCAGGCGACCGCGTACAGCCCGATGCTGGCGGCGTAACCGCCGACGACCAGCACGTCCGCGCCGGGCTCCCGG
>DASZLR010000101.1:0-15712 GCA_035552275.1 Pseudonocardiaceae bacterium | reverse complement strand
TCGGTCACCACAGCTGTGGTGACCGAAACACCCGGGACCAACGGGAACTCACCAGGGCACGGTCCGTCCGAGATAGTCGAGATACTCAAGGCCGGGCCGGTCTCGTTTCGCGAGGAGAACGTTCACCACGTTCGGGATGCTCTGCTCGATGGTCAGCAGTCCGTCTGGCCCGCCCAGGGCCGTGCGGACCCAGCCGGGGGCCATCAGCACGAACGACCGTCCCGTGTCGGCTTGCCGGACGGCGAAGCTACGCATGAACATGTTCAGGGCTGCCTTGCTGCCCCGGTAGACCTCGCGCATGCCGGTCGTGTTGTTGGTGATGCTGCCCTGCCCGGAGGTCATGGCGCCGATCAGGCCCGTCGGCGTCACGAGATCCTGGAGGGCTTCGATGACCCGCATGGGACTGAACGCGTTCGTGACCATCAGGCTCACGAAATCGTCCGTCGGCACGGCGCCGATCGGCGTCTGCTCGTTGTTCGTGGTCCCGGCGTTCACGAACAGCATCTCGAACACGCGGCCGGACAGGCGCTCGCGGAGAGCCGTGAGCTGAGTCGGCTCATTGATGTCCAGGACCTCGATGTCGATCTGGCCCGGGTGTTCGTCTGCCAGGTCGTGCAACTCGGTCCGCGTCGCCCCGCCCCGAACCGTGCCGACGACGTTCCATCCCTTTTTCACGAACTCGGCGGCCATGGCGTGGCCGAGGCCCCGCGAGGCGCCGATGATCAGGATGGTGGGGGCCGCGTCATCGGCGGACGTAGCGGGCACAGACGTCATCTCCCTCATGGTCGGTCGGACTGGATCAAGTGTCCCGAGTCGGTCTGGCCACCACAACTGGGGTAGTCGCAGCCACAAGCACTGATCACAATTTCGACAAGCAACTTTGCCAAGTTACTTGTCTATCGCTACGGTGGAACCCATGGCAGGGGCGACCGACCAAAGCGGCGGCGCGCGGCGGTCCGAGGTCGCCGCGGAGCGGCTTCAGCAGGCGATGAAGCGCCTGCGTGCGCGACTGCGCTCGGAGTCCGGACAGCACGCGACCGGGCTGACGCCTACCCAACGCGCGGTACTGGCGACGGTGGTCCGGCAGGGCCCGGTGACCGCGGCCCGCATCGCCGAGTTGGAGCATGTCAGCCCGCAGTCGATCGCACAGAGCCTGGCGGGGCTGAAAGCCAGCGGGCTGGTGCGCTCGGAACCGGACCCGCGGGACGGCCGCCAGAAGCTGATCAGCGCCGAGGCGTCCGCGAGCGAGCTGATCGATTCGCTGGTGGCGGGCCGCTCCTCCTTCCTGGCGCGGGCCATCGACCAGGTGATCGCCCCCGACGAGCGCGGGGATCTGGACAAGGCCATCGACCTGCTGGAACGCCTCGCCACAGCGAAACCAACTCATCCAAGGGAGCGCCACACATGACAACCCCCACCCTCCCCGCCATCGACCCGAAGCGCACCGCCCTGCTGGCGATGGACATCCAGAACGGCGTCGTCGGCTCGGCCCCCGAGCCCGACGCACTGCTCGAACGGGTCCAGGGCGCCATCGCCGACGTCCGCGCGGGCGGCGGCACCATCGGGTACGTCCGGGTCGCCTTCACCGAGGACGACTGGGCGGCCGTCCCGGAGACCAACAACGCCTTCAGCCAGCTCGCCAAGGCGAGGGGGATGCACCACGAGGACGCCGCCGCCCAGATCGACGAGCGGATCGCTCCCGAGGACGGCGACATCGTGGTGCGCAAGACCCGGATCGGCGGCATGTCCACCACCGACCTGCACGAACAGCTGACCGGGCGCGGCATCGACACCCTCGTGCTCACCGGCGTCAGCACCAGCGGCGTGGTGATGTCCACGCTGGTGGAGGCGGTCGACCGCGACTACCGCGTCATCGTCCTCTCCGACGGCGTCGCCGACCAGCGGGCCGACGTCCACGAGATTCTGCTGAACACGGTCTTCCCGTCCCGCGCGCACGTCATCGACAGCACCACGCTCCGCGGTCTGCTAATCACATGAGTGATCACCAGGAGCGGATGCTTCGCGGTGAGATGTATCAGGACAGCGACCCGCGGCTGGTGGCCGATCGGCGGCGGTGCCAGTCGCTGTTGGACGGGTTCAACGCCACCAGATCGGGCGAGGAACAGCAGCGACTGGCGATCCTTGGCGAGCTGTTGGGCGGGCTGGGCGACAGGTCCTGGATCATGCCGCGCTTCCAATGCGACTACGGATACCTGATCCGTTTGGGAGACAACAGCTTTCTCAATTACGACGCGATCTTGATGGACTGCGCGCCGATCACGATCGGCAACGATGTGTCGATCGGCCCGCGCGCCCAGCTGCTCACCGCGCTGCACCCCATGGCGGACCACGAGATGCGTCGCGCACGCTGGGAGACGGCGGCGCCCATCACCATCGGGGACAACGTCTGGATGGGCGGCGGTGTGATCGTCTGCCCTGGCGTGACCATCGGGGCCGACACCGTGATCGGAGCGGGCAGCGTCGTGACCCGCGATCTTCCGGGCCGCGTGTTCGCCGCCGGCAACCCGTGCCGGGTGATCAGGCCGCTGGAGAGGACGGCTGAGGACGACGCGGCGGACGCCGCCGACCACGCCGCCCGATCGTGATCAGCTGCCCTGGCGGGTCCACCGCCTGGGCGGCGGGTAGACGTATCGGGCGATGGTCGTGGACACCCACCCGATGCCGAAGCCGGCGAAGACGTACAAGATCGGCTGGGCGGCATCCTTGCCCCGGATCGTGTACGTGAGCGTGAGCACGATCGCCCAGGCGACGGCGAGGCCCAGGCTGTAGATCCAATAGTTCCTCAGTCGACCTATCACATGCCCAGTGTTCTCCGAACAACGGCGGGCGCTACCCCACGGTCGGTGGGCGGTCGACCAGCTGGGCCAGGTAGAGCTGCTCCCCCAGTCGCTCGATCAGCTCCAGCTGGGTTTCCAGGTAGTCGATGTGGTGTTCCTCGTCAGCCAGCAGCTTCTCCAGCAGCTTCGCCGTGGTGATGTCGCCGCGTTCCCGGCACAGCGCGATGCCCGGCCGCAGCCGCTCGACGACCTCGACCTCGATGGCCAGGTCCGCGCCGAACTGCTCCTTGACCGTCTGCCCGATCCGCAGCGTGAACAGCCGCTGGTAGTTGGGCAGCCCTTCCAGGAACAGGATGCGGTCGGTGAGCAGCTCGGCGTGCCCCATTTCCTCGACCGACTCGGCCCGGGTGTGCTCGGCGAGCTTGGTCAGCCCCCAGTTGGCCTGCATCTTCGCGTGCAGGAAGTACTGGTTGATCGCGGTCAGCTCGCTGGTGAGCTGTTCGTTGAGCAGTGCGATCACATCGCTGTCGCCGCGCACGGTCACCTCCGGTTGTTGATCACCGGCACGGTACTGGCGGCGTCGGATCCTCGCCGGGCGAATCGGCGGCCATCACCTGCTCAGGCTGCCCGAGATCCCTCAACCGGGTGGTCTTCGAGCATGTCCTGCAGCCGGTCCAGGCAGCTCCCGCACCCGGTACCGGCGCCGCAGCGGCGGCCGATCTCCTCGACGGTGTCCGCGCCGGCGTGCAGGCAGGCGCGCACCGCCGTGTCGGTCACCGCCGAGCAGATGCAGACGTACACATCTGCAGAGTAGTGCAGGTAAGGCTTACCTAAAAGGCGATCCGGGTCACCTCGGCAGCGGCAGCCCGGCCAGACCCGCGACGACTCCGACGACCGCCGCGCCGATCAGCGCGGTGACCACCCCTCGGCGCAACGCCAGCAGCCACAGCGCCGCCAGCGCGAGCACTCCCGCCTGCCACCACTGGCCCAGCGCGAACCCGAGGGTGACCGCCGAGCCGGCGATGCCGCCGATCGCCGCCGGCCCGGCGCCGTCCAGGAATGCCCGCACCGCGGCACTGCCGCGCAGCCGCTGGAAACGCGGCCCGCCGACGAGCACGAACACGAACGATGGCGCGAACGCGAGCACCGCGGCCAACACCCCGCCGAGCAGGCCGGCCGCCGCGTACCCGACGACCGCGACGGTCTGCACCACCGGCCCCGGCGTGAGCTGACCCAACGCGACCGCCCCGGAGAACTGCCCGGCGGTCAGCCAGTGATAGCGGTCCACCGCGTCGGACCGCATCAGCGGGACGATCACGAACCCGCCGCCGTAGGACAGCGCACCCACCTTCACCGCCGTCCACGCCAGGGCCAGCCAGCCGCCGGCCGTCGCGGCCGGACCGAGCAGCAGCGGCAGCCCGGCTCGCGGCCGACGCAACCGCCCCCGCCACCCGACCTCGACCAGTCCGCAGCCGGCCAGCACCAGCACCAACCACGGCCCGAGCAGCGCCGACGCCGCCCCGCCGGCCACCAGGTAGCCGACCCAGCGGACATGCTGGCCGGGCCGGTCGGCGCGTCGCCAACTCGCCGGAGCCAGCCCAGCGGCGGCGTGCAACGCGACCATCGGCACCGCCGCGCCGGCCCCGGCGGCCGCCGCCCGCACCCACAGCGGCGAATGCCCGGCGAGGAACAACACCGACAGCGCCAGGATCAGCAGCAGGCCCGGCACGATGAAACACACCCCGCCCAGCAGCGCCCCGGCGGCCCCGCGCAGCCGCCACGCGCAGAAGATCGCCAGCTGGGTGGAAGCCGGGCCGGGCAACAGGTTCGTCGCCGCGATCCCATCCTCGAACTCGTCGGCGCTCAGCCATTCCCGTTCGTCCACGCACAACCGGCGAAACATCGCGATATGGGTGGGCGGACCGCCGAACCCGAGGCAACCGATCCGGGTCCACTCCCGGGCGATCACCGCCAGGCCGGCACGGTCCGACTCGGCCGCCGGGGACGTCACAGCAACCTCAACTGCGCTGGCCTGGCCCGCCGGCGCGGCGCCGGATCACCGACCCGCTCATACACACCCGGCCGCAGATCGGCGAGAAACGGCGACGGCTGGCTGGGCCGGGTGCTGCCGTGCCGGGTCCGTTCGTGGGCGTGGCTGAGGTACAGCCGTCGCTGGGCGCGGGTCATGCCGACGAAGAACAGCCGCCGTTCCTCGCTGGTGTCGCCTTCGTGTTGTTGTCCGGGCCAGCGCAGCGGCAGCAGTCCGTCCTCGCAGCCGACCAGGAACACCACCGGGAATTCCAGGCCCTTGGCGGCATGCAGGGTCAGCAGGCTGATCCGGTCGGCGCGCGGGTCCCAGGTGTCGACTTCCGCGCCCAGGGCGAGTTCGGCGCGGAACCGCGCCGGGTCGGCCGCCCATTGCCGGGCGAGCGGTCCGAGCAGGTCCACCGCGTAGTGGATCTCCGCGGCCCGCTCGTCCCGCTCCGGCTCGGGCAACTCGTCCAACGCCGTTGTCGCGGCCCGGCGCACCAGATCCGGCACTGTATCCAGCACTGTCCTGTCAGGACTGTCGGCGTCGGTGGTGTCGGTGAGGTGGCGCAGGATGCCCCGGACGCCGGGCCGATCGGCGAGCCGGTCGTGCGAGCGTTTCTGGAATGGCATGCCGGCCCTAGTCAACGCCTCGATCAGCTCGCGGGACTGCGCGTCGGTGCGGTAGAGCAGCGCGATGTCGGCGAAGCCGATGCCGCCGCCGGTCACCGGCTCCGAGCCGTCGACCTGGCCGCTGTCCAGCGAATGAAACGAGGAACCGCCGAGCAGTTGGTCAATGGTGCGCACCACGAATCCGGCCTCGGCGCTCTCATCGGCGGCGCGGTGCAGGCCGACCGGGTTGGGGTGCCGGTGATCGCCGGCCGGGTGCAGCGACCGGTCCGGCACCAGGGTCGCCGGCGCGATCGCCTGCAACGCCCCGGCCAGGATGTGCCGGCCGCTGCGGTAGTTGCGGGTCAGCGCGACCGTGCGGGCTTCGGGGAAATCCTGTTGGAAACGCAGGAAGAACCCGACATCCGCGCCGCGGAACGCGTAGATCGCCTGGTCGGGGTCGCCGATCGCGGTCAGGTTGCCGGCCGGGCCGGTGAGCAGCCGCAGCAACCGGTACTGGGTCTCGTCGATGTCCTGGTATTCGTCCACCGAGATCCACCGGTATCGGTCGCGGTACTCGGCGGCGAGGTCTGGCTCGGCTGTCAACAGCCGCACCGGCAGCGCGATCAGGTCATCGAAGTCGACCAGGTCCCGCTCGCGCAGCGCCGACCGATAACGGTCCAGCAGATCGGCCAGGCCGGGGTCGGTCGCGTTCTGCCGGCGGTGTCGGGTCAGGTCTTCGGCGAGCGTGCGCGCCGACTTCGGATCGCCGGTGAGCTCGGCGAGGACTTCCCATTGCCCGGCGGTGTCGGCGATGTCGAACCGCGCCGACAGGCCGAACCGGTCATGCCGCTCGCGCAGGATTCGCACACCCAGCGCGTGGAAGGTGGTCACGGTCAGCTCATCCGCCACTGAGCTGTTGACGGCCGGGCGAAGCAGCGCGGTGAGGCGGTCGCGCATTTCCTCGGCGGCGCGGCGGGTGAAGGTGATCGCCAGGCAGTGGCTGGGCGGCACGCCGTGCTCGGTGACCAGATGCGCGAGCCGGCGGGTCAGCGTGCGGGTCTTGCCGGTGCCCGGCCCGGCGATGATCAGCAGCGGGCCGTCGGTGATCTCGGCGGCGGCCCGCTGGTCCGGGTCCAAACCGTCCAGCAGCCCCTCCCCGACCGGCGCGGCGGCCGGCGACGGCACGGTTTCCGGAACCACCACAGCCGGGGTGGTGGGGGTTCGCCGGCTCGGGGCCGGAGTTTTAGCTGTCGGGACCGCGGCGACTTCCACGGGCGCGTCGAACAGGCCGTCCTCGAACAAACCAGGTGTCGCGATCACCGCGGTGCGCTTCAGTTCGCCGGGCTCGAACAGCCGGATCACGCCGTATTCGCCGTCGTAGCCGGGGTCGGCGATGACCTGGCCCCGGCGCAGCCGCCCGATCGCCTCGGCCAGCAGCGGATCGTGCCGGTCGATGTCGGCGACCGGCACGGCGTCCAGGATCGCCAGCTCCGGGCCGAGTGCCGCGGTCAGCGCGTCGATGCGGCTGCGCACCTTCTTGCTTTTCGGCCCCACACCGAGGATTTCGCCCATGATGCCGGGCAACTGCACCAGGCTGCGGTAGTCGCCGGCCGTCGCTGGTGGCAGGATTTCCGTGCGGTCGGCGAGTTCCTCGACCCGGTGCAGCACGCCGATGGTGAGCGGTTTGCCGCACACCGGGCAGCGGCCGCCGAGTTCGCGGGTCTGCGCCGGGTCCAGCCGTACCTGGCAGGCGCGGTGTCCGTCGACGTGGTATTTGCCTTCCTCGGGGAAGAACTCGACGGTGCCGACATAGCCCTCGCCGGTTTCCAGGGCGCGGCGGATCGCGTAGTAGTCGACGTCGGTGTCGAACAGGTTCGCCTCGCGGCCGAGCATCGGCGGCGAGTGCGCGTCGGAGTTGCTGACCAGCCGGTAACGGTCCAAATGCGACACTCGCCAGTTCATTGGCGGGTCCGAGGACAGCCCGGTCTCCAGTGCGAAAATGTGGTCGGCGAGGTCGAGGTAGCAGTCCTCGATGCGGTCGAAACCGGATTTCGAGCCCAGCACCGCGAACCACGGCGTCCAGATGTGCGCGGGCACCAGGTAGCCGTCCGGGCTGGACTGGAGGGTGATCTCCAGGAGGTCGCGGGAGTCCAGGCCGAGGATCGGCCGGCCGTCGGAGCCGAGATTGCCGATCCGGCCCAATGCCTGGTTGAACCGGGCGACCGACTCGAAATCCGGCAGGTAGATCAGGTGGTGCACCTTGCGGGTGGCGTCGGCGCGCTTGTAGATCGTGGAGATCTCCACCGACAGCATGAACCGGACCTTGCCCGCGCAACTCGCCGGCAGCGTGCGGCCGATGTCGGCGTCCAGTTCGGGGCGCAGCCGGAACAGGCCGGGCTCGGCCGGCACCAGGTTCTCCCGCAGGTGCGCACACCACGCGGGATGGGTGAAATCCCCGGTGCCGACCACGGTGATGCCCTTGCGCCTGGCCCACCAGGTCAGATGCTCCAGGTCGCAGTCGCGGCTGCATGCTCGGGAGTACTGGGAATGGATGTGCAGGTCGGCGTAGAAACGCACGGACGGATCTTCGCACGACCGCCGGGCGCGCCCGCGCGGAGGGGACGCAACAACCCACGCACATCGCCGACCAGCAGATCCGGCGCCATATCGCGGCGAAGTGCCCGCCCCGGTCGAACTCCGACCAGGGCGTGACGGTGTGCTCGCGCTCCACGAACCGGCGGGTGGTCAAATCGCCCTCCTCGACCACCCGAACTCGCGCAGCACCGCATCGCGGTCGCCGATCGCTATTACCGGTCGGCGACCACAATGAGCCGGTGAGGTATCGGTTGCGTGTTATTGGTCGGCGGCGAAGAACTGCGAGAACTGCTGGGTCTCAACCGGAACCAGGGTCGGCATGTAGCTGCCGGCTTTCTTGTCGTACTCCAATTTGTAACCGGGGGCGACATCGCTGTTCATGCTGCCCCGCCCGTCGACGTTCATGGTCCACCACTCGCCCCACACCAGCTTGCCCGCGTCGGTGCGGTACTTGCAGAACATCTGCTGCATGACGCCGTTGAACTTGCGGTTCTTGTCGCCAGGTCGAGTGGTCAGTTCGGGCAGTTCCCAGCCGTTGAATCTTTCCCGCTTACCGTAAACCTTGGTGAGCTGATATTCGTCGATCGGCTCCAATTTCGTGATGCCGTCAGGGTCGATCGGATCGCCAACTCCTGGTCGCATTATTCCTCCTGAAAATGAGGCGGAGAGACTCTGCAAACCTAGGTGCGGGCCGTCCGGGCGTCAAGCGATGTCAACCAATCGGCCTAATGCGGCACGCGGCCAAAAACAACCAAAATAAACGGACAATCTCAGCGGGCTCGCGCGGGCAGTGGGCGGCCGACCTCCGGGTACTCGCCGGTGGTGGCGTCGAACAACTGGGCGCCGACGTCATCGGCGTCGGCCAGGTCGATCGCGGCCAGCGCGTCCGGCGGCAACGCCAACTGGGACACCATCACCCCGAGCAGGCACGCGTTGAGCAGTGCCGCCGCGCCCGGCTCGCCGATCAGGCCGGCCGCGCGGTGCAACTCCACCGTGGCGTCGGCGTTCGCGGTGACCATGTCCCCCAACGCCGCGCGCACCGAGGGCCGGCGCACCGCCGCCAGATACAGCTCGAACATCGCCAGCACCTGGGTCGGATCGCCGTGCACCGCGCGGCGGATCATCGCCGGGTACAGCGCCCGCACCTGATGCGGGGACACCCCGGCCGGGGTGGTCGCACGCAACTGCGCCACGGCCGCCCGGTGCTGGTCGGCCATCCGGTTCGCGGCCGCCTCCAACAGGCTGTCCCTGGTCGGGAAGTAGTTCTTGGTGGTGCCCTCGGGGACCTCGGCCTCCCGGTCGACGGCCCGGTGGGTCAGGCCGCGGCCGCCGTCGCGGGCCAGCACGGCGATGGCGGCGTCAGCGAGCAACGGCCGCCGTCCATGGTGGACGGCGCGCCGTTCCCGCAACTGATCCCGACCGTCCACCATGGTTCACGGACTGTAGTCCGTCCCATGTGGACGAGATCAACTGGGGTCGATCATGCTCGCTCGGCGGGTTCCTACTGGCCGGCCGGCGGCGCGGGAGGCGTGGGCGGCGCCGGTGGGATCACCGGTGGGCGCGACGGCGTCAGCGGGCCGGGAACCTCCTGCCGGGCAACCGCCTCGGCGGCGGCCACCGCCTGCGCGACGGCCGGGTCGGAGGAGGTGTCGAACCAGTCGGCGACATCCGCGTCGTCCTCCGGGCGGATCGCCGGCGGCTCCTCCTTCGGCGGCTCGTACCGGAACACCCCGTCGTCGCCCTGCTTGCCCAGCGACCGGGCGAAACCCTCCAACGCCTTGCCGAAGTCGTTGGGCAGCAGCCACACCTTGTTCGCGTCGCCCTGCGCCATCTGCGGCAGCGTCTGCAGGTACTGGTACGCCAGCACTTCCGGCGTCGGCCGGCCGGCCTTGATCGCGGCGAACACCTTCTCGATCGCCTTCGCCTGGCCCTGCGCCTGCAGGTAACGCGCGGCCCGCTCACCCTGCGCGCGCAGGATGCGGGACTGCCGCTCCGCCTCGGCGGCCAGGATCGCACCCTGCTTGGCGCCCTCGGCGGCCAGGATCTGCGCCTGCTTCTGCCCCTCCGCCGTCTTGATCGAGGACTCCCGCTGGCCCTCCGAGGTGAGGATCATCGCGCGCTTCTCCCGGTCCGCGCGCATCTGCTTCTCCATCGAGTCCTGAATGGACGGCGGCGGGTCGATCGACTTCAGCTCCACCCGGGCCACCCGGATGCCCCACCGGCCGGTCGCCTCGTCCAGCACGCCGCGCAGTTGGTGGTTGATGTTGTCCCGGGAGGTCAGCGTCTGCTCCAGGCTCATCCCGCCGACCAGGTTCCGCAGCGTGGTGATGGTCAGCTGCTCCACACCCACGATGTAGTTGGCGATCTCGTAGACGGCCGCCCGCGGATCGGTCACCTGGAAGTAGACGACGGTGTCGATGGACACCGTCAGGTTGTCCTCGGTGATCACCGGCTGCGGCGGGAACGACACCACCTGCTCGCGCAGGTCGATGCGGGCCCGGATGCGGTCGAAGAACGGCACCAGGATGTTGAGTCCCGGCGTCGCCGTGGACCGGTACCGGCCCAGCCGCTCGATCACCGCGGCCGTGGCCTGCGGAACCACCTTCACCGACCGGACCGCGACGATCAGCACCACCAGCACGACGACGATGGCGACGATAAGTGCGACCACTCCAACCTCCACTAAATTCCGCCCCAGACGAGTGCGACCGCGCCCGAGATGCCCATGACTGTGACAGACCGTCCCGGCTCCAGCACCTCGGTCTCGTCGTAACAGCGGGCCGACCACAGGTCCCCGCCGATCTTGACCCGACCCTCGTGCGCGTCGACCCTACTGACCACCATCGCCTTGCGCCCCACCAGGGCGTCGGTGTTGGTCTTGATGTCCTGGCCGGACTGCAACCGGCGCACCAACGCCGGCCGGGCCAGCGTGATGCCGCCGGCCGCGACCGCGGCGAACACCACGGCGCTGACCGGCAGCCCACCGCCCAGCGCCGCCACCCCGGCCGACACCAGCGCCGCCACTCCCAGCATCAGCAGCACGAACGTGCCGGACAGCACCTCGGCCACCACCAGGGCAACCCCGATGACGAGCCATACCAGTGCGGCCATACCTCCATCGTGGCACCAAGTCGGCTCGCGCACCGCCGCGCGCGGAAAGAATGATCGGAAATTGAGATTCCGCGGCCGGATCGGCCGGACTGGTCGCCTCAGCAGCCGAGTCGGCCCGGTCGGCCCGGTGGGCTCAGTCGATTGGGTCGTCGGCGCCGGTGACGAAGTCGATCAGCGACTCCATCGCGCCGATCAGCGGTGGCTGCATGTCCCGGTAGGTGCGCACCGCGGCGTTGATCCGCCGCCAGCCCTCGATCGGCTCACCCCAGGCGAACATCTCGCAGACGGTCTCTTTCCACGGCAGGCCGCGCTTGACCGGCGGCCAGTTGCTGATGCCCAGCGACTTCGGCCGCACCGCCTGCCAGATGTCGACGTACGGGTGGCCGGTGACCAACACGTTCGGATCGGTGATGGTGTCCACGATCCGACATTCCTTGCTGCCGGCCACCAGATGGTCGACCAACACGCCCAGCCGCCGGTCCGGCGCCGGTTCGAAGTCGGCGACCCGGCGTGCCAGATCATCCACACCGTGCAACGGCTCCACCACGATGCCCTCGACCCGCAGGTCGTGCCCCCACACCCGTTCGATCAGGGTCGCGTCGTGCACGCCCTCCACCCAGATCCGGCTCTGCCGCGCGACCCGCGCCTTGAGCCCGTCGACCCGCCGGGACCCCGACGCCGAACGGGACCGCTCGGGCAGCGGCTCGCGGGTCGGCCGGATCAGCGTGACCAGTTTGCCTTCGAGTAGGAATCCGGCCGTGCGCAACGGAAACAGCCGCCGCCGGCCCAGCCCGTCCTCCAGCATCACCTTGCCGTCGTGCACGCCGAGCACGGCGCCGCAGAACCCGGTGTCCGGGTCCTCCACCACCAGACCGGCGTCGGCGACGACCTCCGGAACGGCGCGCCGCCCCCGGTCGAAGATGTCGCCGTAATCCTGTGACCGCACGGTGTGCGACGCTAGCGCAGCGACGGTCAGAACGCCGGCCAGGGTATGGCGTGCCATTCCCCGGACGGCTCGGGATAACAGCCGGCGGCCAGCAGCCGGTCCACCCGCTCGGACATCGCGCGCACCTCGCGCCGGGCGATGTGGGTGCCCAGCTCGCCGCGCAGCCGACCGCCGCCGCCGTCCAATGCCGACCGCAGCCGGCGCAACGCCTCGACCGCCTCGTCCGGCAGCGGCTCGCCGAGAAACCCCCACAGCACCGTGCGCAGCTTGTTCTCGGTGTGCAGACAGATGCCGTGGTCCACGCCGTACACGTCGCCGGTGGTGGCGTGCAGCACGTGCCCGCCCTTGCGGTCGGCGTTGTTCACCACCACGTCCAGCGCGGCCATCAGCCGGATGCTCGGATGGTCGGCGTGCGCGAGCACCGCGGGCTCACCGAACCGGTCGTGCGCGTGCAGCACGGTCCGCCAGCCGGACGCGAGCTGCTCCGGCGCGACCACGTCGACCAGGTCGTCGCCGTCCTTGGTGTCCACCCACAGTTGCACCATCCCCGGGCCGAACGGGCCGGGCCGAAACACCGTGGGCGGCACCAGATGCGCCCCGGCCGCCTCGAACACCAGAAAGGCGGCGACTTCCCGGCCGGCGAGCGTGCCCTCCGGGAAATCCCACAGCGGCCGCTCGCCGGACACCGGCTTGTACACGCATTCGGCGGCCACGCCGTCCCGGCTGATCGAGCAGAACAGGGTGGCGTTGGAGGCGTCCACCAGCCGCCCCTGAACGTCGATGCGCCCGTGCCGCAGAAATTCCAGGGCGTCGGGGTGGCGCGGGTCCATGACCCGTTCCTACTCGTCTTCGGTGACGCGCCGGTAACCGTTTTGCCGTGGGCAGACATGACCGGCCGGATCCAGCGGCTCACCGCACAGCGGGCACGGCCTGCGGCCGGCGCTGACGACTCGATTGGCGCGCTCGGCGAACGCCCGCGCCGACCCCGGGGTGAGGAACACCCGCAGCGCGTCCGGACCCTCGTCGGCGTCGCCGAGCACCACCGACTCGTCGATCTCCTCCTCGGTGACCGCCAGCAGCTCGACCACCACCGCGCTGGTCTCGGCGTCCCAGCCCAGCCCCATGGTGCCGACCCGGAACTCCTCCTCGATCGGCACGTCCAGCGGATCGCTGTCCAGCGACCCGTCGGGGACATCGTCGGGCACTTCGGCGCCGAACTTGCGGTGCACCTCGTCCAGCAGCGAGCCGAGCCGCTCGGCGAGCACGGCGACCTGCTGTTTCTCCAGCAGCACGCTCACGGTGCGGCGTTCGGCGATCGCCTGGAGGTAGAAGCTGCGATTACCGGGATCCCCGACCGTGCCGGCGATGAAGCGGTCGGGTTCGCGGAAGACGTGGATGACACGGGCCATGGCACCTTCGACCCTAGGCCACGATCCTGACATCCGTGGCCGCGCACCCCCGAAATCGTGTCAGCGGGTGATGGACTCAACGCGCTAGGGTGCGGTCATGGGGAAGATCACCGCGGCGCCGACCGACGAGCCGACCACCGAGCCGACCGCAGCGCCGACTGCCGCGCCCTACGGGACGTGGGCCTCGCCGATCGACGCCGGCGCCGTCGCGGCGGCCGGCGGCGGCCCATCGTGGGTCGACACGCACGGTGGCCAGGTGTGGTGGGCCGAGGGCCGACCCGCCGAGGACGGCCGGCTGGCGTTGCTGGCCGCCCGGCCGGGCCAGCCGCCACGTGAAATCCTCGCCGCGCCATGGAACGTCCGCAACCGGGTGCACGAGTACGGCGGCCGGCCGTGGACCGTGATCGACATCGCTGACGGCGAACGCGTCGTGTTCACCAATTGGGACGACCAGCGGCTGTACGCGGTCGATCTCACCGGTCCGGACGGTTCTGCCGAGCCGGTGCCGATCAGCCCGGAGCCGGAGCAACGGCACGGCTACCGCTATGCCGAGCCGACCGCCGGTCCCGGCGGCGCCGAGGTCCGGGAGGTGTGGTGCGTGCGGGAGACGGTGACCGGCGACCTGCCCACCGACGTGCGGCGGGAACTGGTGGCCGTGCCGCTGGACGGCAGCGCCGCCACCGACCCGGCCGCGGTGCGGGTGCTCGGCGCCAGCCATCACTTCCTGACCGGCCCGCGGCTGCGCCCGGACGGCCGGCGGGTGGCCTGGATCGGCTGGAACCACCCCGCGATGCCCTGGGACGGCACGGAGTTGTGTGTGGCCGAAGTGGACGGCGACGGGCGGTTCGGCCCGCACCGGGTGGTGGCCGGCGGGCCGGCCGAAGCGGTGATCCAGGTCGAGTGGGACGGGCCGGAATCACTGCTGGCGCTCACCGACCCGGCCGGCTGGTGGAACCTGCACCGGATCGATCTCAACACCGGCGACATCCAGAACCTGGCCCCGGCCGAGCAGGAGCTGGGCGGTCCGATGTGGAGGATCGGGTCGCGCTGGTTCGCGCCGCTGGGCGGCGGCCGGCACGCCGTGCTGCGGTCGGGCCGGCTGGCCGTGTTGGACGAGGCGACCGCGACGATCACCGATGTCGACGCGGCGGCCGGGCTGCCGGCGTGGGCGCCGGACCTGACCGTCACCGACGGGCTGGTGGTGGGCATCGCGGCCGGACCAGCGCGGGAACGGTCGGTCGTCGGCTGGCACACCCGGTCCGGCGAGGTGCTGGACGTGACCGGTCAGCCGGCGTGGTTGCCCGATTCGGCGTACCTGCCGGTGCCGGTGGAGCGGGTGTTCCACGACGACCATGGCCGCCCGGTGCCGGCGTTCGTCTATCCGCCAACCAATCCCGAGTTCACCGCGCCTGATGATGAGCGACCGCCGTTCCTGGTGCACGTGCACGGCGGCCCGACCGGATCGTCGGCGCCCGCGCTGGACCTCAGCATCGCCTACTTCACCAGCCGCGGTATCGGGGTGGTCGCCGTCAACTACGGCGGATCCACCGGTTACGGCCGCGCGTTCCGGGAGCGGCTGCGCGGCCAGTGGGGCGTGGTGGACGTGCTGGACTGCGCGGCGGCGGCGCGGGCGCTGGCCAACGAGGGCGGTGCGGACGCGGCGCGGCTGGCGATCCGGGGCGGCAGCGCCGGCGGCTGGACCTCGGCCGCCTCGTTGACGTCGGTGGACGTGTACCGGTGCGGCACCGTGATGTTCCCGATCCTCGACCTGACCGGCTGGACCGCCGAGGGCGGGCAGACCCACGACTTCGAGTCCCGTTACGTGGAGGGATTGGTCGGTCCGCTGCCCGATAGCGCCGACCTGTACCGGGACCGGTCACCGTCCCAGCACGCCGACCGGCTCGCCGGTCCGGTGCTGATGTTGCAGGGGCTGGACGACCAGATCTGCCCGCCGGTGCAGGCCGACGAGTTCATGGCCACCCTGGACGGAAGCGGCATCCAGCACGCCTACCTGACGTTCGAGGGCGAGCAGCACGGTTTCCGCAAGGCCGCCACGATCCGCGCCGCGCTGGAGGCCGAACTGTCCTTCTATGGCCAGGTTCTCGGATTCACCACACCTGGCGTGCCGGTACTGGAACTGCGGACCTGACGCACCCGCGCGGTCGACCTCCTCGGTCTACAACAGCGCGTCCAGGTCCACGCTCACGGGAAAC
>DASZLR010000100.1:0-4048 GCA_035552275.1 Pseudonocardiaceae bacterium | reverse complement strand
GCGATCTCCACCCCGTACGCGCCGACGTTCTGTACCGGCGTCGCACCGACCAGTCCTGGTATGCCGGACAGGCATTCCAGGCCGCCGAGGTCCTCGGCGACGGTGCGCGCGACGACGGCGTCCCAGTCCATGCCCGCCTCGACCGTCAGCTGCACCAGGCTGTCGCCGAGCCGGTCGTAGCCGCAGCCCGTGGTGGCGACATGCGCCACGGTGCCGGCGAACCCGTCGTCGCCGACCACCAGGTTCGAGCCGCCGCCCAGCACCAACACCGGCTCGCCGTCCGCGTCGGCGGTGCGCACCAGGTCGACCAGTTCCGCCGACCGTCGCACCGACACGAACCGCGCGGCCGGGCCGCCCAGCCGCAGCGTGGTGTACCCGGCCAGGGGCGTGCCGGCGCGCAGGTCGGTACCTGTGTCGAAGCTGGTCACAGGACGCAACGGTAGCCTTCCCGCCATGGCACGGCGTATCGAGCACCGCACCCGCTCGGACTGGGGCGTCACGACCGTCTATCGCACCCTGGTCGATCCCGATTACCTCCGGGAGCGGCTGGCCGCGATCGGCGGCCGGAACGCGGCGTTGGTCGAGCATGAGGTGACCGCGGACAGCGCGCGATTCCGGCTGCGGCACGGGGTGGCCAGCGAGGATCTGCCGGCGATCGTGCAGCGGGTGCTCGGCGGCGACCTGACCATCGACCGGGTCGAGACCTGGCGGCCCGATTCGGACGGCGGCTACGCCGGCACGGTGCGGGTGGCGATCCCCGGCACGCCCGGAGAGCTGACCGGCGACCAGCGGCTGGTGGCGGCCGGCGAGGGCAGCGAGCGGACCGTGGACGGTTCGGTGCGGATCGGCATTCCGCTGGTGGGCGGCGCGGTCGAGGAGACGGTCGCCAAGCGGGTCAGCCAACTATTGACCGCCGAGGCCGAGTTCACCGAGACCTGGCTGGGCAAGCACCAGAGCTGACTCGGGCTGACTGGGGATGGCCGGCAAGCGACCGCGACTGGCCGCCGGGCGGGCGCGCGCCCTGGGCGTGCCGACCAGGGGGACCACCAACCCGAACCGGCTGCGCCGAGTGGATCGCTGGCTGGTCGGCACACCGAATGTGGTGGCGACACTGGGAAACGGCGTCGACCCGCTGGTCGTCGATCTCGGCTACGGGTCCTCACCGGTGACCACAGTGGAGCTGTACAACCGGCTGCGCGCGGTCCGGCCCGATGTGCGGGTGCTCGGCTTGGAGCTCGACCCGGACCGGGTGGCCGCCGCGACACCGGCCGCCGACCCGCCGTGGCTGGATTTCCGGCGTGGCGGATTCGAGCTGGCCGGGGCCCGGCCGGCGTTGGTGCGGGCGTTCAACGTGCTGCGCCAGTATCCGGAGCCGGACGTGGCGGCGGCGTGGCGGACGATGACCGACCGGCTCGCGCCCGGTGGGCTGTTGGTGGAGGGCACCTGCGACGAGATCGGCCGGCGGTGTTGTTGGGTCACCCTGGACTCGGCCGGTCCGCGCACGCTGACTCTGTCTTGCCGTCCGTCCGATCTGGACAGACCGTCGGATCTGGCCGAGCGGTTGCCGAAGTCGCTGATCCACCGCAATGTTCCGGGACAGCGAGTCCACGCGCTACTGTCCGAACTAGACTCTTGTTGGGCGGTGGCGGCGACTTTCGCGCCGTTCGGCCCTCGGGCGCGGTGGGCGGAGGCGGTTCGGTTGCTGGCTGGCCGAGGCGTGCCGGTGCTGGACCGGCCGCGCCGCTGGCGGGCCGGCGAGGTGACCGTCCCGTGGGACGCGGTAGCGCCCGGATAAAGCCGCTGCTCAACCCTGTCTCAGACGCCCGTATGATCGCGCCGTGCGAAGCCTGCCCGTCGTCGTGCTGTGCCTGGCCGGGATCGTCGGCCTGGCAACGGCGTGCTCCTCCGGCTCGGGCGAGGGCGGCCCGCAGCCGGCCGGGTCCACCGCCAGCACCAGCGCCGCGCCGGTCAGCGGGGTGCCGAAGGTGGCGCATCCGCTGGACGCGTCGAAGTTCGAGGCCGCGCCCTGTTCGTCGGTGACGGCCAGCCAGCTCGACGCCCTGGCCGTGCCCTCGGCGAGCCGCGACGCCCAGCAGGACGTGACCGGGACCGGCTGCGTCTGGTCGGCGGGCACCGGCACCGCCGCCAACGGCATGTACCTCACCTGGGACACCAGCCACACCAACGGGCTCGGCTGGGTTTACCAGGCTGGATCGACGTGGACGTACTGGGTTCCACTGACAGTGAACGGCTACCCGGCGGTGCAGGGCGGCACCGTCGACAACCGGCAAACCGGATCGTGCACGATCTACGTTGGAGTGAGCGATCAGCTCGTGTTCATCCTGACCTACAAGGGCAGCCTGCTACCGCAGGAGTCAAAGCCCTGCCAACTGGCCACGCAGGCCGCCACCGATGTCGTGCAGAACCTGGGCGGCTGACGGCCGCGTTCGGGCCTATATAGAAGATAACCTCCCTCGGTTGTGCCATAGTGGAATTAAGTTATGGCGGACCATTTGCTGAACGCGGCAGAAGTTGCGGACCGCGCAACTCCGGGAGGAATGAATGGCAAGCAAATCGCCAGGTGCGAAAGCCAAAGGGCTCGGCGCGGAGTTGCGCGTCCTGCGACAACGGGCCGGCATGACGCTGGAAGACGCGGCCAAACCGGTGGACCTGTCCAAGACGATCCTGTCCAAACTGGAGACCGGTCACCGCAACATCGCCTTTCCCGAGGCGATCGGCCTGCTCGCGCTGTACGGCGTGGTCGGCGAGGAACGAGACCGGGTGCTCACGCTGGCCCGCTCGGTGGACGAGCCGGGCTGGTGGGAAGTGGGAATCCCAGGCATGACCAAGGAATCCGCCACCCTGGCCGACTATGAGACGATCGCCAACGGGCTCACCGACTGGGCGCCGCTGCTGATCCCGGGCCTGTTGCACACGATGGACTATGCCCGCGCCATCTTCGGGATGTACGACCTCGCTCCGCATGTTCTCGAAGCCCGGCTGAACGCTCGACTACGCCGACAGCAAACCATGTGGCGACCCGAAGTCACCTATACCGCGTACCTCGGCGAATCAGCGCTACGCAGCGTTGTCGGCGACGCCACAATCATGGCCGCCCAACTGCACGCCCTGCTCGACGCCCAACGCCGAAGCAACATCGCCATCCGGATCGTGCCGCAGAACCTTGGCCCCTATCTGGGCCAGCTGGGCGCCTTTCTGAAACTGGATTTCCGGCCGGCCGAGACTGTCGTGCACGTCGAACTGCTGCATTCGGGCGTGTTCCACGACGAGCCCCGGCTGACCGATCCCTACGTCAAGGCCGTGGCGCAGCTCGCGGAAGTTGCGCTCAGCGCAACGGAATCAACCCGTATGATCGACGCGATCGCACACGAGATGGAGGGCCAGGCATGACCAACATTCGGTGGCGCAAGTCCAGCTACACGGGTGCCCAGTCCAACTGCGTGGAGCTGGCCCACACCCGCGACCAGATCCGGGACAGCAAGGATCCGAACGGCCCGGCCCTGGCGATCTCCCTGTCCAGCTTGCTGACCGCCGTGAAGTCCGATCGTTACCACCGCTGAACAGCGCCGGCTAGCCTTGCCGACATGCGCTACGCGATTTCGATCCCGCAGCATGTCCCGGACGGCACGTTCGATCCGGGAGCGTTCCGCGCGTACCTCGCCCGCGCCGAGGAACTCGGCTTCGAGAGCGCGTGGACGATGGAACAGGTCATGGGCACCAAGCCCACCATCGGTCCACTGGAGACGATGACGTTCGCGGCGGCGTGCACCGAGCGGATTCGATTGGGCTGCGCGGTGTTCGTGACACCGCTACACAGTCCGGTGCACCTGGCGAAGAGCATCAGCGGCCTGGATCAGCTCAGCCGCGGCCGGATCGATGTCGGCGTCGGCACCGGCGGCCCGCGGATGTTCTCCGCGTTCGGCGTCGAGCCGGGGACGTCGCTGGCCCGGTTCAACGAGGGACTGCGGTTGATGCGGGCGCTGTGGACCGAGGACAAGGTGACCTTCGACGGCCGGTTCTGGCAGCT
>DASZLR010000099.1:0-14564 GCA_035552275.1 Pseudonocardiaceae bacterium | reverse complement strand
ACCGTCAGCAGCAGGTCCTGGGCCAGCCGCCGACGCCACCAGCCGAACTGCTGGCTCGCGATCCGCAGCAGCCAGTCCCCGAGCGGCATGATCAGCCCGGTCTGCTCGGCCAGTTCGACGCATCGGTCGTGCGGTAGCGGGCCGAGGTCGGGGTGGTCCCAGCGCAGTTGCGCGGCCACGCCGATGGTCCGGCCATCGGTCAACTCGGCCACCGGCCGGCAGACCACGCTGATCTCGCCGTTGTCCCACCGGCCGGGCATGTCCGCGGCCAGCCGGTAGTTCTGCCGGATCCGGATGTCCTGGTCCGGATGGAACAGCGCCCACTGGCCGCGCCCGGCGGCCTTGGTTCGGTGCAGCGCGAGGTCCGCCGCCTGAAGTATCTCGGTCGGATCCAGATCCGCCGAGGGCCGGTGCACCACGCCGACGCTCGCGGTCACGACCAGGCCGTGACCGTCCACATAGGTCGGTCGGGAGAGCGCGTCGTTGATGTTCGCCACCATGGTGGTGATGCTCGGAGTGGTGGCCGAGTTCGTCACCAGGATGCCGAACCTGGCGCCGTCCAGCCGCGCGACCATGGCCACTTCGCCGGCCACGACGGCCTTCAACCGCCAGCCGACCTCCACCAGCAGCCGCTCACCAACCTGCCGGCCCAGACCGTCGCAGATGACCGAGAACCCGTCCAGGCCCAGGTGGAACAGGGAGACGCCGTGCGCCGGATCGGCCCGGCGCAGCGCGTTCTCCAGACCTGTGCGCAGCGATGGCCGGTTCGGCAGGCCGGTCAGCATGTCGTGCAGGGCCCGACGGGTCAGCTCGCCCTGTAGCAGCGTGAGTTCGGTGGCGTCATCGACCACCGTGACGACATGGCCCGGCCGGTCCTTGTCGCCCCGCACCAGGGACGCGGTCAACGAGATGCGCGCGATGTCCCCGTCCTTGCGGAGCAGTTGCTCCGGACGTCTGATCCGGTCCGTCCCGCCGACCAGCAGCTCCTGATAGCTTTCCCGCAGTTCGGGCGCCGAGTCGGTGAGCACGATGTCGAACAGGGTCATTTCCTCAAGCTCGGCGAGGGTGTACCCGAGGATGTGTGTTATCGCGCTGTTGGCCCAGATGAGCCGCCCGTCCCGGGCGGTGATCATGATGCCGCTCGCCGACGACGTGGCGACCTTGTCGAACCGCGCCTCGCTCTCCCGCAGACTCAGCTGGGCATCCCGGACCGCTTTGATCAGCGACTGCTGCATGTGTTCCTGCTGGTCGAACGTGGCCCGCCGGTTCGCCTGGGCGAAGCCGCCGGCCAACGCGCCCAAGCCGAGCGCGATCCGCTCCGCGAACCGCTCGATCGGCTGGAACTCCTTTCTGGACACCAATCCCTTGCCCAGAACGTCCACTGTGCACGGAAGCACGTCGTCACTGAAACAGCCCAACTCGACCAGCCGGGCGCCCGCCGCACGGGCCGGCCGCGGGTTGAACGGCTCGCTGTGCACCGCGTCGCACAAAGCGTCCACCAGACCGAGAAATTCCTGTTCAAGCTCTTTTTGACTCAACGGCACGAAAACGACACTGACGAGTAGATAAGCCCATTTTCGGGCAAGCACCAGCCGCTCGCGGCGACTGTCATGTGCGGCCGACGCGACGTCCAGTTTATGGCTAGCGTCCGACATTCGTGGCACCGTGGTTCCAGTCCGGGGAAATGGAAGTCTAGCCACCCGCTGTCTGTCAGTACATGCCCGTTGGCATGGCGACGTGTCGCCCGATCGGGTGACGCCGGCCGGCGGGACCGACCTTCCGCTACTCAGATCAACCCTGGAGTTTGCGTCCCACGCCCGCGTACACCAGCGTGTTCATATCCGGGGCCGCCGCGATGTCACCCGGTCCGCCCGGCCGCCACAGCGCGCAGCCGACCAGTCCCGGTTCGACGATCTCGAAATCGCCGAACATCGGCGTGATCTGGGCGTGCGAGCGGAGCGTGACCTGGTCGGGACTGCCGCTGCGCTGGATGGCCCCGGTGGCCTTGGACAGTTCTCCGCTCTGGCCATCGCCGGTGACATGGGTGATCGCCAGATAACTCCCGCCGGCCAGCCGATCGCGGTAGCGGGCCAGCAGGCCGAGCGGATCGGACTCGTCCGGAACCCAGTGCAGCATCAGCAGCATCAGCACCGCGACCGGCTCCCGGAGATCCAGCAGGCGCCGCGCCGGTGGGCTGGCCAGGATCGCCTCGGGATCCCGCATGTCCGCCCGAACGATCGCGGCCCGGTCCTCGTCCGCCAGCATCAACTCGCTGTGCGCCACCGCCACCGGGTCGCGATCGACATACACCACCCGGCATTCCGGATTCCCCTGCAGGGCGACCTGATGCACGCTGCCCACGGTTGGAATTCCCGAGCCGATGTCCAGGAACTGGCGGATCCCTTGCGCCACCAGGAAACGCACCACCCGGGTGAGAAACGCCCGGTTCACCCGGGCGGCGTGGCGCAGCCCCGGCATGGCCGCCTCGACCTGGGTCGCGAGCGCGCGGTCCACGGCGAAGTTGTGGCCGCCGCCGAGCAGGTAGTCGTACAGCCGCGCGATGCTCGGCACCGACACGTCGAGGTCCGGCGGGATCCAGTCCGATCCTTCGGTCACGGGTGAAAGCCTTCCTGTCCAGGGGATCCGAGCCTACCGACCCTGGACGTGGGGTCGCCGCCGCCGTCAGTATGGTCACTTTCACCCGTTCGGCGCTGTCGGCCCGGCCGAATGGCTCCTAATGTGGGCCCGCCCGGTCTTGACGGCGAGGAGCAAGCAGGATGCCCATCCCGGTGGCGCCCGGCCGCTGGCCCTTTCTTGGGCACACCCCGGCAATGCTACGACGTCGTTGGGAGTTCACCTCGTCATTGCGCGAACACGGTGACGTGGTGCGAGTCGATCTGGGGCCAATGCGAACATATTTCGTGACCAGCCCGGAATTGTCCTATCGTGTCCTGGTCACCGACGGCAGCAGTTTCGACAAAGGCGCGATGTTCGACAAATTCCGGCCTTACCTGGGAAACGGGCTCGTGCTGTCGAACGGCGGCTTTCACCTGCGGCAACGCCGGCTGATGCAACCCTCGTTCCATCGTGAGCGCATCGCCGGGTACGCGGAGACGATGATCCGGGTGGTGTCGGAGCTGACCGAGTCATGGCGGCCGGGCGAGGTCCGCGAGGTCGATGCGGACATGCAGGCGCTGGCGGTCACCGTGGTCGGGGAGACGCTGTTCTCCACCGAACTCGGCAGGCGCGCGACCGCCGAGGCGCGTCGGTCGATTCCGGTGGTCATCAAGCAGGGGATGGTCCGCGCATTGTCCCCGGCGTTCGTCGAGAGGTTGCCGATCCCGGCCAACCGGCAGTTCGACCAGGCCATTGCGCGGATGCGGGCCATCGTGCTGGAGGTGATCGCGGACTGGCGGGCGCGGGGCGCCGATCGCGGTGACCTGCTGTCGATGCTGCTGCTCGCGCAGGACGAGGACACCGCTGAAGGCATGACCGACCAGCAGGTCTACGACGAGGTTCTGACGCTGCTGACCGCGGGGATCGAGACCACCGCGCTCGCGCTGGCGTGGACCTTCCACGAGTTGGCCCGACACCCGGAGATCGAACGGCGGGTGCACGCCGAGGTCGACGAGGTGCTGGCCGGCCGCCCGGTGACCTTCGAGGACCTCCCGCGGCTGGCCTACACCCAGCGGGTGGTCAACGAGGTCCTGCGGATGTATCCGATCTGGATCCTGATGCGGCGGGCGATCGCCGAGGTTGACCTCGGCGGTGTGCGGATTCCGCCGGGCGCCGAAGTGACCATCAGCCCGCACGCCCTGCATTTCGACCCGACGCTGCACGACGACCCGAACCGATTCGATCCGGACCGCTGGCTGCCCGACCGCGCCGGGCGGCTGCCCCAAGGGGCGTTCATCCCGTTCGGCGCGGGCAACCGGCAATGCCTCGGGAATGTCTTCGCCCAGTCCGAGATCATGATCGTGGTGGCCACCGTCGTCGCCCGCTGGCGGCTGGTTCCGGTGCCGGACAAGCCGGTCCGAGTGAAATTCACCTCCGCCGCGTATCCCAGCCGCCTGCCGATGACGGCGGTCCCCCGGAATTAGTTTGTTTCGAGTGCTCGCCAACAGCCGAGTGCTCGCCGATAGGAGGTAGCCCGTCGTGCGGCTGTTCCACAATGGACACAAGCGCCGCCTGCCGCACCGGATCTGGGTCACCGCGCTGATCGCGGTGACGGCCGGCCTGCTGGTCGCTCCCGCGCCGGCCGACGCGAGTCCGGTGTCCTGTCGGGACGTCTACGTTCCGATCTCGCTCCTTGGCCTGCCGCAGACCATGTACGGGCGACTGTGTGCGCCGGCGGGCGCGACCACGGTTCAGTTGCTGGAGCCCGGTGGGTCGTACAACAGCTCGTACTGGGATATCGGCTACACCCCGTGGATTCGGTCGTACCGCCTGGCGATGAACAACGCCGGGTACGCCACCCTCGCCGTGGACCGGCTCGGGACCGGGCGCACGTCCAAGCCGCCGAGCGCCCTGATCACGGCGAGCACCGAGGCCGCGGCGCTGCACCAGGTGGTCCAGGCCCTGCGGACGGGCCGGCTGGGAACACGGTTCGACAAGGTGATCATCGGCGGGCACTCCATCGGCTCCGCGATGGTCATGATCGAAGCGGGCACCTACCACGATGTCGACGGCGTGTTGGTCACCGGAATGACCCATCAGATGAACTTCACCACCGTCGCGGGCGCTCTCGCGAAGATGATGCCGGCCATGCTCGACCCGAAGTTCGCGGACCTCGGCGTCGATCCCGGTTACCTGACCACCGACCCGGGCACGCGGTACTCGGACTTCCACAGTCCCGGGCCGTACGTCACGGGGGCAATAGCCTTTGATGAGTCCACAAAGGACGTATTCACCGTCACCGAGGCGGTGGACTCGTTGGCGCTCACCACCGTGGTGATTCCGATTTCGCGCCGGATCACCGCTCCGGTCCTGATCGTCATGGGTGACGACCCGAACTTCTGCGGTCCGCCGCTGGGCAGCGACTGCGCCTCGCCAGCCACCCTGCGCCAGTCCGAGGCGCCGTACTACCCGGCGGCGGCTAGCCTGCGAACCTTCGTCCTGCACGGATACGGCCACGCGATCAACTACGCCCCCAACGCGCCGGTCTACTTCCAGCAGGTGGTGAACTGGGCCAACGGCCTCGGCTGACTTATTACGGTGCCTCGGTTACGGCGCCGTCGGAGCCGAAACCGTCGGAGCCGTCCGGACCTCGAGGTGATCGAGCAGGTCATGGGTGGCCAGCGCGATCACCTCGACGGCCCGGTCGAACGCTTCGGTGTTCGCCCGGCTCGGCGCTCGGAACCCACTGATCTTGCGGACGTACTGCAACGCGGCGGCCCGCATGTCGTCGTCGGTGGGCTCCGCCGTGAACGGCGGCCGGAGCGTCTTGATGCTTCTGCACACTTGGTACCTCCAAGGGGTCCGTATGGTGCATCGTAGCTGGTCAGAGTCTGGCGAAAGTCCAGGTCAGGGAACCTAATCCGCACGGTCTCGGCCAGTCCGTGAGACCGACGTGAGAGCAAAAGTCCACATTAGACAGCCGCCGGGCAGGGTCGAGAACACCCACGGCGTGCCTGGACGGGCGCGCCACCGATGGCGGCGCATCGTAGGGTTGAGTCATGGCGGATCACTTGCTGGTGACGACCACAACCGCAGACCGAGCGACGGCCGTCGCGCTGGCCGAGTCAGCCGTGAAGGCGAAACTTGCCGCAGGCGCACAGGTGCGCGGTCCCGTCACATCGTTCTTCTGGCATCTCGGAGAGTCGGGTCAGGGCGATGAGTGGGACGTCGTGTTCAAGACCACCCGCGCCCGCTACGCCGAGTTGGAAGCCCACATAGTCAGCGAACATCCGTGGGACAAGCCGGAAGTGATCGCCCTGCCGATCGAGGTCGGCTCAGCGCCGTACTTGCGGTGGCTCGAAACCGCTACGGAGAGCTGAGCGCCGCAGTCAGCCGGTCCAGCAGGGCGGCCACGTCCGGTGCCGCGCGGTGTGGGGCGAGCCGCCGAGCCAGAACGCGGAGACGTGCCAGCGGCCGGACGGAGCCAACCCCGGTGGCCAAGTCCAGCGCCCGCGTGGCCGTCGTCGCGGCCTGCTCGATCTCGCCAGCCTGCCGGTAGGACTCGGCAAGCCACGTCAGGTAGAGGCTCTTGTCCCGTGCGTGGGTGTCGCTGAAGCCCGCCAGCGCGTTCTCTAGCACGGGTACCGCCCGTAGCGGCCGGCGTAGCTCCGTCCAGCACCGGCCGGTCATGATCTCGATTTCGGTGCTGTCGACCCAGAACACCCAGTCCGGTTCTGGTCGGGTGCTGTCCGTGTGCAGGGCATCGCGTGCCATGCCCAGTGCCCGGTCCGCTTCCTGCGGCTGCCCGGCGACCGCGTGGGACCACGCCAGCCGTTCCAGCAGCAGCGTCCGCACGGCGGGTGTGGCACCGTTCTTGACCTTCGCGTATGAGGCTTCGGCGGTGGCCGTGGCGCGGTCGCCAGTGGCGGTCTGTTGGTAGGCCAGGAACGCCAGCGCGTTGCCGGACAGCATCGAGTCGTCGGCTTCCTCGGCGGCGGCCAGGCTGGCGCGGAAGTGCCGGCGAGCGTTGTCGTGGTACCCGGCGTCGAACGCGGACCATCCGGCGAGCTGAGCGCGTTCGGCCAGCAGCGACCGCAGGGCAAGACCGACCTCGGCGGTGTGCCGGCCGGCGTTCAGCAGCGATGCCACGCCGTCCAGCTCAGCGACGTACAGCCGGTAGGTGTCAGCGCCGCCGAGTAGGTCATCCAACCGCCGCAGGCGCGCGGTGCGTTCGGACAGCCGTTGCACGTCCGCAGCTCCAATGTGCTGGCCGACCGTCAGCGGCGGCACCGGCAACGCAAGCCCGGCCATGGTGCCGATGAACTCTCGTCGGCGCACGGGGCCGCTGGCGTCCTTGCCCTGCCGCCGCTTGGCTTTCGACGTTGCGACCGCGCGGCGCAGAGTCGTCACCGGGACGCCGAAACTCGCGGCGTAATGCTCTTGCCAGAACGGGGTGAGCAAGCGTCCCTCGTGCTCCCAGCGGCTGACCTCGTTACGGGCCACCGGGCGGCCGGCCAGTGTGGACAGCATGTCGGCTTGCTCGCTCTGCGAGCGGCCAGCCTGCACGCGCAGGCGACGGAGTAGGGCTCCGATCGTCGGCGTATCCACCGCACCGTCTCCGCTCTGGCTACCTGCTCTGGCTACCTATCGGCATGGCTACCCGGCCGGCGACTCTCCGCAGCCGAGAACGCTGGTTGCGTTGGTCGCGACGGGCCGTCCTCATCGTACGAGCCGCAAACCGGAGGTGGACCAACGGTGATCCGCGCGGACCGTGAGCTGCTGGCGAGGCTGACTAGAACCAACACCCGCCTGGGCGATGTCGTCATCGAGCTGATCAACCGGCAGGACAGCGGGCAGATAGCCGCTGAAGGGTGGCGTGCGCTGGGTGAGCACCTGGCCGGACTCGGTGCCGACATGATCCGCCGCGCGGACGAACTGGACGCGGCGCGGGTCACCGTGCTGGACGCGGGAGACCGGCCGTGATCCCACAAGGCGTGTTGATGATCGCGGCCATCGTAGTGATTGCGGCCGGCTCCTTGTGGTCGGCACGTCGAATCGAGCAGGCCGCCGAGCGGGAGACCCGCGAACACTTCCGGCGGCAACTGGCCGAGCTGGCCGAGGATGACGACGACTGGCCGGACGACGATTGATCTGGCCGACCGTCGTCACTGGGTGCGTGGGAATCGTGGCGCTCCTGGCAACTGGTACCGCGCTGGTCGTCCTCGGGCTGCGGTGGCTGATCAGTGCCCGGTCTGGCCGGTCGTGGCGGACGGATCATCTTCGGTGGGCGGCCTACCGGCTCATGAAGGCCGCCGGTGTCCGGCGGGTGCGGCTGTACGACTGCCGACACAGCGCGCTGACCTTCCTGGCGGTCAGCGGCGTGCCCGGCCCGATCATCAGTGCGTGGGCCGGGCACTCTGATCTTTCGATGGCCGCCAAGACCTACATTCACCCGGCATTGGAAGACCTGCGCCAAGGCGCGGACAAGTTCGCTGAGCTGCTCGGCTGAAGCTAGATCAACTACAAAGGGTGAGATTCCGTGAGATTCTGGCGGCTAGGCCCAGGTCTCACGGACGTTAGACAAGTCCCTGACCTGGGCTTTCGCCTGGTGTGACTTCCTTGGTTCACTTGATGCTTCTGCACATGGACCCGACTGTAGAGCCAATGGCTGACGGTCAGGCCATCTCGGGCACCCGCAGGTGCGCGACGGCGAGCTCGAACTCGCAGACGTCGAGCAGGTCGGCGCGGGCCTCGGCGGCGGCGGTCGACCGGACGCTCTCGGCCTGTGAACGGTTCCGGCGCATCGCGTCCATGCTGTCGTAGGCGACCGAGGACACGGCCCGGCCGGATGCCCGGTTGACCATCAGGCTGGCGCTGCAGAAGCCGTCGAGCTCGGCGATGGCCGGCATGGTGCCCATCTTGTAGACGTCGATGGCCCGGTCGAGCTGGGCCGGATCGACCTGGAACCAGGTGGCGCGGACGCAGGCGCCGTTGCCGGACTGGTGGTCGCGGTGCAGGACGGCGATCTCCCACTCCTCGACCTGCGGGCTGCCGCCGAAGGCCTCCGCGGCCCGGTCGCGGATCGAGGCGATCATCGTCTCGCTGGCGCGCATGGCGTCCTCGGTCTGCCAGGAGCTGGTCGCGATGCAGCGGTGGGACATCCGGTCGACCAGCAGCGACAGGCCGAGACAGCCGTCGGTGTCCAGCAGGGCCGGCATCACCACATCGCGGACGTGCGCGATGCCGTTGTCGATCGATGAGACTTGTGCCTGGATGGTTGTGGAGCGTGCGTACACGGCCCACCCCCTACATTTCTCGAGATGGCGCCCGGTGACGCCACCGGAGGCTCCACCATCCACCCTCGCGCTGGACTCGGCAAATCGGCGTGCGGTCACTGCGGGCAGGATGGCGGCGTGAAGTGGAGTCGCGCCGTTCATCACGTCGAATCGCTGGCCCGGACCTGCGCCGAGATGGCCACCCGGCCGAGTTCGATCTTTCCGCTGCGGGTGGTCCAGCTGTGGGCGACCGGGGAGGTGCTGGGCACGCCGCGCGAGCTCGACGTCGTCACGGTCGCGCTGTCGGTGGACCTGCCGGTCGAGGACGTCCCGTGGCGCAGCGATCCGCCAGGCGCGCAGCACTGGGCCAACGCGACCCGGCTGGACAGGAGTCCGGTGATCGCCCGGTGGCGGTCCGTGCACGCGCCGATCTGGAATCACGAGATCCGGCGGCCGGTGTTGCTGTGGGACAGCACGGACGGCGTGGCCGAGGACGCCATCGCCGCGCTGCGCGAAGGCCATGGCGACAAGGTCGGCCTGGCCGAGCCGACGCCGGAGTTGTTGCGGGCGCGCGTGGACGACGAACTCGCGGTCAGCCTGCGATCCCTGCGCGAGCGGACCCGCGACTACGAGGAACGGCGTTGGCGGCCGGGCAAACTCGGACCGATCGCCGACGCGCTGTGGCAGGCCGGCGACGGTTACCTCGACCTGCTGGACGCGATGCCGGATCTCGCGCCGGATCCTGGGTAGTCGTCGCCTCGACCAGAGCCAAGTGTCGAACATGTGTGCGAATATGTGTCCATGAGCGGCGAGGGTCCGATCCTGCATGCCGATCTCGACGCGTTCTACGCTTCGGTGGAGCAGCGCGACGATCCGCGGCTGCGGTCCCGGCCGGTGATCGTCGGTGCGGGCGTGGTGCTGGCCGCCAGTTACGAGGCCAAGGCGTACGGGGTGCGCACCGCGATGGGTGGGGGAGCGGCCCGGCGGCTGTGCCCGCAGGCGATCGTGGTCCCACCCCGGATGTCCGCGTACACGGAGGCCAGCCGGGCGGTGTTCCAGGTGTTCGACAACACCACGCCGCTGGTGGAGGGCCTGTCCATTGATGAGGCGTTCCTGGATGTGGGCGGGTTGGCCCGCATCTCGGGAACCCCCACCGAGATCGCGGCCCGGTTGCGTCGCGAGGTCGCCGAACAGGTCGGCCTGCCGATCACCGTCGGCGTGGCGCGGACCAAGTTCCTGGCCAAAGTCGCCAGCGGAGTGGCCAAACCCGACGGGCTGCTCGTCGTGCCGCACGGCGGCGAACTGGCCTTCCTGCATCCGCTGCCGGTCGAACGGCTGTGGGGAGTCGGCCGGGTCACCGCCGCCAAGCTGCGTGATCGCGGCATCATCACCGTTGGCCAGGTCGCCACTCTCGGCGAGGCGGAGCTGGTCTCGTCGCTGGGCCGGGCCGCCGGCCGGCACCTGCACGCGTTGGCGCACAACCACGATCCACGCCCGATCGTGGTCGGCCGGCGGCGGCGCTCGATGGGAGCGCAGCGCGCGCTGGGCCGTCGGCGCAGATCGTCCGAGGAGCTTGACGCCATCCTCGCCGCGCTGGTCGACCGGCTGGCCCGCCGGCTGCGCGCCGCTCGACGGGTGTGTCGCACCGTCACGCTGCGGATGCGGTTCGCCGACTTCACCCGGGCCACCCGGTCGCACACGCTGGCCGAAGCGACCGCGCACACCGAAACCATCCGCGCCACGGCGGTCGGGCTGCTCACCACCGCGATGCCGATGATCGAGACCGCCGGACTGACCCTGATCGGTTTCGCATTGTCCAATCTGGACAATGATGACGCGGTGCAGCTGACGCTGCCCTTCGACCATCAGTCGTCCTCGGCGCTGGACACCGCCCTCGACGCGCTGCGCGGCCGATACGGGGCGAGCGCCGTCACCCGTGCCCGACTGCTCGGCCAGCCCGAAGGGGTGACCGTCCCGCTGCTGCCGGACTGATGTCGGCTCGCCGGCCGAGATCGAGGTGACCCGCACGCTGTTGCGTCGTCTGGTCGCCGACACTCCGCAGGGCGACGCGATCACCGCCCACATGACCTCGCCAGAGCCTCTCTGACCTGCGAGAATCGGTTATGGGCCGCCCCGATGACGCGGCCCTGATGATCTTCGCGCCGCGCGGTTCACAAGCCACCCGATGGTGTGGTAGCGTTCTGGGTGTAAACGGGAGTAACAGTTACCTTTGGTAACGGGAGGACGGTCATGGTCGACACGGCGACCCCGCTGCACCGCGCGGACGTCGGCACGAGTGAGGACGTCTCCGGTCGGCTGCTCCAGTCGGCGGCGGCGTTGTCCTACGACCCGATGGTCGAGGTCGACTGGGACGCTCCGCTCGCGCCGGACCAGTTCGGGCTGAATCCGGAGTGGAGCACCCTGTACGGCACCCCGTTGTGGGACCAGATGAGCGAGGAGCAGCGGGTCGCGCTCACTCGGCATGAGGTCTGCTCGATCATGAGCACCGGCATCTGGTTCGAGATGATCCTGCAACAGATGGTGCTGCGCGATCAGTACGTCAAGGACCCGGCCAACTCCGAGTTCCAGTTCGCGCTCACCGAGATCGCCGACGAATGCCGGCACTCCATCATGTTCGCCCGCGCCTGCCAGAAGATGGGTGTGCCGGCGTACTTCCCGCACCGGGCCGTGATCGAACTGGCGCGCGGGTTCAAGTCGCTGGCATCGGCCGAGGTCGCCTACGGCGGCATCCTGGTGGCCGAAGAGGTGCTCGACGTGATGCAGCGGGACTGGTTGCGCGGCGCGAACGTGCTGCCGGTGGTGCGCACGACCAGCAAGATCCACGTGCTGGAGGAGTCCCGGCACATGAAGTTCGCCCGCCAGGAAATCCGCGAGCGGATGGCCGGCGCGAACGCGCTGCGCAAGCGGGCCAGCGGCACGCTGATCGCCATCGTCGCCTACGCCATCGTGTCCAGCATGGTCAACAAGGGCGTCTACGCGGCGGTCGGGCTCGACGCCAAGGAAGCCCAGCGCCAGGCGGCCGAGAACGAGCACCACCAGACGATGCTGCGGTCCAGCTGCTCGCATCTGATGGCGTTCCTGTCCGACGTCGAGCTGCTGCCTAGGCCGGCGATGGCCATCTACAAACGTGTGAACATGCTCTGATGGCCTACGCGATCACCCAGTCCTGCTGCAACGACGCCACCTGCGTGTCGGTGTGCCCCGTCAACTGCATCCACCCGACTCCGGACGATCCGGACTTCGGCAGGACCGACATGCTCTACATCGACCCGCGGACCTGCATCGACTGCGGCGCGTGCGCGGACGCCTGTCCGGTGGACGCGATCTTTCCGGTGGACCTGCTCGGCACGTCGAACTTCCAGTACGCCGAGATCAACCGGCAGCATTTCGAGAACGCCGGCACCGATCCGAACTGGGACGCGCCGACGTTCCCGCGCCCGATACCGGCTGGCGTCGGCCCGCTGCGCGTCGCCATCGTCGGCACCGGCCCGGCGGCCAGCTACGCCGCGCAGGACCTGCTGCGGCACGGCGACATCGAGCTGACCATGATCGACCGCATTCCGCTGCCCGGTGGGCTGATCCGCTACGGCGTCGCCCCGGATCACCCGTCCACCAAGAAGATCGGCGACACGTTCGGGCATATCTATCAGCATCCTCGGGTCGCCGTGCACACGAACGTCGAGGTGGGCGCGGACATCGAGCACGCCGACCTGGCCGCGCACCATCACGCGGTGATCTACGCGGTCGGCGCGAAAACCGACCGGTCGCTGGGCATTCCCGGCGAGGACCTGCCGGGCTCGATGCCGGCGACCGACCTGGTCGGCTGGTACAACGCGCATCCGGACGTCCCGGCGGCGGCCGTCGCGCTGACCGCCGAGCGGGCGGTGGTGGTCGGCACCGGCAACGTGGCGCTGGACGTCGCCCGCGTCCTGCTCTCCGATCCGGCCGAGCTGGCCGGCACCGACATCGCGGACCATGCGCTGGAAGCGTTGCGCGGCAGCACAATCCGCGAGGTGGTGCTGCTCGGGCGGCGGGGGCCCGAGCACGCCGCGTACACCCGTCCGGAGTTGGTGGCGCTGCTGCGGATGCCTGGTGTCGAGCTGGTCGTGGACAACCAACCCGGCGTCCGGGAGGCGATCACCACCGCCCCCGCCGGGTCCAAGGCCGCGCTGCTGCGGGACGCGGCCATTCGGTCGATGGACTGGCCGGAGTCGCCGGCGCCGGGTCGGCGGATCGTGCTGCGGTTCCACACCTCGCCGACGGAGTTCACCGGGTCCGATCGGGTCGACGGCGTTCGGGTCGGCAGCACCGCCGGTTCGGAGATCACCGAGCTGATCCCGACCGGCCTGGCGATCCGGTCCATCGGATACCGCGGCACCCCGGTCCCTGGCCTGCCCTTCGATGAGCACACCGGCACCATGCCCAACACCGCCGGCCGAGTTGTCGACGGGATCTACGTGGTGGGCTGGATCAAGCGCGGCCCGTCCGGCGGGATCGGCACGAACCGGTCGTGCGCGGCGGAGACGGTGCGGAGCCTGCTGGACGACGCGGCCGCCGGCCGGTTGGCGCGGCCGGCGCACTCGGCGAAGGACTTCGCCCGACTCGTCCGGCGGCGTAAGCCGGAATCGTTGCGGCGCAAGGACATTCTGGCGATCGACCGCGCGGAGCGGCGGCGCGGTGCGGAGTCCAGCCGGCCACGGGTCAAGTTCGCCACCGTGACCGACCTGCTCGGCGCGCGGGAGCGATTCACCAAACGGTAACCATGATCGCTACTTAATGTCACCGATTTCGGTGCGGTATCCCCGAATGCGTGAGATTGCGTGACTACCGGCTGAGTCCGATTGCCGACGATCCGCGGTGACCCGACCCTGGAACGGCTGGACGCACAACCTTCCAGGGAAGGAACACCATCGTGTCTGTCCGTTCTCGAAGAATTCCGGCATTGCTGCTTGGCCTGCTCTGTGTCGCGATCACCGCCGTCGGCATCGGCGGAGCCAGCGTCGCGCAGGCCGCACCGGCCGCGCCGCTGGCGCCGTCGCCGTTGTTGCCGCCGATCGGGGCCGAGATCCCGATGAGCATGGCCGCGAACAATGTTCCACTCCAGCTCCGAGGCTCATTGGTCTCCGTCGATTTCAAGGGCGGCATCAAGGTCCGCGTCGAGGCGAATCCGAATGATCCGGTCAACAGCGTTCGGCTGCGAGTCATCGGCTTCAAGATGTGGGCGCCACTTCCGGCCACTCAGGACAGCAGGCAGGGCGGCTCGATCACCATCGAACAGAACGATGTGGACGTCGACCCGCAGAGCCTGCTGCGGATCACGCAGCAGTACCCGCCGAAGTTCGAGCAGACCATGGTGCTGAGCTTCACCATGGTCGTCGAGCAGCCGGAAGCGTCGTCCAGTGGAAAGACGGTGCAGCGGATGACCGAGCCGCTGATCCTCACCACCAAGGACCCGGCGAAGCTGATCGGCGCGCTGACGCAGTTCCCGCCCAAGGGCGACCTGTATCAGCTGCAGAATCCGGTCGACCTGATCGACCTGGAGAATCCGGACACGACCGTCGCCACCATCCAGAAAGTCCCCGTGAAGGTCGGCGGACTGTAACGCGCACCGCGCCGACTGGCGGCTTACCGGCGGTCAGTCGGCGCGGACGT
>DASZLR010000098.1:0-17790 GCA_035552275.1 Pseudonocardiaceae bacterium | reverse complement strand
CCGCAGCCTCGGAGAGAGCCCGCGTTCCTCAGGCAGATAACCGATCCTGCGTCGGTCGGCGAGCGTGATCGGTCGTGATTTCCACCGCACCGAGCCGGAATCCGGCCGCAGCACGCCCAACGCCACTCGCATCGCCGTCGTTTTGCCCGCGCCATTGGCGCCGACCAGCCCGAACAACTCGCCGGCCCGGATCGCCAGGCTCATCTCGCGCAGCGCGACAACCGTGCCGTAGCTGACCGAGACCTGGTCGATCTCGAGCACGGCGTCGGCGGTCACGGATGATCCTCCCTGAAGTTGACGCCAAATGGGCGACGCGGATCGCGGTGAGCTGTGGTCATCTTCCACCATCAGCTCAGGGGGCGGCCGACCACCGTCGGGTCGATTCCAGTAATTTCAACATCAACAGCGTTGGTGCACAATCCAGGAGGCCGCACTCCCGATGGCAAGCGTCGAAGAACTCCGCCGCGAGATCGCAGTCGCCAATCAGGACATCGATTCCGCCCGAGGCGCGTTCCAGCAGGGCATTTCCTCGCTTGAGCAGGCGCAGGGCGCCTTGGCGCAGGCGATCCAGGGCAGTTCGCAGGCCGAAGCGGGTGAGATCAACAACATGATCGCTCAGGCGGTGGAGTTGGCGACGAACGCGGCGCGACTCACCGAACAGGTGCAGTCCACCACGAATGCGTTCGCGGAGCGGCTGTAGGGGCCGGCCGTGTCCATCGAGGCGATCCGCGGCCAATTCGCCGAAGGGCGTGAGCAGCTGCGGCAGGGCTACGAGCAGCTGCACGCCGGCGAGGATTTCCTGGCCAGGGCTGCGAAACGACTGGACGAGCTGACCCGCCAGCACTCCGAGCTGGTCCGGCTGGCGGAGCTGCCGCAGGCGCTGGAGCTGATCGCGACCGCCCGCACGGCGGTCGTCGGCGCCATCGAAGCGGTCGACCGGTTCTCGGAATCGCTCTAGTTCGGCATCCGGCTGCTCGTTGTCGGCCTGCTAACGTGAGTGCGGCTTCAACTGTGGTCAAGGAGTGCTCGGGTGAGCAAGCGGACGGAGCGCCGCCGGCGGATCGAGGCCGCGTTCGAGGAGTTCCGGCGGGCCGTCGAGCAGGCCCTGACCGTGGCGTCCCGCGAGCAGGCCCGCGCGGCCCGGGAGCATGCCCGGACGATGGTCGCTTCCTGGCTGCGCGCCGAGGGCGTTGACCGGGCGCTGGCCGCGCCCTCCTTCGCCCAGGTGCGAGCCAATCCGGACCTGGCGGACGTGATCGCCGAGGCGGTCGTCGACCGCGAGCGGCACTTCGAGAAGTGGACCGCTGACGGGCCGCGGGCGCTGGCCGACCTGGTCCGGCAGTCCGCGCCCGGCGCGGCCGGCGAGCCGTGGCAGCAGTGGCTGGGCCGGATCGGCACGGCTGACGGCACCGGTTCGGTGCCGGAGTTGTGGCGGATCGGCACCGCCGTCGCCGACAGCGCCCCCGAGCAACTGGCGTTCCCGGTCGCCGTGCCGCTGCTGGACGCCGCCCACCTGCACGTCTCCACTACCACCGACAGCCGGACCGCCGCCGAGTCGATGGTGGAAAGCCTGCTGCTGCGGGTGCTCAGCTACTTCCAGCCCGGCCTGGTGCACCTGCACCTGTGGGACACCGGCCAACTGACCGGCCCGCTGCCCGGCCTGTATCCGCTGACCCGGGCCGGCCTCCTGACCGTGCACAATCCGGCCCGCCCGCAGGAACTGCTGGACGAGCTGTCCGAGCACATCCGGCGGGTGCACGGCGGGGTGTTGGAGGGCGGCCACACGTCGCTGCGGGCGGTCAGCGGCCAGTCCGGCCGGCGCGCGGAGCCGTGGCGGATCGCGGTGCTGTTCGGCAACCACCAGCAGTTGCCCGACGACCAACAGCAGCAGTTGCAGCGGATCGCCCGAAACGGCCTGCCGTGCGGGGTGCAGCTGATCCTGGTGGACATCCCGGTCACCGTGAACAGTCCAATGGAGACGGTCACGTTCGCGGAGCGGGGTGGCGCGCGGTGCACGATGACCGGCGAGCACGCCACTTTCCGGCCGGACCCGCCGCTGCCGCGCGCCGAGGTGCCGGGCGCCTGCGCGGCCATCGCGACCGAGCTGGAGGATCGCCGCGCCCGGCTGGGTTCCTTCGCCGATCTGCTGCCGGAACGGTTGTGGGCCAACAGTTCCGCGACTGAGCTGCGCACCCCCGTCGGCTTCCACGACGGAATGGGCGTGGACGTCGTGCTCGGCGATTCCTCGCCGCACGCGCTGGTCGGCGGCCCCAGCGGATCGGGCAAGACGAACTTCCTCTACGCCATGCTCGGCGGCCTGGCCGCTCGCTATTCGCCGGACGAGCTGGAACTGTATCTGCTGGACTTCAAGGAGGGCGTGTCGTTCGCCCAGTTCGCGCCCGGCCGCAAGGACCCGAGTTGGCTGCCGCACGCCCGGCTGGTCGGCGTGAACGTGAACACCGACCGCGAGTTCGGCGTGGCGCTGCTGCGGTTCCTGGCCGATCAGATGCGGGCGCGGGCGGACGCGGCGAAGCGGCACGAGGTCACCAAGCTGGAGGAACTGCGCGGCGAGGACCCGGACGGCCGGTGGCCGCGGATCGTCGCCGTGATCGATGAGTTCCAGTACCTGTTCGCCGAGCGCGACACCCTGTCGTCCACCGCCGCGCAACTGCTGGAGGACGTCGCCCGGCGCGGCCGGTCACAGGGCATCCACCTCGTTCTGTCCAGTCAGGATGTTGCCGGAATCGAGGCGTTCTGGGGCAAGCCGGCGATCTTCGAGCAGTTCATCCTGCGGATCGCCCTGCCCAAGGCACGCCGGGTGCTGGTCGAGCACAGCAACGACGCGGCGGTGGAGCTGCCGCGCTGGCACGCGGTCGTCAACCACGAATCCGGGGTGCGGCCGGGAAACCACATCGCCCGGATTCCGGACGCCACCTCGCGGGGCACGTTCGACGGACTGCAGAAGCGGTTGTGGGAGCAGCGGGTCAACGGTTGGCCGCCGCCGCGGCTGTTCGACGGTGCGCACGTGCCGGAACTGGCCGCCGCGCCGGACTTCCAGGCGCTGCGCCCCGGCGCTGACGCCCCGACCGCCTTGCTGGGCCAGGTGATCGACGTGGCCGGCAGCGCGGCCGGCGGGGTGCTGGAGAACGCGCCGGGCCGCAATGTCGCGGTGATCGGCTCGCTCGTCGCCGACGCCGCGAACGTGCTCGGCGCGGCGGCACTTTCCGTTGCCCGGCAACATGAACCGGGCACGGCGTTGTTCACCCTGTGCCCGCTGATCCCGGATTCGGCGGCCGCGGCGGCGGTGTTGGGCGAGCGGTTGCGCGCCCAGGGGCACCGGGTCGAGGTGGTGGGGCGGGACGGCCTGCGGGAACTGCTGGCGAACCTGTCGACCGAGCTGGCCCAGGCCCGGTCGGACACGCCGGCCGAGGCTCCGTCGGCGCCGCGCTATCTGGTCGGCTACGCCATCGACGCGGCGCAGGCGGTGTTGGAGCGCAAGGAGTCCAGCGGTCGGAGCGGCCTGGACCAGTTGCGGGACGTGTTGCGGCACGGCCCCGAGCACCGCACGCATGTGCTGGGCTGGTGGCGGGGCGTGGCGCGGCTGCGGGCCACCCTGCCGATCGGCTCGGTGGACGACGTCGGCGCCTGGGTGGCGTTCGACGTGCAGGGCCAGGAGCTGTCGCCGCTGGCGTCCGGGCAGTTGGTGCACTGGTCGCCTCGGCCGGGCCGCGGGCTGCACTTCGACCGGTTCACTCACGCCCGACCGCAGGTGATCATCCCGTTCGACATCCAGTCCGATGTCCAGCCAGATTCGGAGGCGTGATGAACGCGGACGCCATTCGCCGCTACAAGGAGTTGGCGGACACCAACACCGAGGCGGTGCGTCGGATGCGCGAGCACGACCGGTCACTGGTCGAGGACCTGAACCGGCAGGTGATCGACGCGGAGCGGCGGTTGGCGCTGGCCACCGAGCGGGACCGGGTCGCCCGGATGGGCGTGCGGCTGCACTGGGAGGCGGCCGTCGAGGAACTGTGGAATGAGCGATGGCTGCCGGTGCCGCCACTACGGCCGGCGGACGACGTGCCGGCGGGCCTGGATCTGACGGCGGCCGACACCGAAGTGGGCCGCACGTACGAGATCCTGCGCGACGCGCTGCGCAAGCCCGGCCTGCTGCCCAAACGCCGTCAGGGTTAGTGTCCTGCGCCCGAAATTCGGCGCCGGACACTAGTTCTTGCGCCGCTGGGGTTTCTGGCCTGATCCCGCCGGCCCGGAGGACAGTTCGAGCGCGGTGATTCCGGTGTCCGGCGTCGGGCTGGCGATCCATCGGGTCACGGCGGTGTCACCCTCCCAGGCCAGCGGCGACCAGCCTGGACGGTCCAAAGCGGACACCGCGGCCAGCACCGTCTGCGGTGGCGCGCTGGCCGCCGGCCCGAGGTCGACATGCACGGTCACCACGCCGTCGGCCTCGGTGACCTCGGTCAGCGTGGCGGCCGGGGTGATCCGGCTGGCCACCGCGCGGGCCTGCCATTCGGCGCCGGCCGCGCGCCCGGTGGCCACGTCGACCCGCAGCCGCAGCCGGTATTCGGCGCCCTTCGCCGCCCGCTGGCTCGACCGGTTCGGCGCTGCCGCGCGTTGGGCCGCCGGTTCCGGCTCGGGTTCCGGCTCGGGCTCGGGCTCGGGTGCTGGCTCGGGCTCTGGTTCGTCCGACTCCGACTCGGCTGAGGCACCCAGCCCGAGGTGGTACGGGTTGTCGCCGTGCCAAGCCTCGATCAGCAGTCGTTCGGCGCCGGCGACCAGGCCGCCGACCGTCTCCGGGTCGTCCAGCACGGTCCACGCGGTCGGCGGCTCGCAGGACACCCGGGGCAGTGCCACATCGGGCGCGAGCCGGCGGACGAACTGGCGGACGGCGCGGGCCAGCGCGCCCCCGAGGTTGGTGGTCGGACGCTCGTCGCTGGCCAGGCTCATGGTCACCGCCCAGCAGCCCGGTTCCTCGGCCGAGCAGTCGGCGGCTTCCACGATCCGGCCGTCGGTCCGCCAGGTCAGCTCTTCGCAAGCTTCCCTCGCCGCCGGCTCGTCGTCGGCGGCCACCACCACCGTGACCAGGAGTTCGACCGTGTTGTCCATGGTGCTGCGAATTGTCTCGCAGCCGAGTGTCGACCGGATGCCCGACCGGGGACACACACAGTGATGTTGGCCTGATGTCCTCCCTACCTCGGCTCAGCGAAGGTGTTCGGCGAAAAACGCGAACACCCGGCGCCAGGCATCCTCGCTGGACTCGTGGTGATAGCCCATCCCGGCGACCCGCAGGATCGGACCGAACGGCCCCAGCGACAGCCGGTTGGCGAAGGAGTGCGCGGCATCCGGGTACTCCTTGACGTCGTGCGGGATGCCGCGCTCGGTGAGCCGTTTCTCCAGCTTGGCCGCCGAACCGGCCAGCCGCCGGTCCTTCGCGCCGTAACTGGCCACGATCGGACAGGCGTCGTCCAGCGCGGCCTCATCGCGCGGCACATCGCCGTAGTAGGGCGCGCTGACGTCGAACCCGTGACCGGCGGCGGTGAGCAGGGCGAACCCACCGCCCATGCAGAACCCGACCACGCCGATCTTGCCGGTGCAGTCGGGACGAGCGGCGAGCAGCGCGCGGGCCGCGTCGATGTCCTGGAACGCCTGGCCCTGGCCGGACCGCAGCGAGCCCATGACCGCCCGCACGCAGCGCACGAAACCGCCGTGGCCGAACAGGTCCGGCACCACGGCGAGATAGCCGGCGGTGGCGAACCGTTCGGCGATGCTGCGCGAGTCATCACCGAGGCCGGCGATGTCGTGCACGATCACGACGCCGGGCCACGGCCCCTCGCCGGCCACCGATGCTGGCGGCACGGCCACATATCCGTCGATGCTGTCGGTGCTGGAACCGATCTTCACGTCCACCCTTGCGACCGTACCGTCCGTTGGCTGAGATCGTTCTCAGCTTCTCCGCGTGAGCGCGCCGCGGATCGCTACGAGTGTCATGGCCCGCACACGTCGACCGCCGTCTGTGCCGCCGAGGTGGCCCAGGGTTCGAACCAAGAACCTGTCGTCTGGTCGGTGTAAATCGCTTTCGCCTCGATCAGGTAGCGGTTGTCCGACCGGATGTATTCGCTGCTGTGTGCGGCGCCGTAGCCGTTGGTGCACGGATAGGAGCCCGGCCCGGTCCCAGGGCACCAGATCCCGAATCTCCACGTGCCGCCGGGGGCGAAACTGCTGTACACCTGCTGTGCGGTGGCGGCCGAATCGAACGGAAAGATCTGCACGGAGGTCAGTATCTTGGTGTCGTCCGACAAATACGTTCCCCACAATTCTGCGGTGCAGCCATTGGTTTCCAACGTGGCCTGGACGTCCGCGCTCATGGCCCCGATAACGCAGGAATGGGTGCCCCAGCCCAAGCGCGAATAGTGGACCCGGAGATCGTCGGTGAACCCTTGGGGCAGCAGACCGGCCGCTGTGAGCGGATTCTGGTCCGTGGTGGTTGTCGGCGGGTCAGTGGAAGACGTGGTGGTCGGTGTGTCGGTGGACGATGTGGTGGTCGACGGGTCCGGGGAATACGTCGTGATCCACGCCGGGTCAGTGGTGTATGTCGGCGGTGCGGTCGCGCTGGTTGTTGGGGGCGCGGAGGGAAACAACGCGTGCTGCAGCGCCCCCAGTGAAGGAACTCCCACGAACGCGAGCAGGGTGGCTATTGAAGCCAGGCCACCCGCGATCTTCCACCACGGTACGGATTGCGACTTCTGGTCGCCCACCACGACACACCTCGCCATTCTGCGTGCCACCCCACCGGCAACCCAGGGTAGCCCTATTGGCGAACGTGCGTGTCCGCAGATCGGTGACCTCGGGTAATGCACAGCCCATGCGGCGCCGGGCAGAATCTGAGGCGCGCTCGCGTTCAGTGCGGCTGGCGCGCGGTGAGGGTGATCGGGCCGTCCTCGGTGATGGCGATGCTGTGTTCGACGTGCGCGGCGCGGCTGCCATCGGCGGTGCGGACGGTCCAGCCGTCGCGGTCGTGTAGGTAGTCGTTCCGGCCGCCGAGGGTGAACATCGGTTCGATCGCCAGCGTCATCCCCGGCCGCAGCGGCAGGCCCCGGCCCGGTCGGCCCTCGTTGGGCAGGCCCGGGTCCTCGTGCATGGCGCGGCCGATGCCGTGGCCGCCGTGATCGGCGACGATGCCGTAGCCGGCGGCCCGGCCGATCACACCGACCGCGTGCGCGATGTCGCCCAGCCGTCCGCCGGCCCGCGCGGCGGCGATCCCGGCCGCAAGCGCACGTTCAGTCGTCTCGATCAGCGCCAGATCCTCCGGGCGCGGCGTGCCGACGACGAAGCTGATCGCCGCGTCGCCGTGCCAGCCGTCGAGCTGCGCGCCGAAGTCGAGGCTGACCAGATCGCCGTCGGCGAGTCGGGTGCGGGTCGGGATGCCGTGCACGATGGCGTCGTTGACGCTCACGCAGATCACCGCCGGGTACGGAATGTCCGCCCAGGCCGGCTGGTAGTGCAGGAAGTTCGGTTTCGCGCCCGCTTCGCGCAGCACGGCGGCGGCGACATCGTCCAGTTCGGACAGTCGCACCCCGATGGCGGCGTGCTCGCGCGCGGCGGCCAGGCCGGCGGCGACGACCCGGCCGGCTTCGCGCATCGCGGCCAGTTCGCCGGCGGTCTTCAACTCGATCATCGCGACTCCTCTCGAATAACTATACCGGTATTACTATCACAGTATGGTTCGAGTGCCGTTGAGTGCCGACGAGCGTGAGCGCGGTGAGCGGCTGGGTCAGCTGCTGCGCCGGGCGCGCGGCGAGCGCAGCATGACCGCGATCGCCGGCGTGGCCGGGATCTCCGTGGAGACGCTGCGCAAGATCGAGACCGGGCGGATTCCGACCCCGGCGTTCTTCACCGTCGCCGCGATCGCTGAGGCAGTCGGGATTTCGTTGGACGCGGTGCGCGTGGAGGTGTTTCCGCCGGTTGATGTCGGACCGCTGTCGGCATGAGCGTCGGGCGGGACAGGTACGCGGAGCGGCCGCCGGCCGAGCCGCTGCGCGGCGCGCTCGCCTGCACCTGGGTGCGCACCACAGCGCCGGGCCCGCCACGGGTGCACCGAATCGTGCCGGACGCGTGCCTGGACCTGATCTGGACCGGCGAGCGGCTGATCGTCGCCGGCCCGGACACCGGGCCGCACCTGAACCACACCGCGCCGGGAACGCTGGTCGGCGTGCGATTCGTGCCTGGCGTTGCCCCGGCCGTGTTGGGCCTGCCGGCGTCTGAACTGCGCGACGAACGGCCATTGTGGACAGACGTGCTGTCCGACGCGGACGATCTTGTCGACGAGCTCGCTGGCACTGACATCGCGGAGGCGACCGCGATACTGCAGCGCGCGGTGCTCGGCCGGCTGCGCGGTTATCCGAGCGCGGATATCGCGCTGCTGCGGGCGATCCGGAGCGGAGCGTCGGTGCGTGCGCTGGCCGATCGGTTCGGCCGCACCGAACGAACCGTGCACCGACAGTGTCTGGCCGCGTTCGGCTACGGGCCGAAAACCCTGCATCGGGTGCTGCGTTTCCAGCGTGCGCTGGGGAAGGCCCGGTTGGGACGGTCCCGGTTCGCCGATATCGCTGCCGATACCGGGTACGCGGATCAGGCGCATCTGGCCCGCGACGTCCGCGCGCTGGCCGGCGTCCCGCTGACCGAACTGGTCGGCGTTACAGTCGGTTGAACGAGCGCAGTGTCCGCAGCGCGCGCACGGTGGCCCAGCCACGCCATTCCGGCTCGACGGCCGGCGTCCACATCAGCCACGACACCGACCAGCCGCCGTCCTCGGCCTGGGTCGCGGCGAGATGATCGAGGGCTTGGTCGAACTCGGCGTCGGAAAACCAGCGACGAGCCAGGCTTTCCGGCGTTGCCGCGTAATCGTAGGGATAATGATCTTCGCCAGCAGCGTAGCCCGCCGGGCGGTCATAGTCCGGATCGTCCGGGGTCAATGCCACCAAACCGTTGTCGCGCACCAGTGTGCCGAGCCGGTCGGCTGTTTTCTCCGCTCGCTCGCGGTCGGGCACCTGATCGAGAAACGCGATGCAGTTGTCGATGACGTACGGATGGGTCTGCTCGATCGCGTCGATGGCCGCCCAACAGAATTGGGTCGCCCGGTCCAGCCAGGGATGCCGAATTCCGTTGTGGTGCAACAGGCCCGCGATGTTGGCGGTCGGAATGAGGGAGCCCGATGCCGACTCGTCCAGCTCCCACCATGGAGCGCGCGGATAGTCGCGGATATTCGGATGGACGTTCGGCAGCCCGCCGTCGGCTCGGCTGACGCCGTCCAGATATCCGCAGATTCGGTCGGCTGTGGCCGGCGTGATCACGCCGATGTCGTCCAGCACCCGCAGGGCGAAATCGACGTGCAGCGGCTGGCTCACCGGCCCTCGGCCGTCCGGTTCGAGGGCGTAGCCGTACCCGCCATCGGGTGTTTCGTAGCTGGCGAGCGCCGCGAGCACACCGTCGGGATCGGCATTCTGGAACAGATACTGGAAACGACGTTGCTCAAGGACGCGGGCGGTCGCCCACACGAAGTGTTCGGCGCGGATCAGTCGGTCGTTGGACATGCCGTGACCGTACGGCGATCGGGAGGCACCGGCTTGAACGAATCGGACACGGTCGAGCGATTGCGCGGTACCGTGGCGATATCGCCATCGATCAGGAGGCCACCCGTGTCCGAATCCGAACCGTCCGCACCAGAGTTGTTGGCGCGGGCGTTGGAACATCTGGAACCCGCGGAGCGGAAGCGGGTGACCGCCTGGTGCCTCAGCCGGATGTCCGGGATGTCGCATTTTGGCTGGATCGCCCGGCAGGAGCGCGCCGAGATGCTGAAGGCCGTTCCGGAGATCGCGCCCGAGGCCAGCGCGCTGTACATGCGGCATCTCGGCGGTTCGCTGCGCGGCGAGCACCAGACCGTGCCGGTTCGGCTGCCCACCGAGCTGCACACCCGGCTGCGTACCTGGTCGACCGAGAACGGCTTCTCGATGGCCACCGTGGTGCGCGGGCTGGTGTCCCGCTTCCTTGACCAGCAAGCCCCTGTCGAACCATAACGGTCAGTCGAGCCACCGAAGGTGGGCTTCGCCCAGTCGTCGGTAGAACATCAGCACCTGCTCGGCGGACTCCGAGTGGTGGGCCGATCCTCCCGGACCCCAGAACCGCGCGCCCAGTTCGTCGCGGAAGTCGATGCCCCAACCCAGGAACGGCCGCGCCGGCTGATCATCGATCTTCTGTTGCCGCCGAACGCCATAGATCGCGAAGAGGCGCGGCCGGAAGTACTCGGCGTCTTCGGCGAGCTCGGCCAACTGGACCAGCAACTCCGTGCTGTCCGTCGTTGATTCTTCATCCGCTTCGGCAGGACTGCTCATGTCGCCCAGAGTCGAGCACTGCAACCATGATCGCAATAGTTGCAGTCGAGGTCGGATAGAATTTCATCCGATCGGGCGAATGTGGATGCACTACGGTCGAGGCCATGCGCAGAATCCCCCTCCGCCGGCGGCGCCTGATCGGCGCGCTGAAGCGGCTTCGGCTCGACGCCGGCCTGACCATCGCCCAGCTGGCCGAACTGGCCGACTTCAGCCCCTCCAAACTATCCCGCATCGAAGCCTTCGAGATCGGCATCAACGGTGACGACACGCTGATCCTGTGCGAAGCGATGAACGCCGAGGATGCCGTCTCCGACGCGATGGTGCGGCTCGCCCGACAGGCCCGCCGGAAGGACTGGTGGCAGGTCTATCCCGATGACGTGCTCGGCCGGTTCGTGGACTACATGGAACTGGAGGACGACTCCCGAACGGTCCGCAACTTCCAGATCGACCTGATCCCCGGCCTGTTGCAGACTCCGAGCTACATCGAGGCACTGATCCGGCAAGGCTGGCCGAACGAAAAGGACGAGTCCATCGACCAGCGGGTCAAGCTGCGGATCGACCGACAGGAACGCGCCCTGCACCGGATGCCGCTGTGGTTCGTCATCGATGAGGCCGCGTTGCGCCGGCCGCTGGGCAGCCCGGAGGTGATGGCCGAACAGCTCAGCCACCTGATCTTCATGGCGCGCGAGGCCGGCGTGACTATCCAGATCCTGCCCACCGACATCAGCGGACACATGGCACTCGGCGTGCCGTTCATCCTGAACGAACTCAAGGATGGCTCCTGCTACGTCTACCTGGACACCTTGACCGGCGGTTTGTACGTCGAGGAACTCGAAGAAGTGTTCCGATATCGGGACGCCTGGGAACGGCTGTCCGCAACCGCTCTAGACTTTGACCGCTCGGTGGCGATGATCCGCCGATACGTCAAGCAACACAGGAGCGCGTCTGATGCAGCCCCAGTGGCGGAAGGCCAGCTACAGCAACGCTAGTGGTGAATGCATCGAACTGGCAAATTTTGCAGATTTGACGGGTGTGCGGGATTCCAAGAACCCCAACGGGGGCCAGCTTCGCTTCCCCCGGTTCGACCTCTTCCTCGCGAACCTCAAGTCCGGCGTACGAAGCTGAGCAAGTCGGCCAGCACCTCGGCCGCGTTGGTCTCGTGGAACAGGTCGTGCCGCGCGCCGGGGTAGTGGTGTTCCTCGAACCGCAGGCCGCGAATGCGGTCCATGCCGGTGCGCGCATCGGCCTCCGGTACCAGCGCGTCGGCGTCGCCGTGCAGCCACAAGCCGGGTAGCTCGTCGCCGAGCGGATGGTCGAAATCGATGGTCCGCAGGCACTTGTCGAACGCTTCCAGCGTCGCTCGCCGGAACGGGCCGTGCCAGACCAGCGGGTCCTCGGTGTAGTCGGCGCACGCCGCCTGATCGCGGGACAGTGCCGCCGGATCGATGCTGACCTCGGGGATCTCGTTGTCCGCCAACAGGTCCAGCATCGGCCAGACGCCCAGAATCGGCGCGGCCAGCACGAGCGCGGCGAGCCGGTCCGGGTACCGCTGGGCGTACCGGGCGGCGACCGTGCCGCCCATGCCGACACCGATCAACACCACCGGCAGACCGGAGTGGTCATCGCTGGCCCGCTCGATCACCGCGTGCTGCGCGGTCACCAGATCCTCGATGTCGGTGACCAGGCCGGGCTCGCCGGCCGCTTGTCCGTGTCCGGTGTGATCGTGCCCGACGACCACCGCGCCGGCTGCCATCAGCGCCATCGACACCTGCTGATAGCGGCCGATGTGCTCGGCGTAATCGTGCGACAGCACCGCCAGCCAGGGTTCGTCCATGTGTTCAGCTCAGCACAGTGTTCAGCGGGCCGCCTGTGCGGGCCAGCCGGCGGGCAGCCGCGCCATCCCGTCGACCGGCTCCCGCCAGACATAGGTCCAGCACAGCGTGCCGTCGGTGAGTCGGACCCGCGCCCGCTCGTACGCGCTGTTCTCGTAATCGTCCAGTTCGGACAGTGCGGCGGCCGGCGAGCGCAACGGCAGCAACCAACCGGGCACCCGACCATCGGCCAGGCGCAACGCGGGATAGCCGCGCCCGGTGTCGTACAGTGCGCCGGCCAGCGTGCCGGGCCGTGGTTCGCCGTTGACCCACGGCCGGGCCACCGGCCAGGCGGACGCGCCGGGTTGCAGGGTTCCGTAGACGAACAGCAGATCGGGCCACTCGTTCGGGTGCGGATCGCCGTCGACGGTCTCGCCCGCCAGGCCGTCCGCACCCGGTTCGCCGGCCAGCGACACCGCCCGCGCCTGTGACACGTCCGCGCACCGGACCGGCCGGCCGTCGACCAGCAGCGGCGCGCGAGTCTCGGCAAGCCCGGTGTAGGCGAGCACACCGTCGATGGCCGTGCCGTCCTCGGTCGTGACCTGGCCGGATCGCAGCCGGGTGAGCCGATATCGCTCGCCGCGACCCTCGCACGCGTCCAGCGCGGTGATCTGGCTTCGCGTCGCCAGCCAGACGGCGTGCGTCTCGACAGCATCGGGATCAGCGGCCAGGGTGGCCGGGCGCTGGCCGTCGCGGCGGCGTAGGCCGGCGGCCCAGACCGCGGCCAGGCCGGAGCACCGCGCACGCAGCACGACCACCGGCCCGGTCAGGCCATAGGTCGCGCGCAGCCAACTGATCTTCGCCGGGCAGGCGTTCGATCCGTAGGCCAGCACCGGAATCCGCGCGTCCAGCGGTGGCGCCTGATGCCCGGCCAGCCACTGATTCAGCTCGGTGCCGTCGGTGAGTTCCCAACTCCATCGCGTCGATCGCCTGGGCGCCAACGGATAGCTCATGCCGGCCACATGGACGAACGACCACGCCGGGCGGGCGCCGGGGTAGGGGTCGGCCGGAAAATCGGCGTCCGCCAGGCTGGTTCTGGTCATGACCGTTCGGGATGTGTTCGTGGCTGCGGGACCGTGGCGGATGCGGATCGGAGCAAGATTATCCGGATGGTCGCCTTGGTGGACACCCAGGAGCTCGTCGGTGAGCTGGAGCGGCTGGCCGCCGAGGCTGCCCGGAACCCGTGGCCGCCCCACTCACCGACGAGCCTGATCAGCCGGCGCCGGTCACTCGGCCCGGAGCACGCTGATCGCGCCGTCCTTGTGCTGGGCGCGCAGCCGCTTCTTGTCGAACTTGCCGACGCTGGTCTTGGGCACTTCGTCCACAAAGGCCCAGTTCTCCGGCAACTGCCAGTGCGCGACCCGGCCGGTCAGGAACTCCCGCAGTTCGGCGGGCGTGACCTGGACGCCTTCCTTGAGTACCACGGCCACCAGCGGCCGCTCGTCCCACTTCGGGTCCGGCACGCCGATCACTGCCGCCTCGGCGACCGCGGGATGGGCCATCACCGCGTTCTCCAGGTCCACAGAGGATATCCACTCGCCGCCGGACTTGATCACGTCCTTGGCGCGGTCGGACAGCCGTAGGAAGCCGTCGTGCGTAATCGTGCCCACGTCGCCGGTGCGCAGCCAGCCGTCGTCGAACTTGTCCGGGTCCTCGACCTGGTAGTAGCCGGCGGTCACCCAGGGACCGCGGACTTCCAGCTCGCCGACGGTCGCGCCGTCCCACGGCAACACCTGGTTGTCGTCGCCGACCAGCCGGGCGCGCACGCTGGAGGGGAAGCGGCCCTGGCTGGTCCGGTACTCCCAGGCTTCTTCCTCGGTGGCCTTGGCCGGCGGGTAGGCGAGACTGCCCAGCGGCGAGGTCTCGGTCATGCCCCAGGCGTGCGTGATGTGCGCGCCGTACCGCTCGGCGAACGCCTTCATCAACTCGGGTGGCGCGGCCGAACCGCCGACGATCACATTGCGCAGATACGACAGGTCCTGCGGGTGGGATTCCAGGTACTGCAACAGTCCCTGCCAGATGGTCGGCACCGCGCCGGCCATGCTCGGCCGCTCGGCGTCCATCATCGCGGCCAGCGGCTGGGGTTGCAGGAAGCGGTCGGGCATCAGCAGCGACGCGCCGACCATCAGCGCGGCGTGCGGCAGGCCCCAGGCCATCGCATGGAACATCGGCACGATCACCAGGCCGGTGTCGGCCTGCGTCAGCCCCATGCCGTTGGTCATGCACACCTGCATCGAGTGCAGGTACATCGAGCGGTGCGAGTAGACGACGCCCTTGGGATTGCCGGTGGTGCCGGACGTGTAGCACATCGCGGCCGCGTCCCGCTCGTCCACATCGACCCAGTCGAACTCGTCCGGCTGGGCGGCGAGCAGTTCGTCCCAGGCGTGCACGGTGACGCCGGCCTGCGCGGTCACGGCCTCGGCCGGGCCGCCGGTGACGATCACGTGCTCGATCGTCTTGAAGCCGGGCAGCAGCTTGTTGAACAATGGCAACAGACTCGCGTCCACCACCACGACCCGGTCGTCGGCGTGGTTGGCGATGTAGGTGAGCTGGTCGGGGAACAACCGGATGTTCAGCGGGTGCAGCACCGCGCCCATCGCCGGCGCGGCCAGGTACACCGCCATGTGCTCGGTGTTGTTCCACATGAACGTGCCGACCCGCTCGTCGCCGGTGATGCCCAGGCCGCGCAGGGCATGCGCGAGTCGGGCGGCCTGCTTGCCGAGTTCGGCGTAACTGGTGCGCCGGCCGGTTTCCCCGGTCCAGGTGACTACCTCGCTCGCGCCGTGCACCGTCGTGCCGTAGCGGGTGAGGGTGGCCAACGAAAGCGGTTCGTCCTGCATGGTGCTGCGCATCTGGGCTCCTTCGCCGCGTTACCCGGTTTAGGGAACCAGTTTGGACCGTATCGGCGCGATGCGCGAGACCCCCGTAGACGATCGTATAAATCGATCGGCGCTCGACGTGGCCGCTCGGGGTTGCCGCTCAGGGTTGGCCGCTCAACTTGGCAGGCGGCTCAGCCCGGCAGGCGGCTGCGCATCTCCTCAAGGCGGGCCAGCAGCATCTGACGGTTCGCCGGGGCTGAGGTGATCCATCGGTCGCCGGGCTTGTCGCCGGTCGTCTGCATGATCCAGCGGCCCTGCTGGGTGTCCACGTAGGTCAACGGATGCGCGCAGCGTTTCCGCTCGCCGTACTGGTTGCGGGCGGCGACGTAGAGCTGGCCGCCGCCGGTGCGGGGGAGCGCCATCACGGCGAACCAGTCACGGGCGTCCTCGGCCATGGTGGCTCGGCCGAAGACGTCGAACTCGCTGGCCGGCGGCGGCTTGATCTCGCCCAGCGGCGCGGCCGGGAACTTCGCGGCCAGCTGGCGCACTTCCTGCTCGGGCAGGTTCACCCCGCGACCGCGACCGGCCTGGACCTGCGGCAGCTGACCGATCAGCGCGCCCATCAGGCCCTCCGCGCCGACCGACTGAAGGTGGACTTCGTGGTGGTCGCGGATGAGTAGCACGCCCTCGTCCTGACCCCGGCCGGCCACGAGGACCGCGATGTCGCGGTCCTCGTCGGGGCTGTCCCCGTCGCCGGCGCTGTGGTTCTGACCGGCGCTGTTCTTACCGGCACCGTTCTTGGCGGCGATCCAGCCGTAGTACTCGACCGACGGCCGGCCGACCAGCCTCAGCGCGTCCAGGAAGTTGGCGTCGAGACTGCCCTGGTTGACCAGGCCGCGTTCGTTCAGCTCGTCCACCGCGCGCTGGAACGACTGCCGCTGTTCGTCGTCGTTCATCCAGTAGGCGGTGTCGACCAGCACGTTGTGCAGCTCGCCCAGATTCTCCCGGCGCCACACGGCCGCCAGCGTGTCGAGCGAGACCGTCACTCGTCCGTAGAGCGTCAACTGTGGTATCCCGATCATGACCCTGGCTGTTGTCGTGGGCTGAGTTTCCGGTGTCAGAGGCCGATTACCGGGGGCACGGTCGGCGTGTCAGTGCCGAACAGCGCGTCCGGGTCGGGCTCCTGCAGGTAGTCCGGCGTGTAGTGCTCGTCGTCTTCTTCGCCCTTGGCACCGCGAGCGCCGCCCATGCCGCCAGCGCCCATTCCGGCCCTACCGCCTTCGCCGGGCACACCGGCCATGCCACGGCCCAGCGAATCCTCGCCGGCATTCGCGCCGACACCGCTGTGCCCGCCCTGCTCGGAGCCGCTACCGGAACCGCTGCCTGCCGAGCCGCTGCCGCCACTGCCCGAACCGCCGAAGCCGCCGGAACCTCCGGCGCCGCCAGCTCCGCCGAAGCCGCCGTTCATGCCGCCGAGCACGCCCTCTTCCGCGCCCAGCGGGTTCCCGAACGCGCCGCCCGCGTTCGGGCCGTTGGGATCGTTGAGCAGGCTCGGGTCCTGCCAGGTCGGGTCGCTCGGGTTGAGGCCGGTGACCGGCGTCGGGTACGCCTCACTGGGCGTGGTCGGGTTCACGTTGGTCGGGTCGGTCCAGGTCGGGCTGCCGCTCGATGGCGGGGCCGTGCTGGATGGGCTGGTGCTCACGCTGCTGGGGGTGGTGTAGTTGCTGCCGGACACGCGCGGGCCCGCGTAGCTGCTGCCGCCACCGGTCGAGCCGCCACCGCCGCCGGTTACCCCAGAGCTGTAGCTGTAACTTCCGCCACCGCTGACCGACTGCGGGTTGGCCACCGAGATGTTTGAGTTCATCACCGGGATCTCGCCATAGCTCTGCGGCATCTGGCCGGTGTTCTCGGTGGTGGCGGTGTTGTAGCCGTTGTAGACCTGCACATTGTGCTGCGACGTGTTGTTGTACTGACTCATCTGGTTGTCCAGATCAGTCGTGGTGAACATGCTCAGGAACTGGTTGCCGAGGTTGTTCGACGGCGCGTTCTCAGCGATCGGCAGCGCCGAACTCTTGGCTGAGTCAAACGCCGTGGCCTGCGAGGTCATCGCGCTGACATGCGTGTTCAGCGCATCCGACGCGCTCTGCGCGGCCTGGTTCAGTGGGTTCGCGCCGGCCTGCGCCAGATCAGACGCATTGCCCGACCACGCTTCGTTCATCCGCTGGGTTAGGCTCTGGATCTGGCTGCTGAGCCGGTTCTGGGTGTTTTGCTGTTCGTTGGCCACGTTAATGGCCGTGTACATGTCGCTCGAATTGCCGGTGCTCAGCATCTGGTAGATCTGGTGTGCGGTGTACGCCATCGTTCCCCTCCAGGGTGGCCAGCCGGATTAGTTGCTGAGGTTGGTCTGCACGTTGGTGGCTGACTGGTGTCCGGCTGCTTCGGCCGCCTGGTAGTTCTTGAGCGCGGTGGTCAGCGCGTCGGTGTAGGCGAACGCATATTCACTCATGGCGGCCAGATGCTGGAGGTAGGACGAACCGGAGTCATTGGCAGTGCCAGAGGCGAGGTCGCTGGCAGTATCGGTCGCGGCAGGATTGATGGTCCACATCGATTCGGTCTGACTCATCGCGCTCTGCAGCGAGTCCTGCAGTTGGTTCCACTGGCCGAGCAGACCCTGCAGCTCATCCGCGCTGAACT
>DASZLR010000097.1:0-16717 GCA_035552275.1 Pseudonocardiaceae bacterium | reverse complement strand
AGCCGGCAGGCGCGGATGTCCGAGGCCAGCACCGCCTTGGCGCCGATGGCGACCAACTCGTCCATGATCTGGTTGGCGTCCTTGCGCGGCACCATCGCCCGCACGGCGACCCACTCCGGGTCGGCCATCGGCGCGACCGTCGGCGACTCCAGGCCCGGCGTGATCCGCACCGCCTTGTCCAGCAACGGTTTTGGGCAGTCGTAGTCGAGCATCAGGTAGTTCTGCGCGAACACCACGCCCTGCAACCGGGCGGACAGCTGCGCCTTGGTCGGCGACTCGTCGGTGTCGTCGCGCTCGATCAGCACCGCGACCGATGAGCAGATCGGCTCGCCGAAGGTCGCCATGCCGTGCTGGCGCAGGGTACGGCCGGAGTCGACCACGTCCGCGATGGCGTCCGCGACGCCGAGCTGGACCGAGATCTCCACCGCGCCGTCCAGTCGGATCACCTTGGCGCGCACGCCATGCCGGGCCAGGTCGGCCTCCACCAGCCGGTGGTAGGAGGTGGCGATCCGCTTGCCCTCCAGGTCCGCCATGGTCCAGTCCCGGCCGACCGGCGCGGCGTAGCGGAAGGCCGAGCTGCCGAAGTCCAGCGCCAGCCGTTCGCGCACCGGCGCGCCGGAATCCAGCGCCAGGTCCCGGCCGGTGATGCCGAGGTCCAACTCGCCGGAGCCGACGTAGATGGCGATGTCCTTGGGCCGCAGGAAGAAGAACTCGACATCGTTGGCTGGGTCGAGCACGGTCAGGTCCCGCTGGTCATGCCGCCGCCGGTAGCCGGCCTCGCCCAGCATCTCGGACGCGGCCTGCGCCAAGGCTCCCTTGTTGGGCACGGCTACCCGCAACATTGTCTGCTCCCAGCGATGATGTGAACTGAACTCGATCGCGACGGTGGTGTCACAGATGCTTGTAGACGTCGGCGAGGGTCAGGCCGCGCCCGAGCATCAGTACCTGCACTCGATACAGCAACTGGGACACCTCCTCGGCCAACCGCTCGTCCGACTCGTGCTCGGCGGCGATCCACACCTCGCCGGCCTCTTCCAGCACCTTCTTGCCCTGGGCATGCACGCCGGCGTCCAGCGAGGCGACGGTGGCCGAGCCTTCGGGGCGCTGATCCGCGCGGTCGCGGAGTTCGGCGAACAGCTCGTCGAACGTCTTCACGCGCGCAATCCTCGCATACTCGCCTTCGGTCACATCGCCAGCAGTATCTTGCCGGTGCTCCGGCCGCTCTCCAGCAGCCGATGCGCGGCCATTGGCTCGTTGTTGATCACCCGGTGTCCGTCAATGGTCCTCGTCGCCACTGGAACGCCGCCGATAGCGAAGCATCCTGGCCGTGATCCCGACTGGCGGAGTGACGGCTCGCCGACGACGCGCACCGAGCCGCCGCTGGCTCGCATCGGCTCGGGCCGGTGGGCGCAGCGGCCCCTGCCATACGTCCAGAGGGTTGACGCCCAGGGCGCGGGCGTAGGCGTCGAGTATCCGATCGCTGGGCTTTTTCGCACCCAATTCCAGGTTGTAGAGCGTGTTCCGATCGACCGGCACGCCGAGTTCCGCCATGCGGTCGGCCAGTTGTTCAGCGGTCAGGCCGTATGTGTCGCGGAGGGCGCGAATTCTGACCATCGGCCCTATCGGGTCCATTGCCGGCACGACATACCTCTCACGTGTTGTCCAATTTCCAGAAACCCACCACTGTGAGTCGGAATCCGGCGGTCGGGCCGACAGGACACCCCCGCCGGCCCGACCCCCCGGTTATCACCGGCCGGCTCAGTAGGTTGACCCCGCCGCCGCTGTGTCACCCTGACCTTCGGCGGTCATGACGATCTGCTTCTCTCGCGCTTGCCGCAGCGCCGCCTGCGCGGCGTCCAGGAACTCAGCCAACGCCAGTGGGTCGAAGACGAGCACCAGCGCCTCGTCGGCACCGAAATAGAACACAATCTCACCTGGCTGGGACGCGCTCGTGATCTTCGTTCCGGCTTCGATCTTCGCGAAACCGGCGACAGCGCAACTCATATTTCGTTTTTCCCTTTCATCATGACCAGCGCTGAATGCCGGTCAGGTCCATTCACATCGCCCGAACACGCAATGCCGGGTCGGGTCGCCGCCATCAGCACCGGTCGGACGCTTCGCGCCGCATCTGGTGGTATCGGCGCACGACATCGGCCAGCGAGTGCAGCCCGGCAGCCAGGTCACTCAGCTCGTCATCGGCGCACCGGTCCGCGCCGAGATCGAACGCGGCTTGCGAACACGCCGATTCCCCTTCGCGCAGCAGCACCACCAGCGCCCGCCGCAAGTGAACCGCCGTGACCGCCCGCCAATCCCCGCCCGAAGCTGGGACAGGAAGGTCCTCGCCGCCAGTCGGCCCACCACTGAGGATCACCACCACAACCACCGCCAGCGGGACAACCGGGCAACCAGGACGCGAATCCGCTCGTGCCGTTCTTGTTCGCTGCTGGCCGCCTGGACGTAGCGGACCGCCCGCACTGCGCGACAATGCCGGCCGGCGATGCACCCGGCGACCGGCACGACGGTCAGCGCACCCACGATCAGCCTGGCGATCACCGGACAGCCCGCCGCGCAGCACCCGGCCACTGCGATACCGCGACCACCGATGCCCAGAAGTGACCGTGATCGGGTGCGTGCGCCGCGAGCCGGTCGCCGTCCACGTCGGACGGGCCGTCTGTCGGCTGCTGGTCAGCTATGGCCGCTGAACTGCTTGTTTCCGCTGCTCCCGTGTCGCCCATAAGCCGAGAGTGGTTGATCGACTACCCAGGTAGGAGAGAATGCCGAGGGAACGATGGGGGAAGATGGGAGGCAGCCGCCGACCAGCCGCCGAACCGAGGCATAGCCGCCATGCCCCAGCCCAATGACCTGCTCCGCGCCGCACGAGAACGCACCCCATCGCGCCGCACACCGGGCTGCTGCATGTCCCGCGAGGAACTAGCCGAGGCAGTCGGGCTGTGGCTATCCGAACGCGACCCCCAAGGCCGTGAATACGCCTTCGACGCCGGCCACCTCGGCAAACTCGAACGCGGCACCGTCCGCCGACCCAGCCGCCACTACACCGACGCTCTCTGCGCCATCCTCGGCACCACCGAAACCGAACTCGGGTTCACCCCCAAGGGCACACCCCTACGGCTCAACGGCACCCCACGACGGCCACAGACGGGCGTTCCCGACCCGACAGGGGAGCTCGACCCGGACGACGCCGAGCGCCTTACCGTGGCTGCCATCTGCCCTCGCCGAACCGATGCGGCTGCGGTCGACGCCATCGCGACCGTGCTCACCGGGGTGCGCCGGTTGGAAGACGAGACCAGCGCCGCCGCCGTGCTCCCCACGGTTCGCCGACAACGCGAGTTGATCGAACGACTTGCAACCGGTGCCCCCGCCAGTTCACGCCCCGTCGCTGTTGGGCTGTCGAGCGAGATCAACCAATATCTGGGGTGGCTGTCCATCCCGCTGGGCCGGTGGGAGGACGCTCGGCGGTATCTCGACCGGGCGGCCGTGCTCGCCCTGCAAGCTGACGACCCGATGCGACTCGCGACCGCGTTGTCATTCCAGGCGTACGCAGGACTGCGTACCGGTGATCTCCGCACGGCCGACGCGCTGTCCGAGGCCGCTCGGCGAGACACGCGGGTGCACATCGGCCTACGCACCTACGTGACTTACCAGCGGGCCGAAGTCCTCGCCCGCGATGACAACCGGGCCGAGGCCGTTCGGCTGCTCACCGAAGCTGACCGGCTAGTGGATCACCTACCCGAACCTGACGAATTGCCCTCGTCAGGGTACTGGTACATACCGGCGTTCTTCCTGGGGCAACGTGGGTTCGTGCTCCGCGCGCTGGGAGATGTTCACGGCGCGCGGCGGGCGGCTGCCGCCTGCCTTGAGGCCATGCCGGACACATGGCGGAAGTCCGAGTGGGCGGTCCGCCGCCGGCAACTTGCCGAGGAATAAGCCTACTTTTCGATCATCCACACTGGACAAATTGGGTCACGTTCGAAGCACGCCCTCATAACGACGATGGGGGAAGATGAGAGGCAGCCGCCGACCAGCCGCCCAACCGAGGCGTAGCCGCCATGCCGCAGCCGAATGAAGTCGGGTTCACCCCCAAGGGCACACCCCTACGGCCACAGACCGCCGTACCCGATCCGATCGGGATGCTTGACCCCGACGACACCGAACGGCTCTCCCTGGCCGCATCTCAGCCACGCCGGATCGACACGGCCGGCACCGACGCATTGGCCGCTATCCTCTCGGCAACTCGCCGCCTGGAGGACTCAGTTGGTTCGGCCGCCGTGCTCCCATCGGTACAGCAGCACCTGACCCTGGTAGAGCAGTTCGTCACGGACGCCCGCCCGGCGATCCGGCCGCAGGTGTGCGAAGTCGCCGCCAATTTCGCGCAGTTCCACGGCTGGCTCCTGTCCAGCACCCGACAGTTCCGGGCCGCCCGAACGTGGTTCGACCGGGCGACGGAATGGGCGCTGGAGACCGACGATATCGACATGGTGGCCGGCGCATTGTCGTTCAAGGGAAGCATTGCGTATCAGCTACGACAGGTCAGCCCCATGATCGGCCTGTCACAGGCCGCCCAACGGGACCGGCGCGTGTCGGCCGGTCTACGAGCGTTCTCGGCGCACCAAGAGGCACGCGGGCACGCGATGGCTGGTGACGCCGACACCGCGGACCGGAAGGTTGAGGAAGCGGCCGAACTGGCCGCGCATGCCGTCGAACTGCCGGATGGTTCCCCGGAGTGGGCCTACTGGTACGACGCCGCCTTTTTCCAGATGCAACGCGGACTGACGTACAGGTTCATCGGTGAAGCGGACCCAAGGCGCAACGATCGAGCGATCGCGGAACTGACCACCGGTCTGGACGCGCTGCCGCCAGAAACGCACCGCTCCGAGTGGGCAGCCTGGTTCGCGTGCGATCTTGCGCATGTTCACGCGCAGGCCGGCAACCCAGACCGCGCGTGCGCCGTGGCATCTGGAATCACGGACATCGCCGCCCGAACCAACTCCGAGTGGCTGACGACCCGCATCCTGTTGGTACACAAACAGCTTCGGCGTTCCTGGCCTGATCGACATGACGTACGCAACCTGGATGAGCGGATACGCGCGCTGACCAGCCAGGAATGACCCGCCGCGACGGCCGCGGCGATCCGGCTCGCCCGCGCTCACAACGCCAGCAGTATCTTGCCGGTGCTCCGGCCGCTCTCCAGCAGCCGATGCGCGTCCGCGGCGCGGTCCAGCGGAAACACCTCCGCGACGGCCATGTCGACCCGTCCGTCCGCGAGCAGCCGCAGCGCGGCCAGGGCCATCCGGCGCACCGTCGACGGCGTCTTGGCGGCCAGCTCACCAATGTTGAACCCCAGCACAGCCTTGGCTTCAAACCACAGCCGATTCGTCGAGACCGCGAGGTCGTCGCCCTGGCCGGGATCGCCGAACACCACCAGCCGGCCCAGCGGCGCGAGCACGTCGAGGTTCCGAACCCTGGTCGGGCCGCCGACGCCATCCAGCGCGATATCCACGCCAGGCCCCGGCAGGTCCGCTATCCGGTCCGCGAACTCGGCGCGGAGAAACACTTGGTCGTAGCCGAGCTGCCGGGCATACTCGATCTTGTCCGGCCGGCCGACCGTGCCGATCAACGTCCCCGCGCCCAACGCCCGCGCGACCTGGACAGCGGCCGAGCCGACGCCGCCGGCCGCGCCATGCACCAGCACGGTCTCGCCGGTGGCCAGCCCGGCGACCGTCAGCAAGCCGTACGCGGTGGTCAGCACGCACGGCAGCGCCGCGGCCGCGCTCAGCTCCACCCCGCGCGGCAATGGGTACACCAACTCGTCCGGCGCGACCGCGTACTCGGCATAACCGCCGGTCGCGCCGGCCGCGGCATGGGTCAGCGCGGCCACCGGATCGCCCGGCCGCAGGCCGGTGACGCCCGCGCCCACCTCGACCACATGCCCGGCGGCCTCCAAGCCCGGCACGGACGGCTCGCCGTCCGGGTCGGGGGCGTGCCCGGCGCCGCGCCGGTAGTAGATCTCGGCGAAGTTGACCCCGGCGAAGACGACCTTGATCAGCACCTGGCCCGGGCCCGGTCGCGGCACCGGCAGCTCGACCAGTTCCAGCACGTCCGGCCCGCCGGTCCGTCGATAACCCGTCGCCCGCATCCGCCACCCCGCCTGTTCGGTCCGATCAATGTTTGATCGGCACCGAACATAACATGGCTACGCGGCGCGGGCGAGGGACACCGCGAACCGGCCGGCCCGGTCGGTCCACCAGTGCGCCAGCTCGAAGCCGGCGTCGGCCAGCTCGCCGACCACGCCCTCCCGACGGAACTTGGCGGAGACCTCAGTGCGCAGATCCTCGCCCGCGCTGAAGTCGACCGCGAAATCAAGATCCGGCAGATTCACCCGCATGGATCGGTTGGCGCGCAGCCGCATCTCGATCCACTCGCGCTCGGCGTCCCACAGCGCCACATGGTCGAACGCGTCGACGTCGAAATCCGCGCCCAGCTCCCGGTTCAGCACCCGCAGCACATTGCGGTTGAACTCGGCGGTCACCCCGGCCGAGTCGTCGTAGGCGCGGACCAGCACCTCGGGATCCTTCACCAGGTCGGTGCCCAACAGCAGCCACTCCCCCGGATTCAGCACATCCCGCACGCCGGACAGGAACTTGGCCCGCTCGGCCGGCAGCAGGTTGCCGATGGTGCCGCCGAGAAACGCCACCAGCCGCGGCCCGTCGCCGGGCAACAGGTCCAGATGCTCGGTGAAATCGCCGACCACGCCATGCACCCGCAGCCCCGGATAGTCCGCCGCGATGGCCGCGGCCGATTCGCGCAACGCCGATTCGGAGACGTCCAGCGGCACGAACTCGCGCAGCCGATTGTCGGTCGGCCGCTCGCGCAGCGCGGTCAGCAGCCGCCGGGTCTTCTCCGAGGATCCCGAGCCGAGCTCGACCAGCGTGTGCGCCCCGGTGATCTCGGCGATCGCCGGCGCCCGTGCGGTGAGGATCTCCCGCTCCGCCCGGGTCGGGTAGTACTCCGGCAGTTCGGTGATCCGCTCGAACAGCACACTGCCGGTGGCGTCGTAGAACCACTTGGGCGGCAACGACTTCGGCCGGCCGCGCAGCCCGGACAACACGTCCGCGCGCAGCGTCGACGCCTGGTAGTCCTCGTGCAGGTGCACGTCGATGATCGGTTCTGTCAGCTTGTCCGTCAAGGTTTTTCCGTCTCGTCGGCGAACCGGTGCACCGTGGTTCGCTGCCGGGTGGTGACCACCAACCGGCGATCGGGCACTTCTGTCCAGAGTGGATCGTCATCCCACGGTTCGGACGCGATGACCACCGCGTCCTGGTCACGCCATACCGACAGCGCGTGACCCCAACTCGTCGCGACAGCGGTGTCGCCATCGGAGAGCAGCAGGTTGAGCCTGGACTCCGGCGCGGCCGACGCCACCTCGCTGACCACTGTGGACACCGCTGCCGCCGGGGGGCAGCCGCGCCGGAGCCGGTGTCGCACCAGCGCCCACAGCAATGCCGCGTCGGTCGGCGCGTCCAGGGTGAGCAGGTCGGCGACCGGCAGCTCGGCGGCCAGTTCGGCCACCGAGTCCGGCCAGCCGGCGACCACCCCGTTGTGGCTGAACAACCACTGGCCGTCGGTGAACGGCGCGCACGCCGTCTCCACCACCGGCATGCCCACGGTGGCCGACCGCACCGCCGCCACGGCCGCCGAGGTCAGCACCGTCGCCGCCAGGCCGGCGAAATCGGCGTCTGTCCACATCGGAGTGTCTCGGCGGTAGCGGACGATGTCGCCGTCCGCGCGCCAGCCGACGCCGAAGCCGTCGGCGTTGATGGTGCCGCCGTGCCGCATGTCCGCCGGCGCCCAGGACTGCCGCACCAGCGAATGCGGGCGGTCCAGCAGCAGCCCGGCCAACGAGGTCGGTGGGCCGAGATAGGCCAGGTGTCGACACACCGGGCTAACGGACTTCGTCGGGTCGGGCGTCCCGCGCGCAGCGGAACCCGGCGAAGATCTGCCGCCGGATCGGGTAGTCCCAGTTGCGGAACGTGCCCCGGCAGGCAACCGGATCGGTGCCGAACGAGCCGCCGCGCAGCACCTTGTGGTCCGAGCCGAAGAACACCTCGGAGTACTCCCGGTACGGGAACGCGGCGAACCCCGGATACGCGGCGAAGTCGCTGCCGGTCCATTCCCACACGTCGCCGATCAACTGGTGCACGCCCAGCGGCGACGCCCCGGCCGGGTAGGCGCCGACCTCGGCCGGCCGCAGGTGCCGCTGGCCGAGATTGGCGTGCTCGGCGGTGGGTTCGTCGTCGCCCCACGGGAAGCGGCGGGACCGGCCGGTGGCCGGCTCGAACCGGGCGGCCTTCTCCCATTCCGCCTCGGTGGGCAGCCGGCGGCCGGCCCAGTTGGCGTACGCCTGCGCCTCGTGCCAGCAGACATGCACGACCGGCTCGTGCTCCGGAATCGGTTCCAGCACGCCGAACCGGGTGCGCAGCCAGCGATCGCCGTCGGCCTGCCAGAACTGCGGCGCGGTCAGCCCGGCCTGCCGCCGGTGCGCCCAGCCCGCCTCGCTCCACCAGCGCGGATCGTGGTAGCCGCCGGCGGCGATGAACCGCAGGTAGGCGCCGTTGGTGACCGGCGTGGTGTCGATGAAGAACGGGTCGACGGCGACCTCGTGCGCCGGCCGCTCGTTGTCCAGCGCCCACGGTTCGACCGAGGTGCCCATGGTGAACGGTCCGCCGGGCACCAGCACCTCGGCCGGCAGGTTGATCGCGGCGGCACTGCGCGGTTCTGCGGCGTGCAGCACCGGATCGCCGACCCGCAGTTGGTGGGTGGCCAGCATGGTCTCATCGTGCTGCTGCTCGTGCTGCGCGATCATGCCGAAAGCGAAGGCGTTGTCCACCAGCCGCCGGCCGGACAGCGGAGCGCGGTCGAGCACGTCCAGCACCTTGGCCCGGACCTGGGCCACATAGCCACGCGCCTCGGTCGGACCGAGCAGCGGCAGTCGCGGCCGGTTGGCGCGCGGATGCTGAAAGGCGTCGTAGAGCTGGTCGATGTCCGAACGCACCGGCTCACGGCCGCCGACGTCCCGCACCAGCCACAGTTCTTCCTGGTTGCCGATGTGCGCCAGGTCCCAGACCAGCGGCGACATCAGCGGCGAGTGCTGGCGGGTCAGGTCGTCATCGTCCACCGCGTCGGTCAGCGTGACGCTGCGGTCCCGGGACCGGCGCAGCGTGGCGGCGACGGTGTCGCGCAATCGCTCCGCGGGCAGATCGATCAATGCTGGCTCGGTCATTTCGCGTTGCGTCATCGGTGTTCGCCTCCCATTCGCCTGGTCAGCGCCAGGCCGACCGATTCGATCAGTTCCCGATCCAGATCCGTGTCCTCGATGGCGTCCAGGCCGAGGTTCAGCACCGCCCGCGCCGCCTCGCCGACGCATGGATCGGCCAGGCCGTACCGGGCCGCCGACAACCACCGACCGGCGGCCGGCTCGGCGGCGGCCAGCACGGCGTCCACAGTGGATTCTTTGGCGAGCAGCGCGGACACCAGCACGACCGGCTCGATCCAGCCGTCCCCCTGCTGCGCGTCCAGATACCGCAGCTCCAGGTAGCCGCGCGGGCGCACCGGCGGAAACATGGTGGACAGGTGGTAGTCGAGATCGTCGGTGGTGGGCTGGCCGGGTAAGGCCCCACCGATCCACTCGGCGAAGCTGATCCGGCCCGGCACGTCCCACCGTCCGTCCGGCCGGCGCACGCACACCAGCGGCACGTCCAGCACCCGGCGCGACCAGTTCGCCGCCGGATCGGCGGTGCTGCCCGAGGGCCGACTGCGCGCCGGATCGGTGCCCAGGCAGGCGCGCATCCGGGCGGACACCCAGGGACAGCCCCGGCGGGTGCCCGGCGAGTTGGCGAACAGCGCCGACAGCACCGGACCGAGTGCGTGCACGGCCGCCCACCGCGCGGCCAGCCGGTCCGGCTCGCCGGCGTCCACGCACACCTGCAGGCCGGCGGTGCTGCACATCATCGCGATGCCGTCCGGCCCGAGTTGGTCGAAGGCATGCTGCATGGCCGCGTAGCGCGGGGTGTGCAGGACCCGGCGCGGCGGGCGGTGTGGATCAAGGGCGGTGGTACCGAACCGGAGGCCATGATCGGCCAGACGCTCGGCCAGCGAAGCGATGTCCGCGGCGACGAGGGCGAGAAGTTCGGCGAGGGAACGGCGGGGCGGCGAGGATAGTTCGACCTGGCCACCGGGTTCCACGGTGACCAGTGATCCGCCCGGAAGGGGAAGACTGGGGCTGTCGTCGGCAAGGGTGTTCGGAGCGTGTTCGCCGAGCGCGGCGGTCAGCCGCGCCGGCTCGAGCGGTCTGGCCGGATCGGCGGTCTCGTGCACGGTCCATTCCAGCTCCACTCCGAGTCGCTCGGGTGGACCGTGCTTGAAGCAGACCGACGCTACGTACGCCTCCGCCGCCGCTCGGTCGTGCAGGGGCGAGGTCTGGACTCCCACAGCCGTCACGATGACCGACGTTACCCTCGGGGTCCGACATTGGCCCGCGTCTGACGCGCGTTCTCCGCTGGCCGTAAGGCTATGCTCACAAAATCGGGGTAGGTGATTAAGCCAACCGTACGTACGGTTTGCGAAGCGGCCGCGCCGCTGGAACCATGGGCCGATGCCCCGGGTGAGCCAGGATCGCCTCGACGCGCGGCGCCGACAGATCCTCGACGGCTCCCGTGCCTGTTTCGCCCGCTACGGCTACGAGGGCGCCACGGTTCGACGGCTGGAAGAGGCGACCGGCCTGTCCAGGGGCGCGATCTTCCACCATTTCCGCGACAAGGAATCATTGTTCCTGGCGCTGGCCGAGGACGACGCGGTGCGGATGGCGAACGTGGTCGCGCAGCAGGGCTTGGTGCAGGTGATGCGCGATCTGCTGGCGGGCAAGCCGGAGGGCGGCGGACCGCACCCGGCGGACTGGCTGGGCACCCGACTGGAGGTGTCCCGCCGGCTGCGCACCGATCCGGACTTCCGCGCCCGCTGGGCGGAACGCTCCCAGCGGCTGACCACGGCGACCCGGGATCGGTTGCGGCGGCAGCGATCCGCCGGCAAGCTGCGCGACGACATCCCGGTCGACGTGCTCACCGCGTTCCTGGAACTGGTGCTGGAGGGCCTGGTCTCGCACCTGGCGATGGGCCTGCCCGCCGACGATCTCGAACCCGTCCTCGATCTGGTCGAGGATTCCGTCCGCCGGCACCGGCGCGGATAGCCATGGATAGGCATGGATAGGCATGGGCTTCCGCCGGCGACGGCGGCAACTCACCGGCGCCGGCTTTATCGGCCAGATAACGCAAGCCACCTTCGAGAGACGCTGCTCTAAAGGATCGACCGGGCATTTCGCGGCGAACAAGCCCCACGGACTCCCTTCGCGTCTACTCACTCGCTAGTGCGCCCAGCTGCCCCAGTGGTGTGGGCCGCTGAGCACTTTCAGGTGGCCCAGCACGCTCCGGCCGGTGATCCGGATCATCGCCCCGCTGCCGGCCGGCGCGGAGGCGAGCACCTTCCGCTTGCCGAGCACGACCTCGCCCTCGTCGATCACCGTGGCGTCGTCGCCGACCCAGAGCACGACCTTGCCGCCGAACGACTGGACGTCCACCCGCAGTTCCGCGCCCGGCTCCGCGTCCCGAAGATCCAGGTACACGGCGCCGAACAGCGACCGCGCCACGATCGGGCGGGTCAGATCCGGCTGCCGGATGATCTTGCTGAGGGTGGCCGAGACCTCCTGCGCGCCGGTCAGCGACGCCAGCGGCGCCGACCGCGCCGCGGACGTGGCGCCGAGATCGGCCAGCACCGGCGTCAGCTCACCGCGGGTGCGGGCGGACCACACCGATTCCACTCGCTCGGCGTGTTCCACCCAGGTCAGCCGGCCGTCCGCAACGGCCTGGTTGAGCAGGCCAACCGCGTGCTCGCGTTCCCCGTCGGACAGTCGCAGCGCCAGCCCGCCGGGACCATCGGCCCCCGACGCCGACGGTTGCGGAAGCGTGGCCACCGCATTCACACCCCTTCATGCAGCGTTCTTCTTAGTAGCAGAGATTCTCGCTGAAGCTAGGGTGTTTCGTCAACGGACTCTTCCGGGTCACGGCGCAGCCGGACGACCCCGGACTCAAGATCGATCGGCCCGGCGCCGGACTCGTGGTCGTCCATCTTGGCGACCGCGACCCATTCCTTGCGTTCGTGGACATGCTTGCGCGACGGGCTGAACAGTGCGTCCAGCTCCGCTGATACGAAGTCCCCCATCGGCTCCGGCTTTCGCCGACCAACTCGCCTGCGCGAGCGCCGTTTACGCCACCTCACAGGTCACAAGGTACGCGCACTTGCCAACCGGAGCCATTCTCCATATCGTCGACGACAGACGGAACCGGAGCCAATCTCCGATTCATCCAGGAGGGGGAGATTCCCATGCCAGCAACCGACGTGGTGACCACCGCGCGGCGCGCCCTCGGACCGGTCGGAGCCTACCTCGGCGGCCCGATGACCGGGATGTCGCCGATCGCCGAACAGCGCCGCGAGGTGGCCCGACTGGAACGGCTCGGTTACGGGTCGGTGTGGACGAACGATCAGATCAGCGGCAAGGACATCTTCGCCCACCTGGCCGTCCTGCTCGCCGCCACCGACCGGATCGTGGTCGGCTCCTCGGTGGCCAATATCTGGGGCCGGCATCCGGCCACCATGCACGGCGGCGGCGCGGTGCTCGCCGAGGCGTACCCGGATCGGGTGGTGCTCGGCGTCGGCGTGAGCGTCGCCCGCGCGGCCGAGTTCGTCGGCGCGAGCTACGACCGCCCGCTGCGCACCATGCGCGAGTACCTGGACGGCATGGACGCGCCGCCGTTCGCCGCCGCGCCGCCGAGCGCCCCCTTTCCCCGTGTCCTCGCCGCTATCGGCCCGAAAATGGCGGCGTTGGCGGGCGAGCGGACCGACGGCGCGATCCCGTTCGGCATGCCGGTCGCGCACACCGCCGCGACCAGGGAGATCATCGGCCCGGACAAGCTGCTGATCGTCGGCCAGCAGACCGTGTTCGACACCGACCGGGACCGCGCCCGGGAGATCGCACGGGAGCAGAAAGCCGCCATGGTCAAGGGAAATCCCGGCTCGCCCTACCTCACCAATCTCACCCGGTTCGGCATCACCGCGGACGAGATCGCCAACGTGACCGACAGCGTGGTGGACGCGACCACCGCCTACGGCGACGAGTCGGCGATCCTCGACCGGGTCCGCGCCCAACTCGACGCCGGGGCGGATCAGGTGTTGCTGTTCCTGTCCGGTGACAGCCTGACGGCGACCGGCGACGTGTTCGAGCGGCTGGCGGAACCGGTGGCGAGCCTGCGCGGATAGTGGTCTGCTGGAAGCGTGGATTTGCTGCACGCGCACGGACACGCGATGACCGAGTTCGACCGCGCGGTGCATGCCGTCGGCGCGGACCAGTGGGGCCTGCCCACCCCGTGCACCCAATGGACGGTCCGCGATCTGGTGAACCATCTGGTGTACGAGCAGTTGTGGGCTCCCCCGCTGCTGTCCGGCGCGACCATGGCGGAGGTCGGCGACCGGTTCGACGGCGATGTGCTCGGCAATGACCCGGTCGGCGCGTGGTTGGCGGCGTCCACCGCCTCCCGCGGCGCCTGGATGGAGCCGGACGCGCTGGATCGCCGGGTGCACGTCAGCTGGGGCGTGATCGATGCGACCGAGTACTGCTGGCAGATGACGGTCGACCTCGCCGTGCACGGCTGGGACCTGACCGCCGGGCTCGGCAAGCCGGTCACCTTCGACCCCGACCTGGCCCGGACGCTGCTGGAGCACGTCGAACCCAACGTGGCGAGCTGGCAGGGATCGGGGGTGTTCGGGCCGCCGGTCCCGGTGTCCGATGACGCCGACGCGCAGACCCGGCTGATCGCCCTGCTCGGCCGGGACCCGGCTGGCTGGGGGTAAGGCCGTGTCGGGGGGATAATCCGACAGCCGGCGGCGCGACGGCTATTAGACTGTGCCCAACAGCCGACCCCTGGTTGCCCGGTCGGCCAATTCACCGTCCGTGTGAGGAGTGACGCTTCCGGTGCTTCGCGCACCCTCGTCCGACCCAGGCTGCCATATTGGCCCGGTCACCCGCGTGGGGGGAACCGCGCGATGACCGGTCCGCTGCTTGATGTTCTGGGTTTGCTGGCCGTCCTGGCCCTCACCGCGTGCGCGGCCGTGTTCGTCGCCGCCGAGTACTCGCTGACCACTTTGGAGCGGATGCAGGTGGAGACCCACCTGCGGCAGGTCGGCGACCGGCGGGCGCGCCGGGTCTCGCAGGCCCACCATTCGCTGTCGTTCCAGCTTTCCGGCGCGCAGTTGGGCATCACCGCGACCACCCTGGTCACCGGCTATCTCGCCGAGCCGGCGATCGCCGGACTCATCCGGCCGGTGCTGACCGCGCTGGGCGTGTCGATCGGCGCGGCCGAGCCGATCGCGCTGGTGATCGCCCTGCTGGTGGCCACCACACTGTCCGTGGTGTTCGGCGAACTGGTGCCCAAGAGCCTGGCCATCGCCAGCCCGCTGGGCACCGCCCGCGCGGTGGCCGGCGTGCAGACGCTGTTCTCCACGGTGTTCCGCTGGTTGATCAACGCGCTCAACCGGTCCGCGAACTGGGTGGTGCGCAGGCTGGGCGTCGAGCCGGCCGAGGAACTGCGCTCGGCCCGCTCCCCCGGCGAGCTCGGCTCACTGGTCCGCTCATCCGCGCAGCACGGCACCCTCGACGTGGGCACCGCGAAGCTGCTGGACCGCTCACTGCGCTTCGGCGAGCACACCGCCGAGGAACTGATGACGCCTCGGCTGCGGGTGGAGTCACTGGACGCCGACGCCACTGTGCTGGATCTGGTGGAAGCCAGCCGGCGCACCGGTTTCTCCCGGTTTCCGGTGCAGGACGGCGATCTGGACGACGTGCGCGGGGTGGTGCACGTCAAGCAGGCGTTCGGAGTTCCGGTGGCGCGGCGGGCCGGCACCACGGTGTCGGCACTGTGCCAGCCGGTGCCGACCGTGCCGGAGACCCTGCCGGCGGACACCCTCCTGGACCGGCTGCGCGGCGGGGGCCTGCAGATCGCCATGGTGGTGGACGAGTACGGCGGCACCGCCGGCCTGGTCACGCTGGAGGATCTGATCGAGGAGATCGTCGGCGATGTGCGCGACGAGCACGACCGGGGCGAGGCCGCGCCGGTCCGGCCGCTGGGCCGCAACAGTTGGATCGTCTCGGGCCTGCTCCGCGACGACGAGGTGGCCGAGGCGACCGGTTTCCGGATGCCCGAAGGCGAGTACGAGACGCTGGCCGGCATGGTGGTCGCCCGGCTGGGCCGGATTCCGGACGTCGGTGACGAGGTGCGCGTCGACGGCTGGCGGATCACCGTGATGCGGATGGACCGGCACCGGGTCGCCGAGCTGCGGCTGGCGCGAGCGGCGACCGAGGCCGAATCCGGCGCCGGAACAACCGAGGGCGCGACCGGAGTGCTGCGATGAGCACCGGTGAAGCCCTGTTCGTGACCGTGTTCCTGTTGGCCGGCAATGCTTTCTTCGTCGGCGCCGAGTTCGCGGTGATCACCGCTCGACCCGATCGGCTGGACGCCCTGGCCCAGGAGGGCAGTGCCCGCGCCCGGACCGCGGTGCGTGCCGGCCGCCAGTTGCCGTTGCTGATCGCGGGCGCACAGCTCGGCGTCACGGTCTGCTCGCTGGGCCTGGGCGCGCTGGCCGAGCCGGCTGTGTCGGCGATCCTGGAAGCCCCGTTCACCGCGATCGGCGTGCCGGACACCGTCACCCACGTGGTCGGGTTCGCGCTCGCGCTGGGCATCGTGACCATGCTGCACACCCTGCTCGGCGAGATGGTGCCGAAGAACCTGGCGCTGGCCGGCCCGGAGCGCGCCGCGATGTGGTTGGTGCCGGTGCATTTCGCGTTCTGCCGGTTCGCCCGGCCGCTGCTGACGCTGTTCACCACCCTGGCCAACGCCGTGCTGCGGCTGCGCGGCGTCACACCGCGGGAGGAATTCGACAGCGCCTACACGCCCGACGAGCTGGCTTCGCTGATCGCCGAGTCGAGCCGGGAGGGCCTGATCGCCGGCGCCGAGCAGCGCCGGCTGAACAACGCGCTGACCTCGGCCGAGCGCACCATCGCCGATGTCCTGGTGCCACTGGACAAACTTGAGGCGCTGCCGGCGAATCCGACGGTCGGCGACGTGCAGAGCGCGGTCGCCAGCACCGGCTACTCGCGCTACCCGCTGCGCGCGGCGGACGGTCGACTGCTGGGCTACCTGCACGTGAAGGACGTGCTGGATCTGGCCAACGCCGAGCCGTCGACGCCGGTTCCGGCCAGTCGGGTGCGCGGCCTGCCGGAGCTGCCCACGGATGCCCGGTTGGACGAGGCGCTGGCCGCGTTGCGCCGGGTGCGCAGCCATCTCGCCAAGGCGGTGCGGCCGGACGGCTCGGCGGTCGGGGTGGTCGCGCTGGAGGATCTGGTCGAGGAATACGTCGGCACGGTCCGGGACACCACGCACGTCCGCGCCGACTGACCGCCGGTAAGCGGCCAGTCGGCGCGGTACGCATTACAGTCCGCCGACCTTCACGGGGAATTTCTGGATGGTGGCGACGGTCGTGTCCGGATTTTCCAGATCGATAAGATCGACCGGATTCTGCAGCTGATACAGGTCGCCCT
>DASZLR010000096.1:0-1979 GCA_035552275.1 Pseudonocardiaceae bacterium | reverse complement strand
ACGTCGCCACCGTGGCGACGTCCGCGAGACCGGCGTCGATATCGGCGGCCAGATCGACCCGATCCCGGCCGGGCCGGTTGACCAGCAGCGCGGTCGGCCAGACCGCCCGGATGTCGCGCAACAGGTCCTCATCGCCCAGGTGCAGCAGGTGCAGGTAGGCGAGGTTGGCCGGAGCCAGGGTGCGCACCAGGTGGCGGTAGGTTTCCGGGCCGGTTTCGCCCTCGTTGATCCCGCCGGCCGGCGAGCCGGGCGACAGTCGCAGCCCGGTCCGCTCGGCGCCGATCTCGGCGACGACAGCCTCGGCCACTTCCACGGTGAACCGGGCGCGGTTCTCGATCGATCCGCCGTAACCGTCGGTGCGGTGGTTCGCGCCTTCGGCCAGGAACTGGTGCGGTAGATAACCGTTGGCGCCATGGATCTCCACCGCGTCGGCCCCGGCCTCGATGGCGCGCGCCGCGGCCCGGCGGAAGTCGGCGACCGTCGCCCGCACCTCGTCGGTGTCCAGGGCGCGCGGCACCGGAATGTCGCGCATCCCGGTCGCGGTGAACATCTGGACGCCGGGCGCGATCGCCGAGGGCGCCACCGGCGTGCGGTGGTGCGGGGTGTTGTCCGGGTGCGACATCCGCCCGACGTGCATCAGCTGGATGACCAGGTGCGCGCCCGCGTCGTGCACGGCGTCGGCGATTCGCCGCCAGCCCGCCACCTGCGCGTTGGTGTGCACGCCCGGTGTGAGCAGGTATCCCTGACCGTCCTCGGATGGCTGGGTGCCCTCGGTGATCAGCAGGCCGAGCGAGGCGCGCTGGGCGTAGTACCGCACGGCAGACGGCGACGGCGTGCCGTCCGGCAGGGCGCGGTCGCGGGTCATCGGCGCCATCGCCAGCCGGTGCGGCAGCCGCATCGCGCCGATGGTCACCGGAGTCCACAGGTCAGTCATCTCGATCCCCTTCCCAATTACGTTGCCGACCACACATTATCTCCAGATGCGTGGTCGGCAACGTAATTGTGGCCCGAACCACAGGGTCGGCGGCTCTACTCCGGTCGGGACGCGAGAAACACCAGCTCACGGCCGGGACGGTCCGGCGCGTCCCGAACGTCGTCCACGACATATCCGTGCGCCGCAAGCGAAGCCTCGACATCGTCGCGTTCGCGGAAGCGCAGCGTCGAGTCCGAGGTCAGCACCTGGCCGTCGGAGCCGAACACGTAGGTCCACCGGAACGTCACCAGCGGCTCGCGGACGTCGATCAGCTCCACCCAACTCTCGACCGTGCCGACGCCGTCGATCTCCGTGATCCGATGCGACGCCGCGCGATTCCACTCCTGCCACGCCCGGCGCGCCGGATCACGGGTCTCGAACACCAGATGCCCACCCGGCCGCAGGGCGCTGCGGATACCCCGCAATGTCGCGTCCCAATCGGACGGTTCGGTGATCGCCTGGGCGACGTTCGCCGTCATGGTGACCAGGTCGACCCGCATCGGCGGCAGGTCCGTCGCGTCGCCGTGAATCCAGCGCACCCGCTCGGCACCGGGCTTGCCGCGCGCCACGTCCAGCGAGCCGCCGGCCGGGTCGACCCCGGTGACGTCGAATCCGCGATCGGCGAGCAGTAGCGCGAACGTGCCGGTGCCGCAGCCGACGTCCAGCACCCGGCGCGCGCCAAGCTCGTCGGCGATGGCCGCATACACGTCGAGATCGCCGCGATCGGGGTCGAGTGCGTCGTAAATCGCCGCCAGCCGCGGATGCTCGAAGACCTCGTCAGCCACCCGGCCAACCCTATGTGACCAGGAGGTACGGCCTACTCGCCGCAGTGATCGAAACGGCCGGACTTCACAGCCATGAGCAGCGCCGACAGGGACGCGGCAAGCATCGGACCGTCGGGATTCTTGCTGTCCCGGAGGCGGTCAAGGGTGCCAGCCAGCTCGACGCAGTTGGCGCTGTTGGCGCTCTTCGTGGACTTGCGCCACTGTGCGGGCACCATCAAGCA
>DASZLR010000095.1:0-10714 GCA_035552275.1 Pseudonocardiaceae bacterium | reverse complement strand
ACACCGTGGGGCGGTCCCCAGCCGGGGACCGCCCCACGGTAGTACCGAACACGGCCCTTTCACAGCTGTCAGCACTGACGTAGCTGTCAGAACTGGCCGCAGTTGCCGGACGTGGACTTGCCGGCGAACCGGTCGGACAGCCAGTTGGTCGCGTCGCCGGTCGCGGTGAACGCGGCCAGCGCGTGGGTGAACGTCGGGAGCAACTCGAAAATGTTGTTGTACTGCACGGTCGCGCCCTTCGAGCACCAGCTCTTGGCCATGGTGACGACCTGGCTGTTGGGCACCACATCGTCGTTCGGGGCCGACTCGACCTCGACCGGAGCCGTCGGCTTGAGGTTGCCGATGGTCTGCGCCGCGATCATCGAGGCGTACGGCTCCTGGCTGAGATAGTCCGACACCGACTTGCCGGTGGTGGTGTAGGAGCTGGTGTGTTGGAAGGCGAACCCGAACACCGCGTTGAGCGTGCAGTCCTGGTCGAGCTGCCGCATCGCCGTCACGCCCTGCTGGTTGAGCAGGCCGGTGATGTTGAGCTCCGGGTAGGCCGCGTTGGTGCCGAGCACCGCCATGGCCTCGAAGGCGACGTACGTGCCGCCGTCCAGGGACTGCGCCACCACCTTGAGATCGGCCGGCGGGGCGCCGGCGTAGGCACCGACCAGCTTGAGATCCGGGGCGTAGCTCGGGGCCAGCTCGACCGCGGCGGCGGCCGCCCCGCCGCCCTGCGAGTAGCCCTCGATCGCCACCGGACCGCCGGCGGACAGGCCACTGCCCGGGAGCCGCTGCGCCGCCCGGATCGCGTCCAGCGTGCCCTGCGCCTCGGCCGCCCGGACCACGTACTCCTCGTCACCGTTGCTCGGCGAGCGCGGGTAGTCGGTTTCCGCGACCGCGAAACCCTTCTGCAGCAACGGGTTGATGAACGAGGTCTGCACGCTGCCGACCAGGTCGGAGCTGACGTCGCCGGCCAGCGTCTTGGACACGATGCACTGGGTTCCCATGCCGGCGGTGAACGGGTCGTAGGCCACGATCGGCCGCGGACCGCCGCCGGTCCACGGCGCGCTCGGCACCAGCACGGTGCCGGTCACCGCGACCGGCTGGTTCTTCGAGTCCTTGGACAGATACATGATCCGGGCGCCGGTGACCCCGCTCTGACTGCTGTAGGTGATCGGCGCGGACCTGATGACATCACCGGGATTGCCGGCCGGCAGCGGCGAAGGCGGAGTGTAGAAGTCCGGGGTGTCGGCGCTGGCCGCCGGCGAGGCGACCGTCAGCACGACCAGTGCGACGGCCGCGGCGACCGCCGCCGCGACGGTCGCGCCCAACCAACGACGAAGGGTCTTCGACATGATCATTCTCCGTTAGGCCTCAGGTTTGGTACGCGGGAGTACGCACAGCACGAGCTAGCCTTACCGAGCGGTAACCTCAGGTCAACACCCAGCTGCGCACTCATCACCGGCATCTACAACTCGGCGCAGAACAGTGGGCCGTGCTGCTAATCAGCGACTAACGGAATAGCCAGATTCAAGGCGTAGTGCGGACACCTTCGATTCCTTCGGCCGGTTCGCCGACGCGGTCGGTCGGCTTGGCCGCTTTTCCGATCTGCCAGTAGAGCAGGGTCACGCCGATGAGGGCGGCGAGCACGTAGGCGTTGCCGACAATGGATTGCGGGAAGGTCCACCGCAGTTCGGCATTGTCGCCGTGCGGTACGACGAGCTGGAACCAGCCGGTGAACACGACGCCGAACGCGGCGAGCCACCACAACCGACCGCTGACCGCCGCTCGGGCCACCACCAGCCCGAACAGCGGGACGACCCACACCCAGTGGTGGGTCCAGGAAATCGGGCTGACCAGCAGGCCGTATCCGGCAGTGACGAGCAGGGCGTCCAGGTGCGCGCCGCGCGCGGCCAGCCAACGGACCACCGGCACGATCACCGCGAGCAGGGCGAGACCGATCAGGATGGCGACCGGGAAGGCCCAGCCGGCCCGGTCGGAGAGGCGCTCGATCAGTCCGTTCAACGACTGGTCGGCTACCTGGGCGCTGCTCGTCGCGGGGTTTCCACTGAACAGCGGGCCACCGAGCACCTGGGTGGTCCAGTACCGGATCGAGTCGGCGGGCAGCGCGATCAGGCTCAGTATGGTGAGCCCGGCGAATGTGCCCAGTGCGCGCAGGGCGTCGGTGCGGCGTCCGGTGATGAACAGGTGTAGGACGAAAACCAGCGGCGTGAGTTTGATCGCTGCCGCGAGTCCGATCAGGACACCGCGCCGCGGTGAGGCCGGCAGCACGATGACGTCCAGGACCACCATCGCCATCAGCAGCGCGTCGAGCTGACCGAAGCCGATCCCGCGCCAGACCGGCTCCAGTGCGAGCGATCCGGCGCCGACCGCCACGATCGCCGCAGGTGGCCAGCGGTTCGCGGTTGCCCCGATGCTCCTTGCCAGCACCTCGCCGAGGACCAGGATCGAGGCGACGGCCACCGCTCCCCAGAACAACTGCGGAGGCAGCCAGGCCAGCGGCGCGAACAGCAGCGCGGCGGCCGGGGGATACGTGAACGGCATCCCGGTGGCCCAGGACGGCAGGAACGGCAGGGTCGTGTACAGGGGTTTGCCGTGCAGCACGGCCAGCGCACCAGCGCGGTATACCGAAGAGTCCAGGCCGAGCGGCCTGCCGGTGAGCCAGCACAGCACGGCGATGGCCGCCACCAGCGCGGCAAGGATGATCGACGCACGGCGCAGCACCAGCCCAGCCCGAGTGGTCTGGCTGCCTCGCCACCTACCCCGCCGCGTCATGCTCGGCCGCACCGCTGCCGCGCGGGAGGGCGGAACAGGTAGTTGCGGGCCTGCGGGCATACCACGGTGGTGGGCCGCCACCCGTGCTGCCAGACGTGCATGGTGTAGCCGCGGCTGGTCAGCCACTGGGTCACGTCCTGGACCGCGTAGCGGTAACGGGTGACGTGCCGAGCCTCGATTTCGAGCAGCAGGTCGGGCCGGAACGTCTCAATGGTGTGTGCCCCGCCGTGCAGGACGTGCAACTCCGCGCCCTCCACGTCGATCTTGACGAAGTCGAGGCGGGTCAGGCCGGCACGCTGGCACAGCCGGTCGAGAGTGTCGACGGGCACCAGCACGTCAGCGTGGGCGCGGAACTCGGCGTTGGAGCCAAGGCCGTCGGTCTGCCAGGTCAGGAAGGACCTGCCGGTGACGGGCCCGAGCCGGCCGATCGGGACGCTCAGGGCGGTCTCGCCCGGCTGTGCGGACAGCGCCAGCCGGTGGTTGCGCACGTTCGGTCGATCACGGGCTCCGAGCAGCCGAGACCACGCGGGGTGGGCGAAGGACAGCGGCTCCACGCTGTGCACCTGGCCGGCCGGTCCGACCAGGTGGGACAGCGTCAGCGTGTAAAGCCCCGCAGCGGCGCCGACGTCCACGCAGACGTCGCCCGGCCTGACCAACTCGGACAGTCCGGCCAGTTCCGGCTCCAACCAGTGGCTCCTGCGGGCGAGCAGCGTGATCAGCGCGGCCGTCAGACAGGGGCGGTCCAGAATGCGCATCCGGCCTCTTTCCCGGACGAGTGGCCGGGACGGAGGCCCGGCGGATCCCTGCCGCCGGCCCTGACCGGGTGCGGCGGCTGAGGCGGTCGGCGGCGTGATCGGGCGGTGCTGGCTCACGCGATCACGTTAGGAACTCGGCGGCTCGGGCACATCGGCGTGCGGAGCGATCTTGGGCTTGGTCATCGCGGTGATGATCTCACTCTCAAGAGTGAGATCAGGTACTCCGCGAGGCTGACGCGGTCGGCTCGCCGGCCGCGTACGGTGTGGATCGTGACCACCGACGCCGGCCGGCCAGTCGCCGGCCGTGTTGTTTCACCCAGACTGGCGCTCTCGCCCGGCGATCGTCTGCTGGCGGTGGGCCTGTGCGTTCTGTTCGAGGTGCCGCACTTCATCAGTTCGCCCGGCCTGCTCGGTGGTTACGGTCTGACCAATGCCGTGGCCGCGGTGCTGGGGGCGGTACTGACCTTGTCGATCGCGTGGCGCAGGCGGCATCCGCTGACGGTCCTGCTGATCACGATGGGCTTCGGCACGCTGCTGCTCACCGCGGGAAACGGTGCCGACCCGTTGGGGTTCCCGCACCAGATCGCGGCGTCGACGCTGCTGGTGGCGCCGGCCATGCTCGTCGCGGTCTACACCGTGGCGCGCTACGGGGTCGCGCTCGGCAAGCTGACCCTCGGCGCGGCAGTGCTCGTCCTGGGCCTTGTGGTGGTGTGGCGGGTCGGCTCCGTTCAGCCGTACCAGGGGATCGGTAGCGGTTGGGGCGGCAACCAGTGGGACGTGCTGCGTAACGGGCTGGTCGCCGTGCTCGCCCTGGTCACGGCCTGGATGCTGGGCGACGTCGTGCACGCTCGGAGCGAGACCTCGGCTGTCCGGCTGGCCGCGCGACATGCCGAGGCCGCCGAACACGACCGAGCCGTAGCCGCTGAGGAACGAGCGCGCATCGCCCGCGAGTTGCACGACATCACCGCGCACCACATCAGCGTGGTCACCTTGCAGGCCGGCACGGCGCGGCTGCTGGCCGAGACCGGCCACCATCCCGACGCCGACACACTCGCCGCGATCGAGACCGCGGCGCGCCAAGCCATGATCGAGATCCGGCAGGCACTCGGCGTGATCCGGTCCACCCCGGACGGCGCGGCTCCGCTACCCGGCCTCGCGCAGCTTCCCGAACTCGCGAGCCGGATGGGACCCGCCGGCCTGACCGTCACCATCACCGGTGACCCCGGTCCGCTGCCTGGCGGTCTTGACCTCACCGCCTACCGGATCGTCCAGGAAGGACTGGCCAACGTCGCCCGCCACTCAGCGGCGCGCACCGTCGAGGTGGCGTTCCACCGCGAAGCCGCGGCACTGGACATCATGATCACCGACGCCGGCCCGGCACGCCCGCAACTGCCGGCCGGGGCCGGCGGCCACGGCCTGGTCGGTGTTCGAGAGCGCGTGCACCAGTACGGCGGCCGGCTGCACGCCGGCCCCCTGCCCGCTGGTGGTTTCCGGCTGCACGCGACGCTTCCCGTGCCCGACCAGGCCGCCAATGTGCTGGCCTCGTATCCCGTGCCGGAACTGCTTCGGTGAGCGTGCGCGTCCTCATCTGCGACGACCAGCCGCTGGTCCGCGCCGGCGTCCGAACCCTGCTGAGCACCCAGCCCGACATCGAGATCGTCGGCGACGCCACGGACGGCGCCGCCGCGATCGCGGCCGTCGACCGCTTGCGCCCGAACGTCGTGCTGATGGACATCAGGATGCCCGGCACGGACGGCATCACCGCGACCCAGCGCATCACCGCCGGCGAACGGGCGCCCCGCGTGCTCGTGCTGACCACCTACGACCAGGACGAGTACGTCTTCAACGCACTCGCCGCGGGCGCGAGCGGTTTCCTGCTCAAGGACGCCCGACCGGAAGATCTCATCTCCGGGATCAGATCCGTCGCGGCCGGCGACGCGCTACTCGCCCCTTCGGTCACCCGTCGGCTGATCGGCCTGTTCGCGCACGATCGACCCGCTCAGTCGCGCCGCGCCGGCGACCCGGTCGGTCTGCTCACCAACCGCGAGCGCGAGGTGCTGCGTCTCGTCGCGCGCGGACTGTCCAACTCGGACATCGCGGCCACGCTGCACATCACCGAGCACACAGTGAAAACCCATGTCGCGAACCTGCTGAACAAGCTCGACCTACGCGACCGCGTGCACGCGGTCATCTTCGCCTACGAACACCGCGTCATCGACCGTGGCCTCGACCAGCTGTGAAGCCCGGCCAACGAGGATCGGTAGCCTGCCGATCGTGCGCCTGATCCTCGCCTCAGCCTCGCCGGCCCGCCGCGCGGTGCTGCGCGCCGCCGGAATCGACCCCGTGGTGGAAGTGTCCGGAGTGGACGAAGACGCGGTGGCCGCCGCGCTCGCCGACCCCACTCCCGCACACCTGGTCACCGCGCTGGCCAGCGCCAAAGCCGAAGCCGTGCTCGGCAAGGCAGCCGCCGAGCATCCGGACGCGGTGGTCATCGGCTGCGACTCGATGCTGTCCATGCCCGGCGACAACGGCCCGGAAATGGTCGGCAAGCCCGGCACCCAGGCGTTGGCGAGGACGCGCTGGGCGGCGATGGCCGGCGACTCGGGCACGCTGCTCACCGGACACGCGGTGATCCGGCTGACGGGGGGCGCCCCGGTCGCCCGCGCGGCCGACGCCGAGGCGACCGTCGTCCGGTTCGGCAAGCCCACCGACGCTGAACTGGACGCCTACCTCGCCACCGGCGAACCACTGGCGGTCGCCGGCGGATTCACCCTGGACGGCCGGGGCGGCTGGTTCGTGGACGGCATCGACGGCGACCCGTCCAGCGTGATCGGCATCAGCCTGCCGCTGACCCGCCGGCTGTTGTCCGAGGTCGGAGTCAGCGTCACCGATCTGTGGAACATCGCCCCGGGGTGAGCTTGCTCTCGGTTCCGCCTGAAGACTCAGTCCGTAAACTGCCCCCAAGCCCCGCGCCCCACGCGCGGATATTCGGCATGTCGTACAAGGAGGTAGGGCGGTGCCCGAGTTGGCCACCACGCAGTTGCGCAAGGTCCTGGTCGCTAATCGGGGCGAGATCGCCGTACGAGTCGTGCGCGCGTGCCGGGACGCCGGCCTGGCCAGCGTCGCCGTGTACGCCGACCCGGACCGGGACGCGCCGTTCGTGCGGCTGGCCGACGAGGCCTTCGCGCTCGGCGGGTCGACGCCCGGCGAGAGCTACCTAGCCGTCGACAAGCTGCTGGATGTGGCCAAGCGGGCCGGCGCGGATTCGGTGCACCCCGGCTACGGCTTCCTGTCCGAGAACGCCGAGTTCGCCCAGGCGGTCATCGACGCCGGGTTGACCTGGATCGGCCCGGACCCGCAGGCCATCCGTGATCTGGGCGACAAGGTGACCGCCCGGCACATCGCCACCAAGGCCGGCGCTCCGCTGGTGCCCGGCACCCCCGACCCGGTCGCCGGGCCGGACGAGGTGCTGGCGTTCGCCGATGAGCACGGCTTGCCGGTGGCGATCAAGGCGGCGTTCGGCGGCGGCGGCCGAGGCCTGAAAGTCGCCCGCACCCGCGAGGAGATCCCGGAGCTGTTCGAGTCGGCGGTGCGCGAGGCGGTGACCGCGTTCGGCCGCGGCGAGTGCTTCGTGGAGCGGTATCTGGACCGGCCCCGACACGTCGAGGCGCAGATGATCGCGGACAAGCACGGCAACGTGATCGTGGTCGGCACCCGGGACTGCTCGTTGCAGCGCCGGCACCAGAAGCTGGTCGAGGAAGCCCCGGCGCCGTTCCTGTCCAACGAGCAGCGGGCCACCATCCACGCTTCGGCGAAGGCGATCTGCCGCGAGGCCGGCTACTCCGGCGCCGGCACCGTCGAGTACCTGGTCGGCACCGACGGGACGATCTCGTTTCTGGAGGTCAACACCCGGTTGCAGGTGGAGCACCCGGTCAGCGAGGAGACCACCGGCCTGGATCTGGTGCGCGAGCAGTTCCGCGTCGCCGCCGGCGAGAAGCTGCGGTTCACCGAGGATCCGACGCCGCGCGGGCACTCGATCGAGTTCCGCATCAACGGCGAGGACGCCGGCCGCGGCTTCCTGCCCGCGCCCGGCGCCGTCACCACGTTCGTGGTGCCCGACGGGCCGGGCGTCCGGGTTGATTCCGGGGTGGAATCGGGTTCGGTGATCGGCGGCCAGTTCGACTCGCTGCTCGCCAAGGTGATCGTCACCGGGGAGAACCGGGACGAGGCGCTGGCCCGCTCGCGCCGCGCCCTGGACGAGATGGTCGTCGAGGGCATGGCCACGGTGCTGCCCTTCCACCGCGCAGTGGTCCGCGACCCGGCCTTCACCAGCGACCCGTTCACCGTGCACACCCGGTGGATCGAAACCGAGTTCGACAACACCATCGAGCCCTTCACCGGCGTCACCGATCCCGAAGCCGCCGAGGACGCTCCCCGTCAGTCGGTCGTGGTCGAAGTCGGCGGACGCCGGCTGGAAGTGTCGTTGCCCGGCAACCTCGCGGTCTCCGGCGGCGGCGCGGCGAGCGCGAAAGCCAAGCCGCGCAAGCGAAGCGGCGGCAAGGCGGCGGCCGGTCTGTCCGGTGACGCGCTGACCGCGCCGATGCAGGGCACCATCGTCAAGGTCGCGGTCGAGGACGGCCAGCGGATCGAGGCCGGGGAGCTGGTGCTGGTGCTGGAGGCGATGAAGATGGAGAACCCGGTCACGGCGCACAAGGCCGGCACGGTCAGCGGCCTGGCGGTCGCTCCCGGGGACGCCGTCGGTCAGGGCGCGGTGCTGCTGGAAATCAAGGACTGACAGCAATCAAGCACTGACAACTGTCATAGCTCGCCGACGCGCGCTGCTCGTACGATCGGTGCTGTGGCAGGAATCGAGCCCACCGAGCTTCGGATCAGCGACACCGAGCGGGATGTCGCGCTGACTGCGCTCGGCGAGCACATGAGCACCGGCCGGCTCGACGTGGACGAGTACGGCGACCGCAGCGCCCGGATCGCGACCGCGAAGACCAGGGGCGAGTTGCTCGGGCTGTTCACCGACCTGCCCGCGCCGCACCCGGTGTTCGACGCGCCGCAGCCGGCCAGGTCGCCGGCCCCGACGGCGGCCGAGCGGTCGTCGGATCCGGTGCGGCGTCCGGACCAACGGCCGCTCGTGCATCGGCTGGCCGCGGCGGTCAGCTCGCTGAGCTGGATCATCGCGTTCGTCCTGTTCTTCAGCGTCCATTCACCGGGCTTTCCGTCGTGGCTGTTCTTCCTGCTGCCCGTCGCGTTCTCCGTGCTGGCCGGCGCTATGTTGGGCGACGGTTGGAAGAACGACCGCAAGAACTACGGCCGGTCCCAGCGCGCTCATCGGCGCGGTCGCTACGACTGAACCGGCAGCCAATATTCTGCTGACGTGGACCCAGTCGAGATCAACGCGGGCAGCTACTACCTGCGCCAGTTACGTTCCGACGAGCGGATGGACGACCGCGCGGCGCTGATCGCCGCCTTCGATGACGACCTGATGCGGCAGTGGGTGTCGCGATACCGCATCACCAACCTCATCGACGCCGACGAGTACATCACCGAGCGGGCCCAGCAGTGGGCGAAGGATCTGCGCTGCTCGTGGGCGGTCGCCGAACCGACCACCGGTAACGTCGTCGGCGAGGTCGGTCTCGCCCATCTGGACCTGACCAACGGGACCGCCGAGGCGTCCTGCTGGGTCGCGCCCGACTGGCGTGGCCGCGGTGTGGCCGCGACGGCGTTGGCGGCATCGCTGCGGTTCGGCTACGGCGCGCTCGGGCTGCGCCGGGTCGACTACATCCACGCCGAGGGCAACACCGCGTCCCGCCGGGTAGCGCAGAAGTGCGGATTCGCCGAATACGAGCGCCGCGACGGCCTGGTGATCTGGCGTCACCACAACGAGTGATTTGACGGGTTCGCTACGGTACCCGGCATGCGGACGCAGCCGCCTCGTCGCCGAACTCCGCACCTGGGCCGTCTCGTCGCCGTCCTGGGAATCGCGCTGGCAGTGCTCATCGGCATCGCTCTCACCAGCTACAACCAGCCGATCTACACGGCCAACGAGCCTAAGAACTCGCCGACGAATTCGCCGAGCCCGCTGCCGACGACGGTCATTCCGACCTCGACCGCGCTCGCCTTGCCGCCCCGGCCGCGTGATCTCGCTCTCGATCGGGTCAACCCCTGCCAGATCCTCACCGCCGACCAGCGGTCCGCGCTGAGCCTGGATTCGGCCCCGACCGAGTACGTCGACCAGGAATTCGACCAGGCCAGGGCGTGCACCATCCGGGGCCAGGGCAGCGGCACCGTCGTCCAACTGGCTCTGGTCACCGACATGAGCGTCAACGTGTGGCTCTCCGATGAGGCGCAGGTGTCGGCATCGCCGACCACGGTGGCCGGCTGGCCTGCGATCGTCGTGCACACCCCCGGCCTGGACTCCGTCTGCAACGTCGAGGTCGACACCACCGCGAACCAGTTCCTGGACGTGCTGTTCCGCGACGGCGGCAACAACCCGCCGCTGTCCCAGAACACGCTGTGCCAGGGTGCGCAGCGCGTCGCCGAGGCCGCCGTCACCAGCCTCAGCCGTGGCCGTGTCGCAGGCGGTTAACGCTCAGTTGACAATTTGTGACCAGGATCGGCGGGCGATTGGTCCACTCGGGCGGACTTTCGGCAGCGACGGCCGGTAATCGAGCGAGGCCGCTAGAGTGGGGCGGCATCCACGCGAGAAGGGCCGAGGAGGTTCCTGTGTCGCTGCTGCCGAACGGTTCGATGCCTGGGCTGGCCGCCATACCCAGCGCGGCCAAGCTGCGCGTCGACCGCGAATCGCTGCCACATCTGCGCCGGGTCTTCGACACCGCGCTCACCAAGCTCGACGTGCAGATCAACGAGGCGATCACGGCCGTGCGGGTCAGCCCGTGGGCCGGCGATCCGGTCAGCGAGAGCGCCGCGACCCGGTTCAACGACCACTCGGTGGACGACACCGATTCCGCGCTCAATGTCCTGACGGCGTACCAGGATCGGCTGAAGTCCGCGTCGGACGCCTTGGAACAGGTCGCCCAGCAGTACCAGATCGTGGAGGACACCAACACCGCGTCCATGCAGCAGGCCGACAGCGGCGGCTGAACAGCAGCGCCGGCTCAACGGCTGTGTCGGCTCAACGGCTGTGTCGGCTCAACGGCTGTGTC
>DASZLR010000094.1:0-29742 GCA_035552275.1 Pseudonocardiaceae bacterium | reverse complement strand
TCCAGCAACACCGCTTCGGCGAACGACGCCCGCACCGTCACCAGCGGTGAGCCGGGAAAGTACAGCTCGCCCTCGGGATAGCCGTCGATGTCGCCGGTGAACCGGTAGCCGGCCAACCAGTCCAGCGTCGCCGCGTCCGCGACCTTGCTGGCGGCCAGGTATGCCAGTTCCGTTTCCCCGAACCGGAACTCGCGGATCGCCTCGACCAGCCGGCCGGTGCCGGCGACCACCCCGTACCGCCGGCCATCGGGCAGCCGGCGGGCGAACGCCTCGAACACGCACGGCCGGTGCGCGCTGCCATCGGCGAGCGCGCTGGCCAGCATGGTCAACTCGTAGTGGTCGGTGAGCAGGGCGGTGCTGGCGGCTGGGCCGGTCGCGGTGCTCGCTGCTGGGCTGGCCGTTTCGCCTGGGCCGATGTCGGTCACGATCGGAAAGCGTAACCCGCTCGGGGTAACCCGGACCGGGCCTTGTCCCGCCGATGTCCCCTGATGTGTGGTCCGTCGGACGTGATCGCACCGGCCATGGGCGGACGTGCCACCATGGTGGGTATGAGTACGCCCGTCGAGCAGGAACGGACTCAGGTGGACCCGACGGGTGCCGAGCTCGGCGCGGAGGACAGGCCCTGGCAGACGGTCGTCTGGAACGACCCGGTGAACCTGATGTCCTATGTCACCTATGTCCTCCAGAAGCTGTTCGGCTACCCGAAGGCCAAGGCCACCAAGCTGATGCTGGACGTGCACCACAAGGGCAAGGCCGTGGTGTCCTCCGGCAGCAAGGACAAGGTGGAGATCGACGTCGCGAAGCTGCACGCGGCCGGGCTGTGGGCCACTATGGAGCGAACGTAGGGAGTCTTGTGAAGGGGTGGCGCCGCAAGGGCGACACGCTGGTGGGATCGTTGGACCGGCAGGAAGCCGCGTTGGTGCGCGGGCTGGTCAGCCAGATCAAGGAGATGCTGGAAGTTCGCGCCGAGGACGCTCCCGGTGACGAACTGGCCGAGATCACCGGCATCCGGGTCGGGCCGTCGACCGGGCCGGACGATCCCATCCTGTCCCGGCTGCTGCCGGACTTCCACCGGCTCGACGATGACGCGCCGACCGTCGAGGACCAGAACTCGGCTGCCGCGCTGCGTTCGCTGCACGAACCGGAACTGCTCGATCTGAAAACCGGCGTGGCCGGGGTGGTGCTGGACACCTGTCCGCCGCGTGGCGGCGAGGTGCGGCTGTCCGACGAGCAGGCCGACGCCTGGCTGTGGGCGCTCAACGACGTCCGGCTGGCCATGGGCACCGCGCTGGACGTGACCGAGGACATGCCCGAGGAACTGCCCGAAGACGACCCGCGGTCGTCCCACCTGGGCGTCTACCACTGGCTGACCTGGATGCAGGAGAGCCTGGTCCGAGCCATGTCCGGATGACCGGATCGGGTGATGCCGGTTCCCGCGTCGTGGCCGGCCCGGCCAATTCGATCACCGACGTGCCCGGTGTCGCCGTCGGCCACCACCAGCGGCTCGGCGACGGCTGGGCCAGTGGCACGACCGTGGTGCTGGTGCCCGATGGCGCGGTCGGCGCGGTCGACGGCCGGGGCGGCGCGCCCGGCACCCGGGAGACCGACCTGCTGGAGCCGTCGAACCTGGTGCAGCGGGTGAACGCGGTGTGCCTGACCGGCGGCAGCGCGTACGGGCTGGCCGCCGCCGACGGCGTGATGCGCTGGCTTTCCGAGCGCGGCCACGGCTTTCCGGTGGGCCAGCGGCCGAACGAGGTGGTGCCGATCGTGCCGGCGGCGGTGCTGTTCGACCTGCCGCGCGGCGACTGGGGCAACCGGCCGGACGCCGAATTCGGTTACCTGGCCTGTGAAGCCGCCGGCGGCCAGGTGGCGCAGGGCACGGTCGGGGCCGGGACCGGCGCGAAACTGGGCGCGCTGAAGGGCGGACTGGGCACTGCGAGCGCGGTGCTGGCCGACGGTGCCGTAGTGGGCGCGCTGGTCGCGGCGAACGCTTCCGGACAGGCTGTCGACCTGGCCACCGGCCGGCCGTTCGCGGCGGACCTGGAACTCGACGGCGAGTTCGGGGCGCGCTGGCCGGACCGGCCGGCGCCGGCGATCGACACCGCCGGAACCCCGTTCAACACCACCATCGGCGTGGTGGCCGTGGACGCCGAGCTGAGCAAGGCCGAATGCCGGCGCATCGCCATGGCCGCGCACGACGGGCTGGCCCGTGCGGTCCGGCCGGCGCACCTGATGACCGACGGGGACACCGTGTTCGCGCTGGCCCTCGGCCGCCGGCCGCTGCTGTCCGACGGTGCGGACCAGCGGTTCCGGTTCGCCGCGCTGGACCGGTTGTGCGCGGCCGCTGCCGACGCGTTCGCCCGGGCGATGGTGCACGCGCTGCTGTCCGCGACCTCGCTGCCGGACCTGCCCGCCTACCGCGACCTGTGGCCGGGCGTGCTGGCCAGCTGAACGTCGCTGTCGCTCAACTGCGCTGTCGCTGAGCTCTCATATCTCGGGAGTCGAGGTATCACCCAGTAGGATGGTGGCGTGCTGCTGATCCGACGCGACTTGGTGGACGCGATGGTGGCGCATGCCCGTCGCGATCACCCGGACGAGGCATGCGGCGTGATCGCCGGCCCCGAAGGCTCGGACCGGCCGGAGCGGCTGATCGAGATGGCGAACGCCGAGCGCTCGCCCACGTTCTACCGGTTCGACTCCAGCGAGCAACTCCGGGTCTGGCGTCAGATGGACGCTGCCGACGAGGCGCCGGTAGTGATCTACCACTCACACACCGCGACCGAGGCGTACCCCTCGCGCACCGACATCTCCTACGCTTCCGAGCCGGACACGCATTATGTGCTCGTGTCGACGCGCGACGAGAGCCAGCATGAACTGCGGTCATACCGCATCGTGGACGGCCTGGTCACCGAGGAGCCGGTCGACGTGGTCGAGTCCTACATGTTCGCGCACACCGGCGCGGACGATGTGCCCGACTGCCGGTGACTCGCGGCCGCCGGAATACCTGGCCGGGTCCGGCGCGTCGTGTCAGGACAGTCCCCATACTCATCGCGCCCCATACTCATTGCGGAGGTAACGGCATGGCCGTCACGGTGTCCATCCCCACGATTCTGCGCACCCACACCGGTGGCGAGAAGTCGGTCGACGCGACCGGAACGACGCTGGCCGAGGTCATTGACGATCTGGAAGCCAATCACGCCGGGCTCAAGGGCCGGCTGGTGAAGGAAGGCACGCTGCACCGGTTCGTCAATGTCTATGTCAACGACGAGGACGTGCGGTTCTCCGGCGGCCTGGCGGCCAAGGTGACCGACGGCGACAACGTCACCATCCTGCCCGCCGTCGCTGGCGGCTGACCAGCTCGTTCAAGCCCGAGGTGACCCGTCATGGCTAGGTACGACTCGCTGCTCGCGGCGCTGGGTGACACCCCGTTGGTGGGGTTGCCCCGGTTGTCCCCGTCGGCCAACGTCCGGTTGTGGGCCAAGCTGGAGGACCGCAATCCGACCGGTTCGATCAAGGACCGGCCGGCGCTGGCCATGATCGAGGCCGCCGAGGCGGAGGGCCGGCTGCGGCCCGGCTGCACCGTGTTGGAGCCGACCTCGGGCAACACCGGCATCTCGCTGGCGATGGCGGCCAAGCTCAAGGGCTACCGGCTGGTCTGCGTGATGCCGGAGAACACCTCGATCGAGCGCCGGCAGCTGCTCACCGCGTACGGCGCGGAGATCATCTCCTCGCCGGCGGCGGGCGGGTCGAACCAGGCCGTCGCGGTGGCCAAGGAACTCGCCGCGCAGCATCCCGACTGGGTGATGCTGTACCAGTACGGCAACCCGGCCAACGCCGACGCGCACTACCGGTCCACCGGACCGGAGATCCTCCGCGACCTACCCACCGTCACCCATTTCGTGGCCGGTCTGGGCACCACCGGAACCCTGGTCGGCGTCGGCCGGTACCTGCGGGAACACAAGCCGGACGTGCAGATCATCGCCGCCGAGCCGCGCTACGGCGAACTGGTGTACGGGCTGCGCAACCTGGATGAAGGCTTCGTGCCTGAGCTGTACGACCCGGACGTCCTGACCAGCCGGTTCTCCGTCGGCTCGCGGGACGCGCTGCGGCGCACCCGGCAGCTGTTGGAGGCCGAGGGGATCTTCGCCGGCATCTCCACCGGGGCCGTGCTGCACGCCGCGCTCGGTGTGGCGGAAAAGGCCGCCGGTACCGGAGACGCCGCCGATGTGGTGTTCATCGTGGCCGACGCGGGCTGGAAATACCTGTCGACCGGCGCCTACGGCGGCGAGCTGGACGAGGCCGCCGAGCGGCTCGACGGCCAGCTCTGGGCCTGAATTCGGGGCCCGAATTTCGGGAGGGGATTGCCATGCCACTGGTGCGGATCTCGTTGCGCGCCGGCACGTCGCCGGCCGATCAGCGGGCCATCGCCGACGGCGTGCACGAGGCGATGGTCAGCGCCATCGGCATTCCGGCCAAGGACCGGTTTCAGATCATCGACGAGCGGCCGGCCGAGTCGATGATCTTCGACCCGAGCTACCTCGGGGTGCACCGGCAGAGCGTGGTGTGCGTGCAGATCACCCTGGCCCGCGGCCGGCCGGCGGAGCTCAAGCAATCGCTGTACCGGGCCGTCGCGGACAACCTCGAAAAGACCGGCGTCCGTCGCGAGGACGTGTTCACGGTGCTCTACGAAACCGGGCGCGAGGACTGGTCGGTGGGCAACGGCGAAGCGCAGCTGCTGGATGAGGAACTGCTCAAACGGCACGGCTGGACCCCGCCCGCTCGGTAGGTCCCCGGCCGCGCCGCAGCCCCTCACCCTGATGTGCCAGGGCCGTTTTCTCAGGGTGTTTTCCGGGATTTTCCCCGATACCGCCGCCTTTTCCGGCGCGTACCGTCGGTGTTATGCAGATCCAGCCGCCGCCCGCTTCGGGCATCCCCCGTTCCGGCGGGTCACGCGATCCGGTGCGTGACCCGGCACGCGATCCTGCTCGTCGCGTCCTGCCGGCCCAGCCGGTGCGGGCAGCCGTCGTCATCGGCTCGTTCACGGCTCTGCTGTACCTGATCGAGCTGATCAACGCGGCGATGAGCGGCCGGCTGGACCATTTCGGCATCGTGCCCCGCACGGTCTCCGGGCTGGACGGGGTGATCTGGGCGCCGCTGCTGCATGCCAGCTGGACGCATCTGTTCAGCAACACGATTCCCGTGCTGGTGCTGGGTTTTCTGGCCATCGCCGGCGGGCTGCGGCAGTGGGTCGCCGTCACGGCGGTGATCTGGGTTGTCAGCGGGCTTGGGGTGTGGCTGGCCGGCGGTCCCGGCTACACGGTCGGCGCGTCGGGCGTCGCGTTCGGCTGGTTGGCGTTCCTGCTGCTGCGCGGGATCTTCAACCGCGGCCTCGGCCAGATCCTGGTCGCGCTGGTGCTGCTGTTCTGCTGGGGCGGCATGTTGTGGGGTCTACTGCCGGGGCAGCCGCAGGTGTCCTGGCAGGCGCATGTGTTCGGCGCGCTGGGCGGGGTGTTCGCCGCGTGGCTGGTCGCGGTGTCGACCCGTAGGGCCGCCGGCCGCCGCCAGCAGCCGCCGGGCGGTCCGTCGATGGGGCCACTGGAACCGCCTATGGCGTAGAAACAAACCCCGGCCGCAGCGAAACACAGGAGATGACGGACACACATACCGGCAGTACGACATGCACCTTCGGCGCCGGACGTGTGCCAAGCTCTCTGGCGTGCTTCTGACCGTGCTCGGCTGCTCCGGCAGCATCCCAGGACCCCACGCGGCCGCGTCGGGCTACCTGATCGAGACCGGCGACGTACGGGTCGCCGTCGATCTCGGCAACGGGACGCTGGCCGCGTTGCAGACCAGGATAGATCCGTTCACCCTCGACGCGCTGGTGCTGTCGCATCTGCATCCCGACCACTGCACGGATTTCTCCGCGCTGACGGTGATGCGCAAGTACCACCCCGCGCCGTCGCGGGACGCCCGAGCGCACCGGCTGCCGGTGTACGCGCCGAGCGAGGCGCCCAGCCGGCTGGTGGCCGCGTACTCGGCCGACGCCGCCGAGCGGGCGACTCTGGATCTGTCCGACGTCTACGACTTCCAGCGGCTGGGCGAAGGCGCATTCAACATCGGTTCGCTGGAGGTGCGATCCGAGCGGGTGGCGCACCCGTGCGAGGCGTACGGCATCCGGCTCACCAGTGAGGGCCGGACGTTCGCCTACACCGGCGACACCGGCGTGTGCGCGGCGATGGTCGAACTGGCCAAGGGCGTGGATGTGCTGCTGGCCGAGGCATCCTGGACGCACGATCCGGGAAACCGGCCGCAGGACCTGCACCTGTCCGGGCATGAGGCCGGCGAACTGGCGACCCAGGCCGGCGTCGGGCGGCTGATCATCACCCACGTGCCGCCGTGGACCGACGCGGGCGCGGTGTTGGCCGAAGCCACAGCGGCGTTCGCCGGTGATGTGTCGCTCGCCGAGGCGGGTGCGAGCTATCCGCTGTAGATCGGTCCGCCTAGGCTGTCCGGGTGCTACGAGCTGACGGGCGTGCGGACGACCAACTGCGTGAAGTTCGGATCACCCGGGGATTCCAGAAGTGGCCGGCGGGTTCGGTGCTGGTCGAGTTCGGCGAGACCCGGGTCCTGGCGGCGGCCAGCGTGAGCGAGGGAGTGCCGCGCTGGCGGGCCGGATCGGGCCTGGGCTGGGTCACCGCCGAGTACGCGATGCTGCCGTCCGCGACGAACACCCGCGGCGACCGCGAGTCGGTGAAGGGTCGGATCGGCGGCCGGACACACGAGATCAGCCGGCTGATCGGCCGATCGCTGCGGGCCTGCATCGACCTGGCGGCGTTGGGCGAGAACACCATCGTGATCGACTGCGACGTGATCCAGGCCGACGGTGGCACCAGGACCGCCGCGATCACCGGCGCCTATGTGGCACTGGCCGACGCGATCACCTGGCTCGCCGCCGCCGGCAAGCTCGCCGACCCGAAGCCGCTGTCCTGCTCGATTTCGGCGGTCAGCGTCGGCGTGGTGGACGGTCGGGTCCGGCTGGACCTGCCCTATGCCGAGGATTCGCGCGCCGAGGTGGACATGAACGTGGTGGCCACCGACGCCGGGACGCTGGTCGAGGTGCAGGGCACCGGCGAGGGCGCGACCTTCCCACGGTCCACTTTGGACAAGATGCTGGATCTCGCGCTGGCCGGCTGCGCCGAGCTCACCAGGACGCAGAGCGAGGCGCTGGCGTTGCCGTATCCGGGCGAACTGCCCACCCCGACCGGCAAGCGCGCCAAGCGAGTGGACGGATGACCACGATCCTCTTGGCCAGCCGCAACGCCAAGAAACTCGAAGAACTGCGCCGCATCCTGGCCGCCGAAGGTCTCGCCGGCTTGACCGTGGTCGGGCTGGCCGATGTGCCACCGTTCGATGAGGCGCCGGAGACCGGTGCGACATTCGAGGAGAACGCGCTGGCGAAGGCCCGCGACGCGGTCGCGGCCACCGGCATCCCGTCCATCGCCGATGACTCCGGCCTGACCGTCGACGCGCTGAACGGGATGCCGGGCGTGCTGTCTGCCCGCTGGGCCGGCCGGCACGGCGACGACCAGGCCAACCTCGATCTGGTGCTCGGCCAACTGGCCGACGTGCCGGACGGGCGGCGCGGCGCGGCGTTCGTCTGCGCGGCCGCGCTGGCCACCCCGGACGGCGGGGAAACCGTGGTGCGTGGCGAATGGCGCGGCACGATCGTCCGGAAGCCCAGGGGCGCCAACGGCTTCGGCTACGACCCGATCTTCGTTCCCGACAACATGGCCGTCACCTCCGCCGAACTCGACCCGGCCGACAAGGACGCCCTGTCCCACCGCGGCCGCGCCCTCCGGGCACTACTACCGCACCTCCGGCCGTAGGCCGCCGGTTGAGTCCGGTTGCTCAGGTCGCAATGTCGACCAACTCGGTCGAGGTGAATCGCCAGTGCAGCCAGAACGTCGATTCCACGTCCCAGTAAGTCGGGGCGATAACACCATCCGGCGTCGAGAGCCGCAGACCCTGCATCGCGACGATCGCTCGCACCGTCATATGAATCGCATCATATTTCTCCGCGATCGAATTCCAGTCCGGAAACAGCAGGCCGTCGTGCGGCATCGGGTGAGCCCTGACGAGATCCGACCAGTCCTGTGCGCGGGTGACCTCCGCGATATCGTTATCCGGCATGGGCGAGACTCGCCAGGTGCGCCAGGGCCTCGGATGGAGCGTGGAACGCGGATACATGTCCAGGTAGTCGCGCCACATGTTGTGGTTCGGTGCGTACTCGGTGGAGGTAAAGAAGCCGACCTCGAACGGTTTCGTAGCGGCCTTGATCACCGTCCCTGAGTCGAGATCGGTGAATTTGGCAGCGTCCGGCGTGAGGCCACGACCGGTCCGGCCAGCCATCGGCGAGGTCAATACGGTGAGCTGCCGATCGAGAGGAACGGGACCGCAGGTCAATTCGGAATAGTCGGAATCCAGCCGGGACAACAGTTGCGACCCGGCGACGAGCCGGTCCGCCGCGACCGGGTCGATGATGGGCTTCGGCTGGCTGTCGTCAACGATCAGACGTATGACACTCAGATAGTGGCCGATATCGGGATACTGCTCGGCCCGCCGCGAGTAATGGTCGCGGTCATCGAGCGCACGGAACCGATCCTCATACTCGACGATGTCGATGAAGCTCATTCCAGGCGGTCACCTTCCACAGATCGTGTGGTTGTCGCACCTGGTCAGACGCCGAGGTCCTTGCGGAGCCGCGCGACGTGGCCGGTGGCCTTGACGTTGTACAGCGCCTGGCTGATCGCGCCGTCCGGGCCGACCACGAAGGTGGACCGGATCACGCCCAGCACGGTTCGGCCGTAGTTCTGCTTCTCGCCGTAGGCGCCCCAGGCGCTGAGCACCGACCGGTCCGGGTCGGACAGCAGCGGGAAGGTCAGCCCCTCGGCGTCCCGGAACTTGGCCAGTTTTTCCGGCTTGTCCGGCGAGACGCCCAGTACCTCGAACCCGGCGTCGTTGAGTTCGGCCAGGCTGTCCCGGAAGTCGCAAGCCTGCTTGGTGCAGCCGGGCGTGCCGGCGGCGGGGTAGAAGTACACGACCACGGAACGGCCCCGGTAGTCGGACAGCGACACCTGCTTGCCGTAGCTGTCGGTCAGGGTGAAGTCGGGCGCCGCGTCGCCGGTGGCCAGTCGGCCGCTCCTCTGCTCAGTCATACCGCGAACGCTAGCGTGATCGGCAGACGATCGGACAGCGGACGGGTGGCGGGCGGCGGCCGGTCGGGTGACCGACCACCGCCCGAGCGCGCCGGGGGGCTTGCGTGCTCATATCACCCATCGGGGTGAGCTTGAAGTATGCAACAAAGCACCATGAAATGCACTCGTTCGGAGTAACTTTCCTCAAGACGCAATCGCGAAGAACACCACGAATGCTCCGACACTCACCAGCCACATCGTGATGAGCCAACCGAAATCCCGCCACGCCGACAACGACGCGGCGTCCTCGCCGGGCAGGTAAACGCCCCGCGACTCGAACCAGTCCGCCCACCGGACCAGCCAGTACGCCGGATTCAGCTTCTTGAGCACGGCCGTCACTAATCCCAACTCGGCGCGGCCTCGGGCAGCGCGGGATCGATCTGGCGCGCACAGAACTGCCACGCCATCGCGGCCACATACTGCAATCCGGCCTGGTCGAAGTTGACCAGCGGCGGCGTCCGCACGTGGTTGGCCTTGGCCTGCTCCAGCATCGCGTTGGCGGCGACCGACGGCGGATACTGGCGGGCCAGGTCGGCCGCCTGGTCGTACACCTCGGCACGCTGGTTCGCCAGCTTCTCGCCGAACAGATCGCCCTTGGAGTGGTTCTTGATCGCGGTTCCGCGCGCCGCCTTGGCATACTCCGCGAACTCGCCGGCGAAGTCGACCTGCCCGCTCAGCGCGGAATCCGCGCCGGTGTCCACCTCCGTGCTGCCTGTTGAACTGGTTTCCGCGCCCAGCTCCATCGCGAACCCGTCCTCTCATCGACAATCCGGCGGCAATCAGGCGACAACCCGGTAGGCCGACCCGGTTGGCATAGTAGAACCCCTCGTCCCCAGCGGCCATCACCCGATCAGGCGGCCGAGCAGTCTCGCTGCACCTGCACGCGCACCGCGTTCTCGGCGGCCCGCACGCCGTGTTCGTCCGCCTGGCTGAAGAACGTGGTGAAGCTGTCCCGGTAGGCGGCGTACGCGGCCGAGTCGGCGTCGTACTGGCGCAGGAAGTCCTGGACCGGGTTGCTGTCGTAGGGCCGGGACACCATCGTGCTCAACACCCCGAGCACGGCCTGGGCGCACTGCTGCGCGGTGGACGGCTGCGTCGATCCCGCGCTGGCCTGGGCCTTCCCGCATCCGGTCAGCAACACGCCCGCCGCGACGCCGGCCAGTACCGCCACAACGGCGACGCTCGTGGTCCTGCGGACCCGCGACGGAACAGCCATCTGACGCGTCCCTCCCACGCGACCGAGCACCGTGCGTCGGTGTCGACCAGTAATCGACCTGACCACGTGGAAAGTTACACCTTGGCCTCAGTTTTCACTCGAACGGGTTAAGCCGGTCGGGTGTCGATCACTTCCGTCCGTAGAGCACCCGCACCAGGCCGGCCACAAACTTGTCCGATTTCTCCGTTTTGCTGAAGGTCGTCATGTCGACCGGGATGCGGAACAGCCGCTTCGCGATGGCTTTCGGCCGGGCGAACTCGCGCAGCCCGTCCGCGCCGTGGATGCGCCCGAAGCCCGAGTCACCGACGCCGCCGAAGGGCAGGCTGGGGATGCCGGCGAACGCGATCACCGAGTTCACCGCGACCATGCCCGAACGCAACCGCCGGGCCAGCTCGGTGCCGCGACGCTTGGAGAACACGGTGTTGCCCAGCCCGTAGCGGGTGGAGTTCGCCTTGGCCACGGCCTCGTCCATATCGCGGACCCGGGCCACCGTCAGCGTCGGCCCGAACGTCTCGTCGGTGACCGCCTTGGCGTCCTCGGGCACGTCCACCAGCACAGTGGGCTGCACGAACCGGTCGCCCACCGCGTCCGCGCCGCCGACCAGCGCCCTGCCGCCACGGCGCAGCGCGTCATCGATGTGCTCGCGGATGATGTTGAGCTGGCTGGGCATGGTGATCGGGCCGACCTTGGCGTCCGCGTCGGTGTTCGCCTTCAGCCCGTTGGTCTTGGCCACCACCTTGGCGACGAACTCGTCGTACACGTCCTCGTGCACGTACACGCGCTCGACGCCCACGCACGTCTGGCCCGCGTTGGACATCCCGCCCCAGACGGCCGCGTCGGCCGCCGCGTCCAGGTTGGCGTCCACGTCGACCAGCAGCGAATCCTTGCCGCCGCCCTCGATGACCACCGGAGTCAGCGTCTCGGCGCAGGTCGCCATCACCTTGCGGCCGGTGTTGGCCGAGCCGGTGAAAGCGATCTTGTCCACACCCGATCGGGTGAGCGCCGCGCCGGTCTCGCCGAGGCCCGTGACGACCTGGAACACCGGCTGGTCGGGGATGACCTCGCGCAGCGAGTCGGCCAGCCAGGCGCCCACCCCGGGTGTGTACTCGCTGGGCTTGAACACCACCGCGTTGCCGGCCGCCAGCGCGTAGGCGATGGACCCCATCGGCGTGAACACCGGGTAGTTCCACGGGCCGATCACGCCGATCACGCCCAGCGGCTCGTACCGCACGCTGGCGGTGAAGTTGGCCAGCAGCATGCCCGGCGCCCGGCGATGCGGGCCGAGCACGCTCCGGGCGTGCTTCGCCGCCCAGGCGACATGGTCGATGGCCAGCACGACTTCGAGTTGGGCGTCGGTGTGCGGCTTGCCGGTCTCGGCGCTGACCACCGCGCACAGCTCCGGCATGCGCTTGGTGAGCACGCCGGCCCACTGGTGCAGCAGCTTGCTCCGGCCGGCGAAGCCGAGCCCCGCCCACCAGTGCGCGGCCAACTGGGCCCGGCCGACGGCGGCGGTGACGGCGGCCGCGTCGTGCACCGGATAGCTGGCCACCACCGAGCCGTCCCGCGGATTCAGCGAGTCGAACGTGGGACCGGCGTCAGCGGATCCGGTGGACCCGGTGGATTCAGCCGTCGACGGCCACACCACCTGACCGTTTCCGACCTCGGCATCAACATCGCGCGTGCTCATCGGGCGACCTCCTCGCGGCGTCGGAACCACGCTGAACCGACAGGTGTCCGCCCATCTTGGTACACCACGAGGCGAGAAACCATACCGATCGGTAACGTTCGCCCCGAATCACGCGGGCGCCCCGTCGATCAGGCTGGCACGGCTGCGGGAGTATGACCGGCCGGGCGTGGCAGACCGTAGTGATCGCGCAAGGTCGCACCGGTGTACTCGGTGTGGAACAGGCCGCGGCGGCGCAACTCGGGCACCACCTGATCGACGAAGTCGGCCAGCCCGGACGGCAGCAGCGGCGGCATGATGTTGAAGCCGTCCGCGGCCCCGCCGGTGAACCACCGCTGGATGTGGTCGGCGACCTGCTCCGGCGTGCCGGCGACCACCTGATGCCCGCGTCCGCCGCCGAGCCGGCGCAGAACCTGACGAAGTGTCAGGTTGTCCCGCTCGGCGAGGTCACGCACCAACTCGAACCGGCTCTTCGCGCCGTTGACCTGCTCAACCGGCGGCAGCGGCGGCAGCGGTTCGTCCAGCGGGCGGGCCGTGAGGTCGATCCCGATCATCTCGGACAGCGCGCGCAGCGCCCGGATCGGCACGATCAGATCGTCCAGTTCGGCGGCCAGCGCGGTCGCCTCGGCCTCGGTGCCGCCGAGCACCGGCACGATGCCGGGCAGCACCTTGATCCCGTCCGGGTCGCGGCCGTACTCGGCGGCCCTGGCCTTGAGATCGGCGGAGAACGCGCGCCCGTCGGCAAACGTTTGCTGCGCGGTGAACACCGCCTCGGCGTGCCGGGCGGCGAACGCTTTGCCATCGGCCGAGGAACCGGCCTGCACCAGCAACGGATGGCCCTGTGGGCTGCGGGTGATGTTCAGCGGCCCGCGCACCTGGAAGAACCGGCCGTGATGGTTGATCTCGTGGACTCGGCTCGGATCGGCGAACCGGCCGCTCTGATTGTCAACAATCAGCGCGTCGTCCTGCCAGCTGTCCCAGAGCTTGCGGACCACCTCGACGAACTCGTCGGCGCGTTCGTAGCGCTGGGCGTGCTCGGTGTTGACGTCGGCGTTGAAATTCTGCGCCGCCCGGTCGCCGGCCGTGGTGACGATGTTCCAGCCGGCCCGGCCGCCCGAGATGTGGTCCAGCGAGGCGAAGTACCGGGCGAGGTTGTACGGCTCGGTGAAACCGGTGGACGCGGTGCCGATCAGTCCAATGTGCTCAGTCGCGGTGGCGATCGCGGTGAGCAGGGTGAACGGCTCGAACGATCCGGCGATGCTGTATTCCACGTCGCCCCACACCTGGACTCCGTCGGCCAGGAACACCGAGTCGAAGGTGCCGCGCTCAGCGATGCGCGCCAGCTCGACGTAGTGCCGGACTTCGCCGATCCGACTCGGATCGGTTCTCGGGTGTCGCCAGGCGGCCTCGTGGTGGCCGACGCCCATCAGGAAGGCGTTCAGGTGCAGGCGGCGGTTCATGGCGGTGCGGGGCATTCGTCAACACTCCAATGTGGACTAAACTGTAGCCAAAGCTGTGGACTGAGCTGCGGACTGAGCTGGATTCAGTCGAGTTCGGTGACGCCGAGTTCGGCGAGCAGCCGGCCGCGCAACGCGCCGAACTCCGGCGTGTCGCGTTGGCGCGGGGTGGGCAGCCGGACCGGGGTGTCCGGGCCGAGCCGGCCGTCGGGCCCCAGCACGGTGATCCGGTCGGCGAGCACGATCGCCTCGTCAACGTCGTGGGTGACCAACAGCACGGCCGGCCGGTGCCGGGCGCACAGTTGCCGCAGCAGCGCGTGCATCCTGATCCTGGTCAGCGCGTCCAGCGCGCCGAACGGTTCGTCCAGAAGCAACAGGTCCGGCTCGCGCACCAGTGCCCGGGCCAGCGCGACCCGTTGCGCCTCACCTCCGGACAGCGTGACCGGCCAGGCCCGCTCGTGTCCGGACAGTCCGACCTCGGCGAGCGCCTGCCGGGCCAGGTCCCGCGATCCCCGGCGCTGGAGGCCAATGGACACATTGTCAACAATCCGCTTCCACGGCTGTAGCCGCGGCTCCTGGAACACGACCGCACGACGTGCGGGCACCCGCACGCTGCCGGCGTAGTCCGGGTCGAGCCCGGCGAGCGCGCGCAGCAGCGTGCTCTTGCCGGATCCGCTCCGGCCCAACAGGGCGACGAACTCGCCCGGCGCGATGTCCAGGTCCAATCCGGACAACACCTCGCGATCGCCGAACGCGCGGCGCAGGCCGCTGACCCGAACGGCCGGAGCGACCGCGATCGTGGCACGGGTGGTTGTCATGGTTCACGCTCCGCCGAATCCGCGCCGCCACACCAGCAGCCGCCGTTCCAGGAACCGGACCAGGGCATCGGAGAGCAGCCCGAGCACGCCGTAAATGAGCAGTCCCAACACGATGATGTCGGTGCGGTTCCAGGTCTGGGCCTCGTTCATCAGGTAGCCGATGCCGGTGGTGGCATTGAGCTGTTCGGCGATGACCAGGACCAGCCAGCTGGCGGTGAGCGCGTAGCGCAGCCCGACCAGGAAACCGGGTATCGCGCCGGGCAGCACCACGTGCCGGATCAGACCGGCCCGGCCGAGCCCGAAGGCCCGACCGGACTCCACCAGCCTGTTGTCCACGCCCCGAATGGCGGCGTAAGTGTTGATATAGACCGGAAAAATGGTGCCGAAGACGACCAGCGCCACCTTCGGCACCTCACCGACGCCGAACCAGATGATGACCAGCGGCACCAGGCCCAGCACCGGCAGCGCCCGCAGGATCTGCATGGTGGAGTCGAGCAGGTCGTCGCCGAGTCGGAACAGGCCGGCGAGCACCGCCAGCACCAGGCCGGCGGTGACGCCGATCGCCAGCCCGTCGACCGCCCTGGTGAGCGAGGCCAGCAGGTTGGCGCCCAACTCGCCGTCGCGGGCCAGGTCCCAGCCGGCGCTGAGCACCGCGCTCGGCGGCGCCAGCACGGCGGCGGAGACCAGGCCCAGCGAGCCGAGCAACTGCCAGACCGCGATCAGCAGCACCGGCCCGGCCATCCGGCGCACCGGCCTGGGCAGCGGGACCAGCCGTCGCGACCGGGTGCCGAAGGTGCGCGCCTCGACCAGCCAGCGGCGATCACTGTGCTGGACATTCTGTTGCGCTGTCCCGGTTTCCGCGGTCGTGCCGGTGTCGGTTCCGGTTCGCGCCGGCTGCGCGGCGAGGGCGACCGGGATGTCGGTGGTCGACATGACGTGTTCCTGTTCAGTCGTCGGCGGACGAGCTCAGTCAGTTGACGACCACGGTGTGCTCGTTGGTGAACGGCCGGCCGGCGACCAGTTCGGACTCCCGACCGTCCGGGCCCTGGGGCACGTCGCCGATCAGCGTGATCCGGTGCAGCCGTCGCTCCAGGTCCAGATGCTCGATGTCCCTGGGCGCGAGATGCGCGGTGGCGCGGTTGTCCCAGAACGCCACGCTGCCCGGCTCCCAGCGGAACCGCACCGTGTATTCGGGGCGGGTGATCTCGGTGTAGAGCAGGTCGAGGATCGCCCGGCTCTCGCTGGCCGACACGTCCACGATGTGGCTGGTGAAGCCGGGGTTGACGAACAGCGCGCGCTCACCGGTCACCGGATGCACCCGCACCACCGGATGCACCGAGACGAGCAGGTTGTCGTTGATCCGCTTGGCATAGGCGCTGTCCCCGTCGGCCGGGCGGGAGCCGCCGTAGCGGTGTTCGGCGCGCAGATTGTCGACAAAACTACGGACCGGTTCGGACAGGCCCTGGTAGGCCGCGACCAGGTTCGTCCACTGGGTGTCGCCGCCGATCGTCGGCACCACCTCGGCGCGCAGGATAGACGCGGCCGGCGGGTTCACCGCGGCGGTGACATCGGTGTGCCAGCCGTTGAAATAGCTGTACTGGCGGCGGATCTCCGTGCGGAAGCCGGCTCCGTAGCGTTCCTCGTACCGGCGCGGGTCGATGGTGAAGATCTCCGGATGCTCGGTGGGCGGGGCGTCGTCGTGCGGGTGGGCGTAGGTGAGGTCGCCGAACTGCCGGCCGAAGGCGATCTGGCTGGCGTGGTCGAGCCGCTGGTCACGGAAGAAGATCACCTTGTGCCGGTGCAGCGCGTCCCTGATCTCCGCCACGGTCCGGTCGTCCAGCGGCGCGGAGATGTCCACGTCGGAGATGTCGGCGCCGATGTGGCCGGCGACCGGACGGACCGTGATGGTGCGGGTGGGTGTGTCGTGTACCGCGGTCATGTTCCGCTCCTTGTCGAGTTTTCGGTCACTGCTGGCCGGTGACTGCCTGAATCGCCCGGTTGAACTCGCCGATCACGGTTTGATCGAACTGGGACGAGAAGTCAACGGGCTTGGTGATCAGTCCGTTTTTCAGGAAAAGGTCGGCCTGATGCTGCTGATTCGTCTGAACGGTGGCATCCACTGGGATATAAGTTGAGGCGCCCGACCCGGCGTAGATGATTTTCGCGTTCGCCGGTGTCTGCTTTTGGTACTGGACGTAGTAGGCGTTGATCCACTGGTCCACGTGAGCGCGTTTCCACGCGTTCGACCTGACCAGCCGCTGGGCGAAGTCCTGCAACGCGGACAGTTTTGCCGGGTCGGTCAGCGCCGAGCGGGTGGCCAGCTCGAATCCGTAGGTCGGCGCGAGCTGCTGGGCACTGGCCAACCGCACGGCGTCCGGGTGCAGGTTCTGGTAGTTGACCGCCTGTTGCACGCTCACCGTGGCCGCGTCGACGGTGCCGGACTGCAGGATGTTGCCCAGTTGCAGCAGTGGAATGTCGACCAGCGTGATGTCGTTCTGCGCGAGCCCGGCCTTGTTCAAGGCCCGCAGCAGGAAGCCGTGCGGGGCGGTGTCCTTCGTGGTGGCGATCTTCTTGCCCCTGAGATCAGCGAGGCTGTGGATGCCGCTGCCCGCCCTGGCGATCAGCACGTCGTACGGGCCGTCCGTCCGACTCACCGTGATGACCTGCACCGGCACCCCGCTGGCCTGCGCGAACATCGCCGGCGTGTCGCCCATGAAACCGGCGTCGATCGCCCCCGCCGAGAACGCCTGATCCACCAGCGGCCCGCTGTTGAACTGATCGAACTGAACTTTGTACGGCAGGTTCGCCAACTGGCCGGAAAGCTGCAGCGGCATTTCCAGCGATTCCTGTTGATCGCCGATGCGCAGCGTCACCGGCCCGTTGCCAAATGAGTTGTCGCCGGGATTCGTCGCCCCGTTCGATGAGACGCAGCCGGCGGCTAGCGCCAGCACGCCGAACGCCAGCAAACTGAGCACTGGGACCGCAACCAAGGAACGGTTCATGACCGGCTTCTCCTGATGCTCGACAACGAATTGGCGTATCGGGTGAGAAATTTCCAGGCACCCGATGTTCGCTATTCATCATGCGATCCGCCGGAGCCGGCGGTCAACATTGCGTGTTTTGAAATTAAGTCAATCCACGTACTGGGAAATGTCGGCCGGCGAGGTTCTCCGTGACGGCGGGATTCGTGTACACGACGTCGAGCAGCACGGTGCCGGCGGCGACCGCGAGCAGATCGTCCGGTGTGAAGCTCGGCGTCCGCACCTGGCGCACCGGGTCGGCGCACACGTGCGAACGCCGCCGAACCTGGGCGTGCAGCACGTCAAGGCAGTCCGGCAGGTAGATCAGACCGGCCTCGGTGACCACCAGAACCTCGGGATTGAGCACGTCCAACAGCAGCGCGACGGCGCCGCCCAGGCTGGCGGCGCGATCGTGGAACAGCCGGCGGGCGGCCGGATCGCCGCGCTGGGCCGCGTCGATCAACGCCGGCAGTGCGGGCACGGTGATGATCCGCTCGGCCATCGCTTTGTCGACAATCGCACGATCAGACACAGTGGCCTGTAGACAACCGGATCGTCCGCACGGGCAGCGCACGGTGGGATCACCGAGCGGCTGGTGCGCGATGTCGCCGGCCGCCGAACGGGGACCGTGGTGCACGGTGTCGCCGGTGACGATGGCGGCGTCCACCACGTTGCCGACGAACAGGTGCACCACGCTGTCCGCCTCGCCCACTCCACCGAAAAGCTGTTCCGCGCGCACCAGCGCCCGAGCGTGACTGTCCACATGCACCGGTAGGCCGGTGTGCCCGGCGACTAGGTCGCGGAGGGCGACATCGCGCCAGCGCAACGGCTCATGCTCGACGATCACGCCGTGCTCGGGGTCCACCCAGCCACCCACCGCGACGCCGACACCGAGCAGCGCGCGACCACCGGCGTGCGCCGTCGCGAAGTCCGGCAGCCGGTCGGCGGCGGTCGACAGCACCGAGACCGGATCGGTTGCCTGGTGTGGCAGGCGTTCCTGGGCCAGCACGTGGCCGCGCATATCCATGACGGCGAGCGTGCTGTGCGTCGCGGCGATGTGCAGGCCGGCCGCGACGTGCCGGTCCAGTTCGATGTCCAGTGGCGTGTGCGGGCGGCCCATCCGCTTCTTGGCCAACGGTGTCGCCGGGGCGGCCGGCAGTTCGCGGATCAGGCCGAATGCCGCCAGGTCCGCGCTGTGCCGGGTGACCGCGGCCGGGCTCAGCCCGGTGCGCCGGGCGATCGTGCTGCGCGCCACCGGCCCGTGGTCCAGCACCGCGCGCAGCACCACGGCGGGGCCGGACGCGCGGGACGAACCCGGTGGCGACGAACGCACTAACGCCGAAGTCATGCGGCGATCGTGTCAGCGGTGTCCCGCACCACCAAGACCAGCGCGGATGCGCTCACCATGTGGGAGCGGCCGACTTCGCCGCCGACACGAACGCGCGGATCAGCGTGTGGTCCTTCACACCGCGAGCGCGCTCGACCCCGCTGGACACATCGACCCCCCATGGCGTGAGCCGGCGCACCGCCTCGGCCACGTTGTCCGGCCGCAGCCCGCCGGCCAGCAGCCAGTGGCCCTCGGGTCGCACGTCCCGGGCGCCCCAGTCCCAGGTCTGGCCGGAACCCGGCGTCGGCGAGTCGACCAGCAGCAGGTCCTCACCGAGATCGCCGCAGCGCAGCGAACCACCCCGCAGCGAACCACCCCGCAGGGAGTCACCGCGCAGGGAGCGATCGCCGGTCGCGCTCGCCGCCCGCACCAGGCGCAGCGGGAATCGGCGCAGCGCGGCATAGTCGGCCGGCGAGTAGTCCCCGTGCAGTTGAACGGCCGCCACCCCGCAGTCCAGCGCGGTCGCCGCGATCTCGGTCGCCGGCTCGCCCCGGAACACCGCGACGGTCAGTACCCCGGGCGGCGCGGACGCGACCAGTTCGCGGGCCAGGCCGGCATCGACCCGCCGGGGGCTCGTGGTCAGCACGAAGCCGACCGCGTCCGCCCCGGCGTCGACGGCCGTCGCCACGTCCTCGGCCGTGCTCAGCCCGCACACCTTCACGAACACAACGGAAAGACTATGCCAACCAGTGAACGTCACAGCAGGTCAGGTTGCCTGCGCCGACCGTAGCGGGACATCATGCGGGGGAACCCGGTCGGCGAAAGGTGGCATGTACCCCGGTGGAACTGCGACGCCTGCACTATTTCGCCGTCCTGGCCCGGCACCTCCACTTCGGACGTGCCGCGGCCGAGATCGGCATCGCCCAGCCCGGCCTGTCGCAGCAGATCAAGGTGCTGGAGAAGGAACTGCGGGTCCAGTTGTTCGACCGGGGGCGCGGCGGCGTCCGGCTCACCCCGGCCGGCCTGGTGCTGGCCCGCGAGGCCCCGGAGATGCTCGACCGGTGCGACGCCCTGGTGCAGATGGTGCGTGACGCGGCGCGCGACACGGCCGGCGTGCTGCGGGTCGCCTATACCCGATCGGGCGCCGACCTGCGGGTCGGGGAACTGGTGCGCGCCTTCCACGCCGCGCACCCGGAGGTGGAGATCGAGGCGCTCACCGGGTGGACCAGTTGGAATCTGGAACTGCTGCAGAAGCGCACCGTCGATGTCGCGTTCGTTCGCGGGCCGGTCATCATCGACGGGTTGGAGGTGCTGGACATCGGTTCCAGCGAACTGGCCGTGGCGCTGCCCGACCACCACCGGCTGGCCGGGCACGCCGAGATCACCCCGGCAGAACTCGCCGCCGAGCCGGTGGTGCTCTGGCCCCGGCACCTGGGCCCAGCGTTCTACGACCGGATCGTCGACCAGGTGTGGCCGGCCGCCGGGCCCCGGATCGTGCAGGAGGAGCCGGAGTCCGAGCAGATCCTGGCCGCCGTCGCGGCCGGCGCCGGGCTGTCGGTGCTGGACCGGACCCGGGCGGTCAAACTCTGCCCGCCCGGCGCGGTCGTCCGTCCGTTCGCCGGCGTGCCACCGCTGGTCTCGGTCGCGCTGGCCTGGCGGCGCGATGACGCCGCCGTGCCGATCCGCCGGTTCGTCTCGTTCACCCGTGCGCGACGGCCACTGACCGGCGTGGCACGACATCGGCCACCGCCGCGTCCAGACGCCGCACCAACTCGTCCAACTCACTGACCGTGCTGGTCAGCGGCGGGGCCACCAGCACGCTCTCGGTCACCGCGTCGATGCCGCCGCCGCAGAGCACCAGGCCGTGCCGCAGCGCCGACGCGACGACCGCCCGGGACAGCGCCAGCGGCCGGTCCGGATCCCCGGCCAGCCCGAGGCCGAGCATCAGCCCGCGCCCGCGCACCTCGGTGAGCGCCGGATGCCGACCGGCGAGCGCGGTCAGCCGGGCGGCGAGTTCGGCGCCGAGCCGGGCGGCCTGGCCGGGCAGGTCGTGCGCGCGCAGGTGACGTAGCACCGCCAGGCTGGTCGCGGCGGCCAGCGGATTGCCGGACATGGTGTGCCCCAACACAATCGCGCCGACCGGCCGATCGAACGCCTCGACCACCCACTCGCTGGCGAGCGTGACCGCCAGGCTGGTGTAGCCGCCGGTGAGGCCCTTGCCCGACACCAGCAGATCGGGCGCGACACCGGCGTGATCGCAGCCCCACCACCGTCCGGTGCGGCCGAATCCGGACATCACCTCGTCGGCGATCAGCAGGAATCCGTGCCCGTCGGCCTGGGCCCGCAGCCAGTGCAGGGTGTCCGCGTCCATCGCTGCCGCGCCCGAGGACGATCCGCCGACCGGTTCGACGATCACCGCCGCGACCCGGTCCGGGCCGAGCGCGTTCAGCGCCCGCTCCCACTGGTGTCGGTCGGCTCGCAGCGATCCGGGGGCCGGACGCACCTTGCCGGTCTCCGGCACCGTGCCGTTGCGCAGCAGCGGCCCGAATCCCGGGTCGATCTTCGCCGGCTGTCCGGTCAGCGCGAGGGCGCCGGCCGTCGTGCCGTGATAGCTGGGCTGTTCGGTCAGCACTATCGTCCGGTGTGGACTGCCGACTCGGTGCTGGTAGGCGAGTGCGATGCGCAGCGCGCACTCGTTGGCCTCCGACCCGGAGTTCGAGTACTCGACCTGGGCCATGCCGGTCGGGGCGATTGCCAGCAGTTCGGCGGTCAGCTCGCGCAGCGGGCGGGAGGTGAACTGGGACCGGTGCACGAACGTCACCCGGCCCAACTGTTCGGTGATCGCGGCGATCACCTCGGCGTTGCCGTGTCCCAGGTTGACGTTCAGCACGCCGGACGATCCGTCCAGATAGTCCTTTCCGGACTCGTCGTACAGGAAGGACCCCTGGGCCGAGGCGATAACGGGTGTTGTCATTGCTTTTCCTCCACGTCACTGCCGCGCGCCGCGGCCCTGGCGCTGGCCAGCACTCCGACCGAGCAGATCGCCGCGGCCACGCCGAACGTGCCGGCGAGCGTGGCGAAACCGATGCCGCCGACCGCCAGCGCGCCCAGCAGCGTGGTGCCGGCGGCGATCCCGGCGTTCATCATCGAGTTGTTCCAGGACACCACCGACGCGCGTTGGGTCGGATCGACACTGCTCAAATAGGACTGTTGGGTGCTGTAGAAGGCGCCGCCGGCGACGAACCAGACGAACAGCGCGACCAGGCTGAGCCACAGCGTGTCCGCGCGCACCGCGACCACCACCGCGACGGCGAACACCGCCGCCCACAGCACCGACAGCGCGACCTCCTGCCGCCCGCGCGCTCGGGCCCGGTCCACCAGCGGCCCGGTGAGCGTCGAGCCGACCACCGAAGCCAGGCCGACCAGCAGGCCGACCAGCCCCAGACCGCCCAGCGTCAGTCCGAACCGTTGGGAGAACAGCACTCCGGCGAAGGTGTACGTGCCCAGCCGGCCGGCTTGCAGCAGCGCGGTGGCCAGCAGGCCGAGCCGGATGCGCGGATCGGCCCACGGCCGCAGGATCGCGCCGAACCCGCGCCGGCCGCCGACTGGTGGCGCGCCGCGCAGTTTCGTCACCAGCACCGGCAGCGAACAGGCCAGGCAGACGCCGATCGCCGCGAACGGCCACCGCCAGGACGACATCCCGGCGATGACGGTGCCCAGCGGCACGCCGAGCACCTGGCCCAGCGAGTAGATCGACGCGCCCCAGGACACCGTTTTGCCGCGCTGGGCCGGGACGCTGCGTTCGGCCAGGTAGGCCCAGATCGCCGGCGCCGCGACCGCCCCGCCCAGGCCGGTGACCGCGCGGGCGGCGATCAGCGTTCCCATCGACGGCGCGAGCGCGCACAGCACGTTGCCGACCAGGAAGATCGCCACCCCGCCCACGATGAACAGCCGGCGTTCGATCCGGTCCGCCCAGCCGCCCAGCAGCGGGCCGGCCACCGCGTAGGTCAGGACGTAGGACGTGACCAGAGCGGCCGCGGCCGCCGTCGAGGTGCGCAGGTCGTGCGAGATCGTCGGCAGCAACGGCGAGACCAGGTACATCTCCGCGCCCATGAAGAAGAAGATCGCGTAGAGCAGGGCGAACCGGCCCCATGGGTTGCGGTCCGGCTGATCCGACAGCCTGATTGTCCCGATTGTGCCGTCCGTTGGATTGTCGACAATCCGGCGAGCGGTCGGCTGGGTGATCTGCCAGTTCATCACAGCGCACCGGCTACCGGTGTCGGCTGCTGCGGATACTGTGCCGGCCTGGGGGAGTGCGGTTGCGGCTGGATCCGCGCGGTGCGCGGCAGCCGTAGCTCGTCCCACACCTCGTCCACCGCGCTGACAAAGTGTTGAACGGCGGCGAGATTGTGCACCGGGGACGGGTTGATCCGCAGTCGCTCCGTGCCGCGCGGCACGCTGGGAAAGTTGATGGGCTGGGCGTAGCACAGGTGGTCCTCCAACAGCCGGTCCGCCAGCTCCTTGCACCGGTGCGGATCGCCGACCAACACCGGAACGATGTGGCTTTCCATGGACACCAAAGGAATGCGTGCCTCGGTGAACAGTTGCTTGAGCATGTTCGCCCGATGGTGCAACAGGATTCGCTCGTTGTCCGACTCGCGCAGGTGTCGGACGCTGGCCAGCGCGGCGGCGGCGAGCGCCGGCGGCATGGCGAGGGTGAAGATGAACGCGGGCGCGAAACTGCGGATGGCGTCGAGGATCGGCGCGTCGCCGACCAGGTAGCCGCCGGCGGTGCCGTAGCCCTTGGCGAAGGTGCCCATCAGCAGGTCGACCTGGTCGGCGCAGCCGAGTTGAGCGGCCATGCCCGCGCCCTGCGGCCCGTACATGGCCACCGAGTGCGCCTCGTCCACGTACACCAGCGCGTTGTGCCGCTTCGCCACCGCGCACAGTTCCACCATCGGCGCGATATCGCCGTCCATCGAATAGATGGATTCGAACACCACGACCTTGGGCCGCGCCGGATCGGTGGCGGCGAGCAGGTCCGCGAGATGCGCGGGATCGTTGTGCCGAAAAATGTGCCGTTCGGCGCGGCTCGCCCGCATCGGCAGAATAATGGACGCGTGGTTCAGCTCGTCGGAGAAGAACACCACGCCCGGCAGGAGTTTGCCGAGCACGGTGAGCACGGCGTCGTTCACCGCGTATCCGGTGATGAAGGTGAGGCCCTGTTCCTTGCCGTGCAACTCGGCGATCTCGCGTTCCAGCAGCACGTGGGTGTGGTTGGTGCCGGAGATGTTGCGCGATCCGCCGGCGGCCGCCCCGGACCGGTCGATCGACCTCCGCATCGCACCGACCACGGCCGGGTGCTGACCCATTCCCAGGTGGTCGTTGCTGCACCAGACGGTGATTTCCCGTGGGCCGTTTTCATGGTGATGCAGCGCCGCCGGAAAACGACCAGCAAGCCGTTCGATCTCGACAAAGGTCCGGTATTGCCCGCTGTTCCGGATTTCGGCTATCTTGTCCGCGAAGAAGGCACGGTAGTCAAGCACGGGTTCCCCTCTCTTGGTGAATTGTTCAGGCCAGCCGGGCGTCGTGCTCCCAGCCGGTCAGCGGCGGGAAGGCGTCCGGATCGGTGGCGACCCGCACCAGCGTGGGCAGCCCGGTGGACAGACCCTCCTTCAGCGCCGCCCCGACCTGGTCGGCGTCGACGACGTCCAGTCCGATGGCCCCGCACGCGCGGGCGAGCGCCGGATAGTCGACCGGCGACATGCCGACCGCGGTGGTGGCCTCGGTGAACTGGTGCACCTCGGCGTGCTTCTGATAGCCCAGCACCTGGTTGTCCAACACCACGACGACCAGCGGAAGCCGTTCTCGCACAGCGGTTTCCAGTTCGGACCAGACGTGCGCGAAGCCGCCGTCGCCGGTCACGCACACGACCGGCTCGTCCGGTCGCGCGGCCCGCGCGCCCAGCGCCATCGGCAGCCCCCAGCCGAGGCCGGCCAGCCCGCGCGGGCTGAGGAACCGCTGCCCGGCGCGTTGCGCGGTCAGGTAGTTCGCGGTCCACACCGACGAGTAGCTGGCATCCGACACCACCGTGGTGTCGGCGGTGAGCAGGGCGTCGAGTTCGGCCATCACTCGTTCCGGGCGGATCGGCGCCGCGTCCGACGTCCGCAGGCCGGCCGTCGCCTCCTCGTACGCGGTGCGGGACCAGGCCAGCACTCGCTGGGTCTCCGCGCGGGCGGCCAGCCGGGTGTCGGTGCCGACGAACTCCAGCTCGGTGCGCAGATCCGCCAGCCCGGCTCGGACATCGCCGACCAGCCGGACCGACTCGTAGTTGCGGCCGATCTCGACGCCGTCGATGTCCAGGTGGATGAACCGGGCCGAACGCGGCAGGGTGCGCCAACCGTCGGTGGCGTTCTCGTTGGTGCGGGTGCCGACCAGCAGCACCACATCGGCCTCGGCGAGCCAGGGCAGCAGGCCGTGCGCCCGGCCGCGCGGTCCCATGAAATGCCCGATCACCCCGCCGGAGAGGGGGTGTTCCTCGTCGACCGCGCCCTTGCCCATCGGTGTGGTGAGCACCGGCAGCGCCGCCGCGTCGCGCAGCGCGGCCAGTTCGGCGGTGGCGCCGGAGCCGTGCACACCGCCGCCGGCGATGATCACCGGACGATCGGCGTCGGCCAGCAGTTCCGCCGCCTGGCGGACGCCGTCGGTCTCCGGCCGTGGCCGGTCCAGCGGCACCCGGCCGAGGTGAGCGGTGCGCGCCGGCCAGTCGTTGTCCGCCGACCGGGTGAGCACGTCCTTGGGCACCAACAGAACCGCCGGTCCGGGCCGGCCGGACGCGGCGGCGGTGAACGCCAGGTCGACGTAGTCGGCGGCGCGGGCCGGATCGTCGAGCCGGCGCACCCACTTGGCGCAGCCGGCGAACAGGGCGAAGTGGTCCAGCTCCTGGAAGGCGTTGCGGTCGCGGTGCCCGGTCGGCACGTCCTGCACGATGGCGACGATCGCGGTGGACGCGCGCAGCGCCTCGGCCAGCGGTGCGACCAGCAGCGCGGCGGCCGGGCCGTTCTGCGCGGTGACCACGGCCGGCCGGCCCGCGAGGCGCGCGTATCCGTCGGCCATCGCCCCGCCCGCGTTCTCGGTGCGGTAGGCGACCTGGCGGATGCCGCGTTCCTCGGCGGCGAGCAGAAACGCGGTCGGCAGGCTCTGCCCGAAGATATCGAGCACGCCGTGCCGCACCATGGCGTCGGCGAGCGTGGCGGCGACTGTCCGGTTCATCTGATCCTCCACTTTCCTGGTACGCCGAAAGTCTTGGGCAGATCGGGCAGTGCCGTCCAATACCGGTTTCTTCTCGCTGATAAGCAGTGTTTATCGGGACGGTACAATTAACGCGATATTGACTTCCAGGACGGACGGCGGCGGCAATGCGGGCACCTACCATCACCCCGGCAGCGGACAACGCATACCTGGTCAGCGGTCAGGCGGTGAACTGGACCATCCTGACCGACGGCGACGACGTGACACTGATCGACTCCGGCTATCCGGCCGACTATTCGGCCGTCGAAGCGTCACTGGAAAGCATCGGACACCGAGTCGAACAGATTGCCGCGATTCTCGTCACGCACACCCATATCGATCACATCGGATCGTTGCCCCGGCTGTCGGCCCGCACCAAGGCCCCGATTCTGGTGTCCCCGGCCGAACTGCCGCTCGCGCACGGCGCAGTGCGGGAGTCGGCGACGCCGCTGGACATCGTCAGCAACCTGTGGCGGCCGGGATTTCTCGGCTGGAGCCTGTATCTGGTGCGGGCCGGCGCGCTCGCGCACGTCCGACTGCCCGACGCCCAGCCGTTTCCCGCCGATGGCGCACTCGATGTGCCTGGCCATCCGACTCCGATTGCCACGCCCGGCCACACCTCCGGACACACCTGCTACCACCTGCCCGAAACCGGCGTGCTCGTCACCGGCGACACGCTGATCACCGCGCACCAGACGTCGGCGATCGTCGGCCCGCAGTTGCTGCTGCCGCTGTTCAGCCACGACCAGCGGGCCACGGTCGCCGCGCTGGACACCCTCGAATCGCTGGACGCCGACGTGATCCTGCCCGGCCACGGACCGCTGCACCGTGGCCCGATCCGGGAGGCCGCCGCCCAAGCCCGGTCACGCCTCCGACGCTGACCCGGGCCTGGACGGTCAGCCCGGACGGTCAGAACGGCAGGCCGAGTCCGCAGTTGACCGGCTTGGCGTTGGCCGGGTCGAGCGCGTTGCGGACCATGTCGGCCACCCCGCCGTCGAACGCGAGCCCGATGTGCCCGACCGGGTCCAGCGGGCAGGTGTCCTGCACGAAGGCGTTGTGCACACCGGGCTCGGCCACGAACGAGGTCTGGTGCGGCGTGACCAGTTCGTCGGCCTGCGACGCGATGATCGTGTAGCTCACGCCTGGTTGGGCGATCGGACCGTTGGTCAGCGTGGCGACCGCGCTGCCGCCGGTGATGAGCTCCGAGCAGGCCTGGCAGCCGAACGTGTTCAGCAACTGGTCCACCACCGGGTGCACGCCGAGCAGGTCGGCCAGGGTGACCAGGTTGGCGAAGTTGGTGCCGTGCGTGGGCGGCGCCAGCGCCACCACCCGGTCCACCTTGCCGGCGTAGCCGGACACCTTCGGCACGTACAGGGACAGGAAACCGCCCTCGGAGTGGCCGACGATGTCGACTTTCGCCGCGCCGGTCGTGCTCAGCACCTGGTCGATGAAGGCGGTGACCTGGCTCGCGGAGTCCGCAATGGACACCAGCCCGCCGACCGGGATGCTGGACACCGGCTGGCCGTAGGTGGGGGCGAAGACGCAGTAACCGGCACTGGCCAGCGACGGGCCCAGGAACGCGTAGTTACCCGGGCCGTTGCCGCCGAGGCCGTGGAGCGCGACCACCGGGTCCGGGTGGGTGGCGGAGGGCCGGCAGCTCCAGTCGTTGAAGCCGGTGGACGGCGCGGTGGCCGCACCGGCGACCTGGACGGATCCCACCAGGAGCCCGCCGACTGCCAGCACGATCACCGCGACCTTGACGAATGTCGAACGCAACGCTGCGCGCATCGGGACTCCAGGTCAGGCGTCGGATGTGTCCGGAGACACAGTAGAGCACACAACCGTGTTAGCAACAAGAGCTCTTGTTATTAACACGCACCAGTGTTGATACGGCTGGGTCGCGAGGTAGCGTCCTGTGCGTGGCGCGACCAACCCGAACCAGCCCGACAGGCCCGTCCGCGATCCCGCAGGGTCGCCGGATCAGGGGTCTCGACGCCGCGCAACGCCGGGAACAGCGGCGCGACCAATTGCTGGACGCGGCGCTGGAACTGTTCGCGGCCGACGGCTATCTGAACACCTCGATCGAGCAGATCTGCCAGACCGCCTATGTCGGCACGAAGAGTTTCTACGAGCTGTTCGACGGCCGGGAGGCGTGCTATGTCGCGCTGCTGCGGCGGATCACCGAGCGGATCATGGCCACGATGGTCGACGCGCTGGGCGAGCTGGCCGAGGACGAACGGGCTGTAGCCGACGAGGATGGGGCCGAAGAGGCCGGCATGCGGTCGCTGATCGGCGCGTTCGCGCACGCGCTGATTGACGATCCGCGGATCGCCAAGGTGACCTTCGGCGGGGCGAGCGCGATCTCTGCCGCCGTCGAACGCCAGCGCCGGGTCAATCGCCGGCAGGCAGCGTCGTTCCTGGAATCGGTGTGGCGGCACTACGGCGACCCCACTGGACAGCGGCGCGGGGCGGTCGACCCACACCGGATGGCGATCGGCGCCATCGGCGGCTTGTTCGACCTGGTCGCGGACTGGCTGCTGGACGCCGATCCGGCGAACACGGCGGACGTCGAGGCGCTGATCACCGACCTGACCGACTTCCACCGGGTGATCCGCGCCGGCATCACCAGCCGCTGACCGACTGTCGACGCTCCGGTCGGTTCACCTCACCCGACGTAGGGCCAGTCGCGGGCCAGTTCCTCCCGGGCGACCGAGCGCCGGTGCACGGCGTCCGGACCGTCCACAATGCGCAGTGCGCGGGCCCAGACATAGAAGTACGCCAACGGGGTGTCATCGCTGACTCCGGCGCCACCGAAGACCTCGATGGCCCGGTCGATGACGGTGGTCGCCATCCCCGGCGCGGCCACCTTGATCGCGGCGATCTCGGTCCGCGCGCCCTTGGCGCCGACCCTGTCGATCAGCCAGGCGGTCTTCAGCACCAGCAGCCGGGCCTGCTCGATCTCGATCCGCGACCGCGCGATCAGGTCGCGGACCACGCCCTGTTCGGCCAACGGCCGGCCGAACGCCACCCGGGACCTCGCCCGGTCGACCATCAGCGCGAGGGCGCGTTCGGCCATTCCGATCGCCCGCATGGCGTGGTGGATGCGGCCCGGACCTAGCCGCGCCTGCGCGATCATGAACCCGTCGCCCTCACCGGCCAGCAGATTCGCCGCCGGCACCCGGACATTGTCCAGCGTCAACTCGGAATGCCCGTGCTGGTCCTGGTAGCCGAAGATCGGCAGATGCCGCTGGATGGTCAGCCCCGGAGTGTCCCTGGGCACCAGAATCATCGACTGCTGCCGATGCTCCGGACCGTCCGAATCGGACTTTCCCATGACAATGAACACCGCGCACCGCTCGTCGGCCGCGCCGCTGATCCACCATTTGCGGCCGTTGATCACATACTCGTCGCCGTCCCGCACGATCGAGGTGGACACATTGCGCGCGTCCGAACTGGCGACCTCCGGCTCGGTCATCGCGAACGCCGACCGGATTTCGCCGTCCAGCAACGGCCGCAGCCACCGGGACTTCTGTTCCGGGGTGCCGAACAGGTGCAAGGTCTCCATGTTGCCGGTGTCCGGCGCCTGGCAGTTGATCGCTTCCGGTGCGATCTCCGGTGACCAGCCGGAGATCTCCGCGACCGAAGCGTATTCCAGATTGGACAGTCCGGAGACGTC
>DASZLR010000093.1:0-43055 GCA_035552275.1 Pseudonocardiaceae bacterium | reverse complement strand
CACCGGTGAATATCCGATTCCGTTGCCTGACGAGGCGTTGATCGGCAAGCATCTGCTGGAGGATCTGGACGCGGCCGCCCGGCACATGGACCCGGGCGCGGTTGGCGCCGCCTCGGCCGCGGTGCCCAGCGGGTACGGTGCCGAGGACGCCGTGCGCCGCCCGTAACACGGCCACAACGCGGCGGTAACCCGATCTTCGGCTTGATCCCACCCACAGAGAGCTTCGCCGTGACCACCTTTCCGGACAGTCCCAAGGCCACCTATGCCGGCGCGGGTGTGAACATCGCCGCCGGCGAGGAGGCCGTGGCCCGGCTGCGGCCGTACGCGGAGAAGGCGAGCCGGCCGGAGGTGCTGGGTGGGATCGGCGGTTTCGCCGGGCTGTTCGAGCTGCGGCTGGACCGGTGGAAGGAGCCGGTGCTGGCTTCGTCCACCGATGGCGTGGGCACCAAGATCGCTGTCGCGCAGGCGCTGGACGTGCACGACACGGTCGGCATCGACCTGGTCGCCATGGTCGTCGACGACCTGGTGGTGTGCGGTGCGGAACCGCTGTTCCTCCAGGATTACATCGCGGTCGGCCGGGTGGTGCCCGAGCAGATCGCCGCGCTGGTCAAGGGAATCGCGCAGGGCTGCCAGCAGGCCGGCTGCGCGCTGCTCGGCGGCGAGACGGCCGAGCATCCCGGCCTGATGGGCGACGGCGACTACGACATGTCCGCGACCGGCGTCGGAGTCGTTGAGGCACAGCGCATCCTCGGCCCGGAACGGGTGCGGCCCGGCGACGCGGTGATCGCGATGGGCTCCAGCGGCCTGCACTCCAACGGGTATTCGCTGGCCCGGCACGTGCTGCTGGAAACGGCGCGGATACCGCTGTCCGGGCACGTCGAGGAATTCGGCCGCACGCTCGGCGAGGAACTGTTGGAACCGACCCGGATCTACGCCGCCGACTGCCTGGCGCTGATCGCCGAGACCGACGTGCGCACCTTCGCGCACGTCACCGGCGGCGGGCTGGCGGCGAACCTCGCGCGGGTGATCCCGGACGGGCTGACCGCCGTGCTGGACCGGCGGACGTGGACGCCGGCTCCGGTGTTCCCGCTGATCGCCCAGCGCGGCCGGATCGAGCGGGATGAGATGGAGACCACCTTCAACATGGGCGTCGGCATGGTCGCGGTGCTCGGCTCCGACGATGTGGACCGCGCGCTGGCCATGCTCACCGCACGGCATGTGCCTGCCTGGTCGATCGGCGAGATCACCGCGCGACCGGACGGTGGCGTCGGCGCCACATTGCTGGGCAACCATCCCCGGTTCTGAGAACACCTGCTCCGCCAAGCGCGATCCCGCTGGTGAGTAGTCGATATTATGAGCGTCGTGGCCACCCCGGTTCCCTTGTCTGAGGCGAAGGCGCAGTTGTCGGCGCTGGCGCGCGGTGTTCGACAGCAGCAACGAGCGCATCGCCCTGACCCGCAACGGCGAGCCGGAAGTTGTCCTGCTCGCGGCGGACGATCTTGAGGGTCTGGAGATGACTCTGGAGATCCTGTCTGACAAAGAATCGGTGGCGCGCTTCTCGGAGAGCCTGAGCGCGTTGCGCCGTGGTGAGGCGGGCGTTGGCCTCGCGACGGTCCGCGCTGATCTTGCTCGACGGCGGACTACTGGCACATGATCGCCGAGTTGGGCGAACACTACGAGATTCGATTTCAGTCAGCGGTCCGGTGTTCGGTCCAGCAATATCGCTGGGCAACCATCCCCGGTACTGACACCGGTTTCCCGAGGCTGACACCTGACCCGCCACCGGTTACCTACTGCTGAGTGTGGCGATCGGCATCGGCCACGCCACGCTGGGCGCGCTGATTATCATCGTCACCGCGTACGTGAAGTAGCCATTTCGGAACTGGGCCGTACCTGTACGCTGTGGACTTCGCCACAGCCGGTTCCGGGTGCCGGGCTGGCCGACAAGGGAGTCGACATGCGAATTCGGGTCGTCGTCGGACTGATCGCGGGCATAATCGCCGCAGTCCTGGTCATCGCGCTCGGCGGCACCGCGAGCGCGGCGCCGAGCACCCCGCCGCAGTACCCGGTTCCCTACACCTTCGCCGCAGCCCTGCCGGCCGGGCTGAATCCAGCCGGCTCGCCGCCCGGCGTCAACGACTGGTCCTGCCGGCCCAGCGCCGCGCACCCTGAGCCGGTGGTGCTGACGCACGGCCTGCTGGCCACGCGGAACGACAACTGGCAGACCTTCGGTCCGCTGCTGGCCAACGCCGGCTACTGCGTGTTCGCGCTGACCTATGGCACCCTGCCCGGCAATCCCTATATCGGCGGTCTCGGGCCGATCGAGGACAGCGCGGCGCAACTGTCCAGCTTCGTGGACGAGGTGCTCGCCGCTACCGGCGCGGCGAAGGTCGACATCGTGGGCCATTCCGAGGGAACGGTCATGCCGGACTACTACGTCAAGTATCTCGGCGGTGCGGCCAAGGTCGACAAGTACGTGTCGCTCGCGCCGATCTGGCACGGCACGAACCTGCTTGGACTGGCCACATTGGACACTTTTGGCGCGGCGTTCGGCTTCAGCCCGGTGGTCAACGGCCTGCTCAATCCGGCGTGCGCGTCCTGCCAGGAGTTGTTGACGGGCTCGGCGCTGGTCAACAAGCTGCGTGACGGCGGGGTCGCCGCGACTGGCGTCACCTATACAAACATCGTTACCCAGTACGACGAACTGGTCGCGCCCTACACCAGCGGCATCGACTACGCGCCGAACATGACCAACATCGTGGTGCAGCAGCAGTGCGTGCTGGATCTCGCCGACCACCTCGCGCTGGCCGCCGATCCGGTGGCAGCGGCCGACGTGCTCAACGCACTCGACCCGGCGCATCCGGTCCCGGTTCCGTGCACGGCGGTGCTGCCGTTCGTCGGCTGAGGTTCGCGGCTACATCCACACCAGTCGTAGCGGCTTGGGCACGCGTCGGCTGAGGCTGCGCAGGACGCTGCCAGCGGAATCCGCGGTGCGGAGATCGTGGAAGTGTGTTTCGGGGTCGCGGTCGTAGGTCATCGCGTGATCGCTGAACGCCAGGCCCCAGGCCAGCACTTCGTTGCAGTACACGGCTTCGTCGTCATCGCCGGGCTCCAGTGCCAACGCGATGGCGAACAACCTCGGCATCCAGGCGTCATGGTCCTCGGCTGTGTCATCGTCGGCCGCGTTGTCTTCGGGTTCGGTGGTGTGCTCCATGGACTTACGATGACAGAGCTAGGACAGTTCCGCCGCACACAAATTTGTGAACCACCTGATCGAGTGAAGCATCTGGCGAGGATGCTGATTGGTGCGGCACACTTCAGTCATGACCGAGAAAGCGGGGCCGACGCTGCGGGCGCAGTGGTTGGGGCAACAGCTACAGGAACTGCGCAAGGCGACCGGACTGAAGCTCAAGGACGCGGGCGACTACCTGCAACGCGACACGTCCACAGTCGGCCGGTTCGAGTCGGGAGAATACCCGATCCGCCGGCCGGACCTGTTGGCGCTACTGGACTTCTACGGCTTGGCCGACAAACGCAAGCGCGAGGGTCTGTTGCTGCTGCACCAGGACGCCTGGCAGAAGGGTTGGTGGGACGGCTACGCCGACGACGTCGACGAGAAGTTCGTTGACTTCGTGTGGCTGGAATCCCGCGCGACCGAGATCCTGGCCTTCGACAACACCATGCTCACCGGCCTGTTGCAGACCGAGGACTACGCCCGCGCGGCCATGGTGGCTGCGAATCCAGATGCCGACGAGGAACAGGTGCGGCGGTGGCTCCAGTTGCGGATGACCCGCCAGGAAGTGCTCGATGAGCCCGAACTGACCGTGCGGGTGGTGCTGGACGAGGGCGTCCTCTACCGCGAGGTCGGTGGCCCGGCGGTGCTGCGCGAGCAGCTTGAACACCTGATCTTGTTGGCCAAGCGGCCCAGGATCGACCTTCGCGTTCTCCCGTTCGAGGCCGGTGCACACCGCAGCCCGGCCGGCGCGTTCCGGCTGCTGCGGATGTCCGATCCGTATCCCGAGGTCGGCTACGTCGAGACGCTGGCAGGCGCGCTGTACATCGAACCGCCGAAGACAGCAGGCTTTGTTGCGGCCTACGATGGGCTGTTGGCAAAATCCCTCGGTCCGCGCAAGTCGATCGAGGCGATCGAGGCGTTGTTGAAGGAGTAGCGATGCGGGTGACCGGTCCCGGCGTGCCACCGAACGACGACGAGCTGACCGGCACGGCATGGCACATCAGCAGTCACAGCGAGAACGGCGGCGGCAGTTGCGTCGAAGCCGGCCCGCTGCCTGACGGCAGCGGCCGGATCGCGTTGCGGCACAGCCATTTCCGTGGTGAGTCCGTGATCGTCTACACCCGCGAAGAATGGGACGCCTTCCTAGCCGGCGCCAAGTCCGGCGAATTCGACTTCTGATGCCCCGCGACGTGATCGAGTCCGCTCGCAAGATTGATACGATGAACTGATGACGGAAACGATCAAGCTGTGACCGGTTTGCCGCCTGAGCTGCGGGAATTGATCGAGTCCGGTCCCATGGCGCACCTGAGCACCATCAACGCCGACGGGAGCCCGCAGGTGACCGTCATCTGGATCGGGCTGGACGGCGATGATCTCGTGAGCGGTCATATGTCGTGGTACACGAAGCTGCGCAATATCGAGCGGGATCCGCGGGTCGTGTTGTCCTTCGATACGCCGCGAGTGCCGGGTGTCGCCCTGAATGAGTACGCCGTGTTGCGGGCGCGGGCCACGGTTGAGCCGAGCGACGACGTATGGAACCTGCTCAACCGCTTGGCGAAGGTCTACATGTCCCCGGACGCCGAGTTCCCGGCACCCAAGGGACCGGGCTATATCGTGCGCTACTCCGTCGAACGCATCGGCGGCGTCGGCCCTTGGGCCTAACCGACAACCCGGCCGAGGTGGGCCGAGGTGTGCGGCTGTAGCGGCTCGCCGGCCATGGCGCGTTCCTCGACATACGCGAGTCCGCCGTCGTGCACGATGCCGTACAACCGCTGCGCTGCGGTGACTTCCTTGGCCGAGGCCGTGCGCATCACGATGTCGGTGGCCAGTTCCCAGGAGGTCAGGGTGCGCTGCTTGCCGTAGAAGATTTCCACGATGCCGGTGTTGTGCGCCAACAACAGTTCGATGGTGCCGTCGGGCTGCGGCCGCCACCAGCCGGTCTCCCGGGCTGCCGGGCGGATCACCGCACCCTCGGCGTCCAGCAGCCAGGACCGGGATTCGTAGGACAGGAACGGCCGGCCGTCGTGCGCGAACACAACCTGTTGTCCGTACCGGACCGGGCCGTCCATGGTCGGGTAGTTGACCTCGCCCTCGCCGCGCCACACACCCACCAGCGGCAGCAGCGACAGACAGTTCTCGTGCAGTTCCGGGCCTTCACGCAGATTCGCGGTGTCGACCGGGATGGGCAGGTCGGTGAACTGCGGCAGGTTCCGGCTCCGGGTTTCCTCGGCGCGGGCGGCGGCGGCCGCGATGGCGGCGTCCGAGTTGGCCGGTTCGCTGGGACTACTCATCGCCGGACGTCAGCGGTGGTCGCTGAACAGGCGGTACACCACGTAGTAGGCGAACCAGACGGTCAGGACGGCGACGATGACCAGCAGTGCGGTGTAGAACTGTTCCACCTGGGCAGGATATCGCCCCGCACGCCAAGTCCCAGCATGCGGGGCGACATCACATCATCCGGCCGGTCACGCCGGTCATCCAACGGCGATGGCGACCTCGTGCAGTCCCGGCCCGGCCGCGTGCACCGTCGACTGGCCGTTGCCGGTGCGGTGCAGCGCCCGCACGGTCCAGTCACCGGGCGCCGCGTAGAACCGGAAGTCACCCTCGGACGAGGCGACCACCTCGCCGGCGAAGTCGCCGGAGTCGTTGAGCAGCCGCACGAACGCGCCGCCGACCGGCTGGCCGTCGGACGTCACCTTGCCGGCCACCACGACCTGGGTGCCCACGTCGACCCCGGTCAGCGAAGCGGACTGCGCCGGAGCGCCACAACCGTCACTCATGTTCTTCTGCCTCTCAACCTTCGGTGCCCACGGCGATCGGCACGCCGACCAGCGAGCCGTATTCGGTCCAGGATCCGTCGTAGTTCTTGACGTCGGTCAGGCCCAGCAGCTCGTGCAGGGCGAACCAGGTGTGCGAGGAACGCTCACCGATCCGGCAGTATGCGATGGTCGCCTTGCCGGTGTCCAGACCCTCGGTCTGGTACAGCTCGCGCAGCTCGTCATCGGACCGGAAGGTGCCGTCCTCGTTGGCGGCCTTGGCCCACGGCACGTTCAGCGCGCTCGGCACGTGGCCGGGCCGCTGCGCCGACTCCTGCGGCAGATGCGCCGGGGCGAGCAGCTTGCCGGTGAACTCGTCGGGCGAGCGGACGTCCACCAGGTTCTTGCTGCCGATCGCGTCGACGACCTCGTCGCGGAACGCGCGGATGCTGGCGTCCGGCGTCTTGGCGGTGTAGTTGGTGGCCTCGCGCTTCACCTCGTCGGCGACCAGCGCCCGGCCGTCCAGCTCCCACTTCTTGCGGCCGCCGTCGAGCAGCTTCACGTTGTCGTGGCCGTAGAGCTTGAAGTACCAGTACGCGTAGGCGGCGAACCAGTTGTTGTTGCCGCCGTAGAGGATCACCTGGTCGTCGTTGCCGATGCCCTTGCTGGACAGCAGCGCCTCGAAGCCGGCCTGGTCAACGAAGTCCCGGCGCACCGGGTCCTGCAGGTCCTGCTTCCAGTCGATCTTGACGGCGCCGGCGATGTGGCCGCCGTCGTAGGCGCTGGTGTCCTCATCGACCTCGGCGAACACGATTCCGGGCGTTTCGAGGTTGTCCTCCGCCCACTGCGTGGCGACCAGGACGTTTTCGCGGCTCATCGAGCGGCTCCCATTTCTCTTGCTTTTCCGATGGTGTTGATGTTCAACGACTGCCGAACGCGGGAATGCCGGCCCGGCGCAGCAACAGATAAACCTCGCAGCCGAGGCAGAATCCGAACGCCGCGTTCAGGAACGCCGCGATCAGCGCGAGCGCGGTCGCGACGACGCCCAGCACGGTCAGCCCGGACGCGTAGCCGAGCACGCCGACCACCGCGAACCCGAATCCGACGCCCTGGGCGAACCGGGGTGGCGCGGCCTCCTCCCGTTCGCTGGTCGGCCCCAGCCGCGGGGCCACCAGAGAGCGGTAGATCAGGCCGTACGGCGCGTAACCGAGCCCGGCGAACGCGCCGATGCCGAAGATCACCGCCTGCACGGCCAGCAGCGGCCACCAGCCGGTGGCCAGCGACACCGCGAGCACCACCGTGGTGACCCAGGCGCCGAAGCGCGGACCACGGGGGTCGACCAACGGGGTGTTGCGGGACGGGCGAGCGGTGCTTTCCGAAGTGCCTGACGTGCTGGTCACGGCAAACTCCTGACCTCGAATGATCGTTATCGGATCGGGTCTGGTCAGAAGGCGCGACACAGGCTGCTTTCCACGCGGCGGAAATCCACCGCGCGGCGCCTGGTCAACATCGTGTGCACGGCCCCGAGCTTACCGGGTTATCCCTGTTCCTGGGAGGTATGTCCACCAGATGGAACGGTGTCCGACAGATTGAAAGCGGGCAGGTGCGGGCGCAGCGCGGTCAGCAGCGGCTCGCGCCTGGGCACCCCGCCAACCCGCAGCAGCTCGGTGCCATCGGCGGTCAGCGCCAGCGTGGTCGGGGTGCGCAGCACGCCCAGGTCGGCGGCGACCGACGGCTGGTCGGTCACGTCCAGCTCGACGTGCCGCAGGCCGTCGACCTTGCCGGCCAGATCGGTGAGCAGCACCCGGGCCTGCCGGCACGGCGCGCAGAACGTGGTCGACACCTGCACCAAGGTGACCGGGGCGAGCGGATCGAGCAGCTTCCGCACCGGCTCGGGCAGGGTGGCCGACGCCGGCTGGTCGGTCCTGCGGATCCGGCCGTCGCGGGCACGCAGCAGCCAGCCCAGCAGGCCCGCTACGGCGAGCACGCCGAGCGTGATCCACAGCCCGGTCAGTCCGGTCACCTCAGAAACTGCTCCCACTGTTGAGGACGATGTTCGTCGCGGTGCCCTGCACGGTCAACGCGTCGGGGGCCACGAACACCGCCGTCGGCCGCACGGTGAACGGCAGCGGCAGCTCGCTCGGGCTCAGCGTCAGGTTGAACCGCGACAGCACCTGCTGTTCGACGATACCCGCGACCGGACCGGACACCAGGCTGTTGCTCACGTCCAGCTTCTTCGGGCTGACCACGATGCTGCCGTTGTCGAGCTCGATCAGCCCGAACACGGAGACCTTGGTCTGCTGCCCGGCGATGTCCACCGTGCCGGACAGCTCGACCCCGGCCCGCTGGCCGTCCGGAACCGGCTGGCCAGCGTGGGTCGCGGAGGCGGCCACGACGCCGAGCACCGTGGTCACCGACTGCGGGATGATCTGCAGGTCGTTGATGCCCAACAGCCGGCCGACGTCGGCGGCCAGGATCTGCACCCGGCCGTCCACCTCGTCAATCCGCACCGACTGCACGTGCCCGGACAGCAGGTCGGACAGGCCGACGTGCACGTTGTGCAGATCGGTGTCCACCTCGACATCGCGCAGCTTGTCCTGCACCCGCACATGGCTGGCGTTGACCGAGATATCGCTGTAGGTGCCGGCCAGCGCCTGGGTGATGAACGGGAAGCCATGGATGTCGACCGAGGGATCATCGGTGAGGCTCAGCTCGCTGCGCATCTTCTTCGAGACCTGGTACTCGGCGGCCGCCGCCAGGCCGAAGTCGGCGCCGACGAGCACCGCCACGAGCACGATCACGGTGATGACGACCTTCTTCACGCGGCTACGCCGTCCTTTCGGCCTAATGGGCTCGCTCATCGCGGACGTCCAATACTGGCGTGGCCGATTTCGTGACGGTTCACCAGGTCCATCCTTGGCATATCTCTACAATCAGTAATCAAAAGTTGCGTTACCGTCACGACGCGTCGTGCGGGGCTGAGCGCGGATGGCTCCGTCAGTGTGACGCTGCTGTCACGATCTAGGCTTAACAGTTGCTGAACAGGTATTGTCCTGGACACCTGACGGCAATGAGGCCGCACCCGACAGTATCCGCGCGCAGTCCGGTCGCCCCGCGACCCGTGTCTCCGCCAACCAGGATGGGAGCCGAAATGGGTGTCGACCTGCTGCTGCTGACCAGCGATCCCGAGCCGGGCTCGGTTCTGCCCGCGTTGAGCTTGCTCTCCCACAAAGTACGCCCGCTGGAGCCCGAGGTGTCCGCGCTACTGGAAGCCGGCCCGTACGACGCCGTTCTGGTGGATGCCCGGATCGACCTGGTCGGCGCCCGCAGCCTCTGTCGCCTGCTGTCGTCCAGCGGTGTCGAGGTTCCGGTGATGGCCGTGGTGAACGAGGGCGGCCTGGTCGCCGTCTCCGCCGAGTGGGGCATCGATGACATCGTGCTGCCGACCGCCGGACCGGCCGAGGTGGACGCCCGGCTGCGGATGGTCCGCTCCCGCCGCGCCGACACCACGGCCAGCGGCGATGGCGCGCTGCAGCTGGGCGAGCTGGTGATCGACGAGTCGACCTACACCGCGCGGCTTCGCGGCCGCCCGCTCGACCTCACCTACAAGGAGTTCGAGCTGCTCAAGTACCTCGCCCAGCACGCCGGTCGGGTGTTCACCCGGGCCCAGCTGCTGCAGGAGGTCTGGGGCTACGACTTCTTCGGTGGCACCCGCACCGTCGACGTGCACGTCCGGCGGCTGCGCGCCAAGCTCGGCCCCGAGCACGAGCAGCTCATCGGCACCGTGCGCAACGTCGGCTACAAGTTCGTCCGTCCCGGTCGGACCAGCAGCAGCACCGCGCAGCCCAGTGGCCGTGCCGTGCGGATCGACCCGATCGACGTGCTGACCTCGTCCTCCTGAGTTGGCAGCTACCCGCTGGAAAACCGACACCGAGCTGACCGAGCGTGAGCTGGTTCGGCTGCGGGAGCTGTTGATCGCGGTCCGGGCGGCGGACGGCCGCCCGGAGATCGATGCGGACGGTCCGCTGCCCGGTGATTTTCGCGGCGGCGAACACCTGCTGGACGCCGTCGGCTACGCGCACCTCAATACCAGCGGGGATACGTTCGGCCGCCAGGTCGGCGAGTTGTTCACTAGGCCGGATTCCCGTGGCCACGGGGTCGGCGGTCGGCTGCTGGCCGAACTGCTCGACCATGCCGCCGAGGACGTGCGGATCTGGTCGCACGGCGACCATCCCGCCGCCGCCGCGCTGGCCCGGCGGTTCGGCCTGCGCCGGGTCCGCGAGCTGCATCGGATGCTGCTCGACCCGCTGCCGGCCGAACTGCCGGATCGGCCGCTGCCGGCCGGCGTGCGGCTGCGCCCGTTCGTGCCGGGCCAGGACGAGCCGGCGGTGATCGAGGTGAACAAGCGGGCCTTCGCCTGGCATCCCGAACAGGGCGCGCTGACCGTGGATGAGTTGCGCGCCACCGAATCCGAGCCGTGGTTCGACCCGGCCGGCTTCCTGCTCGCCGTCGACACGGCAGACGCAGCCGACACAGTCGACCGGCTGGTGGGCTTTCACTGGACGAAGATCCACCCGAGCATTCAGATCGGTGAGGTGTACGTGCTCGCCGTCGATCCAGACGCGCACGGCGGCGGGCTGGGCACCGCGCTCACCCTCGCGGGCCTGCGGTACCTGGCTGGCCGCAGCCTACGCCGGGTGATGCTCTATGTGGAGGGCGACAACCAGCCCGCCATCGCCTTGTACACGAAGCTCGGCTTCGGCCTGTGGGACATGGACGTCCAGTACGCCCGCTAACCAGTGACGGCGATCACCGGGAATGTCGGCGCCACATCACGGGCAGCAAACAGGCAGGTCACGACGGGGGTGTCAGGTCGCCCTAGTGGAGTAGTCGACCGTCACCTGCTGTGTCAAGTTCAACTTCCGTTCATCTGGATACCCGCAGGCGTCCATCCCCGCTGCCTACCGTCCGGGGCGAGCGGCGAGCCTTGTCGCGAGCAACGTTGACCCGAATGACAACTCCTCTTGGAGGACCTGCGGTGAAGATCAATCGGCGCGGCGCGGCCGTGCTCGGCATTGCCGCTGTGAGTGTTCTGGCGGCTGCCTGTGGCTCCGACAACAACTCCGGCGCGGGCGGTTCGACGGCGACCTCGGCCGACATCGCCTGTGCCTCGGGCACCCTCAACGCCGCCGGCTCCACCGCCCAGCAGAACGCGATCTCGCAGTGGACCAAGGACTTCGAGAACGCCTGCTCCGGCGCGACGGTCAACTACAGCGCGAGTGGCTCGGGCGCGGGTGTGCAGCAGTTCGAGCAGGGCACCATCGACTTCGGCGGCTCCGACTTCGCGCTGTCCGGCGCCGATGTGCAGAAGGCCAACGCGCGCTGCAAGGCCGGCAACGCCATTGACCTCCCGGTGTCGCCGGGCCCGATCGCGGTCGGCTACAACGTGCCCGGCGTCCAGACCGGCCTGAACCTGTCCGCCAGCAACCTGGCGAAGATCTTCACCGGCAAGATCACCAACTGGAACGACCCGGCGATCAAGGCCGACAACCCCGGCGTGACCCTGCCGAACCTGCCGATCCAGACCTTCCACCGGTCCGACAGCTCGGGCACCAGCTACAACTTCAGCAACTACCTGAACAACGAGGCCAAGGCGGACTTCTCGTTCCAGGCCAACAAGAACTGGCCGGCTCCGGGAGGTCAGGGCGGCAAGGGCAGCTCGGTCGTCGCGCAGGACGTCAAGGGAGCGGCCGGCGGCATCGGCTACTTCGAGCAGTCCTTCGCCACCCAGAACAACATCACCTACGCCAAGGTCGGCAACGCCGGCGGCAAGTTCGTCGAGCTGACCACCGCCAACGTGACGAACTTCCTGTCGCACGCGACCGTGGTCGGCACTGGCGGTGACCTGGCGCTGAAGTTCGACTACACCAACACGGACGCCGACGCCTACCCGAACCTGCTGGTCACCTATGAGATCGTCTGCTCGAAGGGCAACGACTCGGCGAAGCTGCCGCTGATCAAGGGCTTCCTCGGCTACGCCGCCAGCACCGCTGGCCAGGCCGAGCTGGCCAAGATCGGCTACGTTCCGCTGCCGGCCAACCTGCAGACCCAGGTCGCCAGCGCGGTCAGCTCGCTGGGCTGAGCCGGGCCGAGTCTCCGCGTTAACCTGTTGGCAAGCTGCCCCGACCATCATCGTGCGAGACGTCAATGACCAGAGGAGCCTGACATCACCACGACGACATCGTCGGCAGCTCCGGAACCACAACCGGACAACGAGCCTGGCCCGGGTCGACCCGGGCCAGGCTCGGCCACGCCGCTGTTGGGCCGTGGTCGGTCCGTCGGCGGCGACGCCGTCTTCCGCTGGCTGGCCAAGGGCGCCGGTCTGCTGATCCTGCTGGTGATGGCCGCGATCGCCGCTTTCCTGATCTACCAGGCGATTCCGGCCATCTCGAAGGACCACGGCAGCTTCTTCGGCACGCAGAGCTGGGATCCGGACGGCTCGCAGGTGTTCGGCATCGCCGCGATCGCCTTCGGCAGTGTGCTCGCCTCGGCGCTGGCGCTGCTGATCGGCGTCCCGATCGCGGTCGGCGTCGCGCTGTTCATCAGCCAGTACGCGCCGCCCTACCTCGCCCGACCACTGGCCTATGTGGTCGATCTGCTGGCCGCCGTGCCCAGCGTGGTGTTCGGCCTGTGGGGGCTGGCGTTCCTGTCGCCGAACATGCTCGGCCTGTCCGGGTTTCTGAACCGGTATCTGGGCTGGTTCCCGCTGTTCGCCTCGACCAACCAGACGTACGGCAAGTCGATGCTGGTGGCCGGCGTGGTGCTGGCGATCATGCTGCTGCCGATCGTCGCGGCGCTGTGCCGGGAGGTGTTCGTGCAGACGCCGACCGAGCACCGGGAGGCGGCGTTCGCGTTGGGCGCCACCAAATGGGAGATGATCCGGCTGTCGGTGCTGCCCTACGGCCGGTCCGGCATGATCAGCGCGATCGTGCTGGGCTTCGGCCGCGCGGTCGGCGAGACCATCGCGGTCGCCCTGGTGCTGTCCTCCACGTTCCACATCAGCTGGCGGGTGCTCGATCCCGGCGGCAACACCATCGCGGCGAACATCGCGACCCGGTGGGGGGACGCCGGGGACATCGGCCGCGGCGGGCTGGTCGCGTCCGGCCTGGTGCTGTTCGCCATCACGCTGGTGGTCAACTTCGGCGCGCGGGCGATCGTCCGGCGCGGCCAGAGGGAGAAGAAGGCATGACCGCGGACCTGCTGGATGTGCCGGTGCGGGGGCCGAGTCTGGCTCGGAAGAAGCTGCCGTCGTGGTCGCTGCCGGTCATCGCGGTGGTCGTGCTCGCGCTGAGCTACACGTTCCTGCGGCTGGGGTCGTTGTCCTGGGTGCAGTTCGCGCTGATCGCGGCGGTGCTGTACCTCATCGGGCAGACGCTGGCCTCGACCATTGTGGAGGGTTGGCGGCACGCCAAGGACCGGATGATGACCGGCCTGATGACGGTCGCGCTGGTGCTCGCGGTGGCGCCGCTGATCGCGGTCCTCGGCTACACGGTCGCCAAGGGCATGACCCGGATGGACTCGCTCTTCCTCACCCACTCGATGCGGGCGGTGTCCGAGGACGAGGCCGCCGGCGGCGCGTACCACGCGATCATCGGCACCCTGGAGCAGGTCGGCATCGCCACCGTGATCGCGGTGCCGTTCGGCATCCTGGTGGCGGTCTACCTGGTCGAGTACAGCAGCGGCCGGCTGGGCCGGATCGTCAGCTTCTTCGTGGACGTGATGACCGGGTTGCCGTCGATCGTCGCCGGCCTGTTCATCTACACGCTGTGGATTCTGGCGCTGGGCAACGGTTTCTCCGGTTTCGCCGGCTCGCTGGCGTTGGTGATCCTCATGTTGCCGACGGTGGTGCGCTCGGCCGAGGAGATGCTCAAGCTGGTGCCGCAGAGCCTGCGGGAAGCGTCCTACGCGCTGGGCGTGGCCAAGTGGATCACCGTGCTGCGGATCGTGCTGCCGACGGCGCTGGCGGGCATCGTGACCGGTGTGATGCTGGCTATCGCCCGGGTGATGGGCGAGACCGCGCCGGTGCTGCTCACCGTGTCCGGCAGCGACTCGATCAACAACAACCCGTTCAGCGGACCGCAGGATTCGCTGCCGCTGTTCGTGTTCAATGAAGCGCAGTTGCCCAACCAGACCGCGATCGACCGGGCCTGGGCCGGGGCGCTGACATTGATCGCGATCGTGCTCATACTGAACTTGATAGCTCGGGCCATCGCGCGGTTCGCCCGCGTTCGCGGCTAGGAAGGTGTGCTGGTCCCCATGGCCAAGCGAATTGATGTCAAGGATCTCAACATCTTCTACGGCAAGTTCCACGCCGTGGCGGACGTCAGCCTGGCGGTGCCGCCGCGCGCGGTGACCGCGTTCATCGGGCCGTCCGGATGCGGCAAGTCGACGGTGTTGCGGTCGCTGAACCGGATGCACGAGGTCACGCCGGGCGCGCGGGTGGACGGCGAGGTGCAGTTGGACGGCGAGGACATCTATGCGTCCACTGTGGACCCGGTGGTGGTCCGCCGCACCATCGGCATGGTGTTCCAGCGGCCGAACCCGTTCCCGACGATGTCCATTCGGGACAACGTGGTGGCCGGGCTGCGGCTGTCCGGCGTGCGGGAGCGCAAGCAGCTCAACGAGATCACCGAGCGGGCACTGCGTGGCGCGAACCTGTGGAACGAGGTCAAGGACCGGCTGAACAAGCCCGGCGGCGGCCTGTCTGGCGGCCAGCAGCAGCGGCTGTGCATCGCTCGGGCCATCGCCGTGCGGCCGGAAGTGGTGCTGATGGACGAGCCCTGTTCCGCGCTCGACCCGATCTCCACGCTGGCCATCGAGGACCTGATCGGCGAGCTGAAGAAGGACTACACGATCGTCATCGTCACCCACAACATGCAGCAGGCGGCGCGGGTCAGCGACCAGACCGGATTCTTCAACCTGCGCGGCCCCGGCCAGCCCGGCCGACTGGTGGAGATCGACGACACCGAGAAGATCTTCTCCAACCCCGGCCAGCAGGCCACCGAGGACTACATCTCCGGTCGCTTCGGCTGAGCCGATCTTCGCGTCAGCCGAAGTACCCGAACACGTCCGAGATCACCTGCGCGGTTCCACCACCGCCGTTGTAGTACTCAAGTCCGACGCCGCCGTCGGCCTGGATGGCTCCGAGGTCGGCTACCGTCTCGGCGGTCGACCAGTTCGCATTGGACGTGTTCGGCTGGCCGCTGTCGGCCGGATAGACGATCAGAAAGCCGGGCTGGGTTCCCTGGGTGACGGTCGTGTTGAGAACCCAGGAACCGACAGGCACGTTGGCCGGGACCAACGACGGAAATGTCTCCATTGTCGATCGAGCCGGCATCGGTCCGACCGGAACGCCCCCGGTTCCGGTTCTGGTGTCCAGGATGCGGGTCGGTCCTAGTGGTACGTAGGCGGTGTAGCGGGTCTGCGTAGCGTTGCTGGCGAAAAATCCTTGTGCGTCGGCAACGAGATTGATCGTCCCAGGTCCGGAGTTGTAGAAATCGATCTTGCCGTCTGACCCAACCGGGGCGATGACCATGTTCGGCACGACTTGGCCGGCAACGAAGTTCAGATTGGACGCCGACGGCCGGGCGATTCCATCGGGATAAACCGAGACGAACCCGCTGCTGGTGGTGTCGGCAACGGTCACGTTCAACGCGATGGCAGCCACGCCGGAGGACGGCACCTGTTCGCCATCCGCCCCCGCGACGGTGAGCGTCAGTGTTTGGTGTGGTCCCACTTTCGCCGCTGTGCCGCCGGTGCCGGTGCCGTTGCGGGTGTCAAGGATCCGCGCGGGCGACACGGTCTGGTACCCATCGCCGGCAGATCGAATGAAATAGCCGTTGAGGTCGGCGATGAGGTCCGCTGTGCCGCCGCCGAAGTCGTAGAGATCGACCGTTCCGTCCGTACCGACTGGAACGATGACGAAGTTCGGCACTACCTGACCCTGCACATAGTTCAGGTTGGACGTCTGCGGTCGGGCCGCGCCGTCCGGATAGGCCGTGACGACACCGGAACCGACGGTGTCCGCGGCGGTGATATTGAGCGCCACCGCGGTGATGCCGCTGGGTACCCCGGCGGTACCGGCGATCTGGAGCCTGACTGTCTGACCGGACCTGACCGCGCCCAGGATTCCGCCCAGCCCGGTGCGGGTGTCGAGCAATCGGGTCGGTCCGAGCGGCACGTAGTCCGAACCCGCTGTGGTGAATGGAAACGTTTGGCTGGCGGTGTTTCCGCCGGCGTCTGTCATGGCGACGGTCACCGAATAGGTTCCGGAATTCACGTACCGGTGGCTACATTGATGACCTGGTCCGACAGCAACCGGCGAGCCGTCGCCAAAATCGCAGCTGATTTGGGTGGTGTTCCAACTGTCCGTGGTGGCGCTGGCGTCAATGCTGATACTCTTTCCACCGTATTGAGATGGTGTTGCGTGGACCACCAGTGGTACCGGTGTGACGATGGTGATTCCCACTTGAGCAGCGGTGGCCCGATAGCCGGTGTTGTCAACCGTGGTCGCCGTTACTGTATAGGTTCCGTTGTTCGCGTAGGAATGGCTGATCGTCGGCGCGGTCGAGGAAACCGGTGCGGTGCCGTCGCCGAAATCGACCGAGTAGCTGGTGATCGAAGCCCATCCCGCAGCGGCGGCGATCGTCGCCGTCACCACCCCGCCAGTCGGTGCCTGAGTAGCTGAGAGGGAGGTCGTGGCCTTCAGTTCGTCCGGTCGTTCCACCGCGCCACGGTCGAAATAGCCCGGTCCGGTTCCCGTGTTCGACACCAATGGATCATCGACCCGGGAATTGTTGTGGAGATCGGTCGACAACTCACCAGGTGCGTTGGCGTCCGCCGAGTCGATCGCTGCGGAGAGCTCCGCCGGAACGCCGCCCGTGCCGATGGGGAACGACCCGTTGAGATCGTGGGCGCCTTGGCCGGTCGCCGCCTGCAACTGCGGGGCCGAGGTATAGGTGGCACCCGACCATGAATACAGTGCGCTGCCCAGCGATCCGTGAACGATGTTGTAGTCGAGCTTCGTGGATCCGGCTGAGTCGGCGGAAACCGAGACCACAGGTGTCGAGCCGGTACACGGAATCTGAAAAATATTGTTCTCGATCGAGGTTCCAGTCGCCGCGCCGGTTACCGAGAACTCCGTCTGACAGGTCGAGTTGTTGATTTCGCCCTCGTTGCTGGTGATTGCTGTGTCAGCCGCACCGCTGACCAACACGGCCCGGTAGCCGAACGCATTGGTCGAGACGATCGCCCCCGAGACACCGGCGCCGATGCTGACGCCGACGCCCTCAGGGGTGATGGTGCTGCGGCTGACCGTCACATTGCTGCTCGCGCCCGCGATGTCCACACCGTCCAGTGATGCGCCGTTGGTGCTCGCACCAATGCCCACCTGGTTGATCACGACGTCCTGGGAACCCGACACAAGAAGGCTTGCACCGGTGCCGGACGACACGCCGAAACCATTGATGACGATGTCGTGGACGTTCGACAACTCGAACCCGTGCGCCACGTCCGAGCCGCCGACCGTTGCTTTGGGTAGGAGTCCGATGACCGGCGGTCCGACGAAGCTGATTGGCGCGCCGGGCGATCCGGATCGGGTGACGTGGACGTCCTCGTCGTAATTTCCCGGAGCGATGCTCACGGTCTGTCCTGGGCTGGCCGCGTTGGCGGCGGCCTGGATGGTGCAGAACGGCAGCGCCTGAGTTCCCGATCCGGAGTCACTGCAACCGGTGGACTGCACGTACAGCGTTGAGGCGGTGGTGCCGTCCGCCCAGGCGGGGATGACGGACAATGAGCCGATCAGCAGAAACGGCGTGCAGAAAACCGCGAGATTTCGCAGTCGCACCCAAGCCCCCCCAGAATCACGATGCAGCTTCCCGACGCCGGTATGGCGCGTATCAGCACATCGTGCGACGGCGATCAGGCGTTACATGCCGCGCCCCGCTGGGCCTCAGATATCGAACTGATCGCTGGCGGGCATCCGGCCGGTCACCACGAACACCGTCCGCTTGGCGACCGAGACGGCGTGGTCGGCGTACCGCTCGTAGAACCGGGACAGCAGGGTCACGTCGACCGCGGTAGTGACGCCGTACGGCCAGGACTTGTCCATGATCACCGTGAACAGATGCCGGTGCAGCTCGTCCATCTCGTCGTCGTCGTCCACCAGAGTGCGTGCCAGCGCGACATCCTGGGTGCGGATCACCTCCTCCGCCTTGCGGGACAACGCCACCGCGATCCGGCCCATCTGCTCGAAGTCGGGTCGCACCTCGTCCGGCAGCACGTGCTTGGGGTGCCGGCGGCGGGCCGTCTTGGCCACGTGCAGGGCCAGATCTCCCATTCGCTCAAGGCTTTCCGCCGCGTGGATCACCGCGAGCACGGTGCGCAGGTCGGTCGCCACCGGCGCCTGCAACGCCAACAGCGCGTACGCCTCTTCCTCGTACGCCGAGCGGGCCTCGTCGATCTTGACGTCGTCGCCGATCACCTGTTCGGCCAGGGCCAGGTCGGCGTCGAGCAGGGCGGCGGACGCCCGCTCCATCGCGTCGCTGACCATGGTGGACATGTCCGCGAGATGGTTGGCGAGCTCGCCGAGCTGGTCGTGGTAGGCCTCACGCATGCGGCAATGCTACGGGCCGGTTGTCGCTGGTACGGCAGCGGCAGGTGAACCACCGGTGAACCAGGAATGACCATATCCGTCGGCCGGTCGGATGGCGACGCCGCGATCAGCGGGTCACCGGTGGGTCATCAGCCGCAGGCCGGCGAGCCGGCGTTCAGAGTGGACAGTGTCACGGTGCCCGGATTCGGCTGGGTCGATGTCGATGCCGGCGATGTCGGCACGGTGGTGCCGCTCTTCGGCGTGACCACCTGATGGTCGAAGTCGGCCCCCAGCACCAGTTCGATCGCGCTGACCATGCTCGGATCTTCCTGCAGCCGCGCGCTGGGCACCGCCGAGCCGAGCGTGGTCGCAGCGGCGGCTTGGTCGGCGGAGTACTTGATCACCGTCTGGCTGACCGTGCTGTTGTTGGTGCCGTCGTTGATCACGTCGAAGCCCAGGTTGACCAGTTTGGTCTTGGTGTCCGCGCCGAGTCCCGGAGTGCTGGTTCCGTTGAGCACCTGGACCTTCACCGCCGACGGCGCGACCAGCGTGGTGGTCGAGGAGGACCCGCCGGACGACCCGGCCGAGGCGGCCGCCGAGGTCGGCAGCGGCCCGCCGCCGCGCACCGCCGCGAACAGCTGGTTGGCCAGCGCGGTCTGTTCGCTCTCGCCGCCGGACCCGCCGTTGGCTCCGTTGCCGGTGGCCGGCACCGTGATGAAGGTGATCTGGCCGAGCCCGACACTCTGCACCGACTGGGCGAAGCTGAGCAACTGGTTGACGCCGGCGTCCTCACTGAACGTCGCCCTGGAGAACGCGCTCAGGAAATCGTTGAGTTTGCTGGGGTTGGACAGCACCTCGTTGCCGGTCAGCTTGCGCAGCGCAGCGGCCATGAACAGCTGCTGGCGATGAATCCGGCCCTGCTCACCGGAGCTGTCGCCGGTCACGTGGTCGGCCCGCACGAAGCCCAGCGCCTGCGCGCCGGTCAGCGGGGTGCTGCCGGTGTTGTTCACGATCGTGCCGAGTTGGCTGTCCGACATCGTGGTGTTCACGCAGACGTCCACGCCCTGCATGGCATCGACCAACTGCTGGAATCCGGGGTAGTCGATGCCGACGAAGTGGTTGACCGCGATGCCGGTCGCGTCCTGGACGGCGTCGGTGAGACACCGCGGGCCGCCCTGCTGGTACACCGCGTTGAGCTGGATGTTGTCGTTGGCCGGCAACTGGTCGCTGGTGTACTGGCCGCTCGTGTTGTCCCAGCCCGCGCACACCGGGCGCGTGACGTTCATGTCGGCCGGGAAGGACAGCACCTGAATCTGTGATCGGTTGGCCGGCACATGCGCGAGCATGATCGTCTCGGCGCCGCCGGCCGTCCCGCTCGCGCCGGGCCGGGTGTCGGTGCCGACCAACAGGAAGTTGTCGTCGTTGGTCTGCCCCTGGGCGTTCTGAATGCCGGCCGCGCCCTCGTCCAGCGCCAGCACCTGCTGCATGCTCCCGTCGATGTGCAGGCGGGTGCTCCAGCCGATCCCGCACACCGCCAGCACCGCGACCGCGGCCGCGCACGCGGCGATCTTGCCCGCCAGCGCGGTGTGCGCCCGCTGGCGCTCCCGTTTCTGCTCCAACCGGGTGAGTGCCTTGGGCCGGCGCGGTTTCCGGGCTGAGGCGTCCCCGTCGGCCGGACCGCCGTCCGCCGACAGCGCCCGGTCGAGCGCGTCCTCCGGCTTGCGCCACGGCGCCAGCTTCCCCCACCGGTTGCGGCGCTGCTCCTGTTCCTTGGCCATCTCGTCGTGCACGGCGGAGAACCGGGCCAGCGTGGCGTCGACCTTCCGGCGTTCCACGATCTGCGCGCTGATCGGCTCCAACTCGCTGGTCATCGAGATCGCGTCCACGTCCCGGGTGGGCTTCGCCGGCTGTGCGATCTTCGCAGCCGGGGCCTGGGCAGCCGCGGTCTTCGGGACCGGTGCGCTCGGGGCCGGGACATCGGCCTTCGGCCGGGACTGCGCCGGAATCCCGGGCTGCTGACCGGCGCGCGGCCGGGCCGGCGCCGGCGGCGGTGCCGTGGGGGGTGCCGTTGTCGGTGCCGTGGAGGGCGCCGGGATACCCGGATTGCTGCGGTACTGGGACTGGTTCGGGCCGCCGGCGACGGTGCCCCTGGCTCGTCCGGTCGGCGGCTGCGCGGGCCGCAACCGGCGGCTGGGCGGATTGCTCGGCGTGCTGGTCGGGTTCGCGGCGGGTGGGCCGGCCGGGGCCGCCGGCCGCCGGGACGTGCCCGGAGTGCTCGGCGAAACGGCGCCGGGCCGCTCGGCTGGCGCGGGCACCGGGTTGCGGCCCGGTGTCGATCGGGTGCCCGGAGCCGGACCGGTGGCCGGATTGGCCGCACGGGCCTGGCTGGTCGGCGGCGCTCCGGCCACCCGCGACGGGCCGGGAGCGGGTGCCCGCGCCGGTCGCGCCGCCCGTCTGGCTCCTTCAGCCGGTGGCACCGGCTGGCGGGGAACGGACAGGTCCGGCACGGACCGTGGCTGCGGCGTGGCCTGGCCCGGTGGCCGGTACTGCGGCGGCAGCGCACGCGGCTGCTGCGCGGCCCGATGTGTGCGGGCGGGGGGATTTGCCGCCGCTGGATTTCTGGCCGCTGGGTTTCCGGCCGCCGGATTTCCCGCCGCTGGACTTCCCCCGGGAATTCCCCGACGCGCGCCGGGCGGCTGCGCGGGCGGGGGCATCGCGTGCCGGCGGCCGGGTGGCTGCTGGGCGGGTGGCTGCTGTGCGGGGTGCGGCACCGGCGTCATGTCGGACCGTGAGTTGCCGTGCCGGGCGACCAGATCGGAGACGGACAGACCGCCGGAGTCCTCCATCGACCTGCGACGACGCCGCGACGGCGGGTTGTAGTTCTGCGCAGGGGTGGAGCCGCGCCGACCGGCGTCGCCAGAACGGGGCTCGTCGGCGGTCACTGCTCTCCTCTCACAGTCAGTCGGCATGTCCTGGTCGTTCGGGCGGCCAGGCGTGCGCCATCCCTAGATCAGCCGTGCGCCTGCGCAGGGCGATCGTACGGTCCATCGCCCAATCTGACGACAGCCCGGTCAAATACTTGTACGGCGTGTACGCGGTTGCGCCTACCCACTTACGCCAATTGGGCGAAACTTGTGAGTTAAGCGTGGTGTGAAGTTTGTGCTTTGGCTACCGCTCGACGCGCTCCGGCCGCACCGGCCAGCAGCACTCGGCCCTGGTGTCGGTAGGCGACCGCGTTGCGCCCGGACCGCTTGGCCGCGTACAGCAGCCCGTCCGCACGCAGCAGTTGTTGTTCGGCGCTGGCCAGCCGACGTCCGGGTTGGCCGGCGATGCTCGGTTCGTGCACCAGGCCGATGCTGACCGTCACCTGGAGACCGGGCAGCAGGTGCGACCACTGGTGCCGCTCCACTCGCGCCCGAGCCGCCTCGCACACGGCGACCGCGGTGCCCGCGTCGATGCCCGGCAGCACCAGCACGAATTCCTCGCCACCGTAGCGGGCGCAGAACGCGCCCTCGGGCAGTCCGTCCTGAAGCAACTCGACCACCCGTTGCAGGGTGCGGTCCCCGGCCAGATGCCCGAACGTGTCGTTGACCTGCTTGAACCAGTCCAGGTCGACCAGTGCGATGGCCAGGCCGCCGACCGGCGGCGAGTCCGTCAGCAGGCCGGTCAGCCGCTGGTCGAGGTAGCGCCGGTTGTAGCTGGCGGTGAGGCTGTCGCGGAGGCTCTGCTCGCGCGCCTCGGCGTGCTCGCGGCGCAGCTTGGCGACCTCGTGCCGCAGTTGTTCGGGCACCGGGGACGGCTCGGCGGACCGCTCGGTGTAGGCGAGATCGAGGGCGGACCGCAGGTGCTGGTACGCCTCCCGCCACTCGCCGCGGGACGCCAGCAGTGTGCCGATCGACTCGTGCAGCCGGATCAGGCTGGCGTGGTCAGCCTGATCGGGAAGCACTCGCTGAGTGCGCTCCGGGTCGATCCGGTCGGTCGGTTGGGCGTCCGGGCCGCGCGCGCTCTCCGCACTCGCCGGGCCGGCCGGGCCGTCATAGGGGGTCCAGCCGGCGCCGTTCTGGACGGCGGCTGGCTGAACGGTCTCGGGTCGCAGTACGGTCACGGGCTTCACCTCCCTACGTTGGTGGTGTCGACCAGAAAGCCGTCCGGCTTGAGATCACGGCACGGGACAGTGTCGGAATTCGCTCGACTGGCTGAAGGTCGTCCCTCGATGTGGTGGCGTTGCGTGACATGTTGCCGAGCGCGGTGACGGAAGGTGTCGTTCCCTATACGCTCGCGCGCTATACCTTCGTGCCCCTATGCCTTCATACAGGGCGCGAACCCGTAGACGCCGCCGTCCAACACCACCACGTGTTCGGCGCCGATCTGGTCGCCGACGGTGTGACCGCCCTCCCGGACGGTGATCGCCACCGCGATCAGGTATACGACGCCGCGTGGGCGTCCGCCACCGGACGGTGTCCAACCGGGGTCGCGGCGCAGTGTCGGCCACGCCGGCCGCTCGCGCACCGTCCAGCCGCCGAGACCACAGCCGTTCGCTCGATAGTCCGGATGCTGGGTTCGGGCGAAGAACGCCTGCTGCATGGCGACCCCGGTGGCGCCGGTGGCGTTCAGCCGATCGAAGTAGCCGGCGATCAGCGCCCGGTCGCTGCCGGCGGCCGGCTGGGCCATCCCGGTGGTGGCGGGGCCGACGGTGACAACGGCGCAGCCGCCCGAGATCACGGCGCATCCAGCCCCGATCGCGGCCAGCAGGCGGAGCGGGGCGAGCCGGTCAGCCACCGGAGTGCATCAGCTCGGCGCCGGCCGGCACGCTGCGGTCGTCGGGGTCGGCCAGCCAGCCCTCGGGCAACACGACTTTGGCCGGCGAGCCCTGACGGCCGCGCGGGCCCTCGGCGTCGACTGGGAACGGGATGTCCGCGCCGATCGCGGTCAGCTCACCGATCAGCTCGGCCAGTTCGTCCACACTGGACACCCGGCTGAACCGCTGCCGCAGCGACGAGCCGACCGGGAAGCCGCGCAGGTACCAGGCCATGTGCTTGCGCAGGTCGCGGATGCCCTTGTGCTCGCCGTAGTGCTCGACCAGCAGGTCGCCGTGTCGGCGCAGCACCTGCGCCACCTCGCCCAGCGGCGGGCCGTCCGGCGTCGGCAGCCCGGCGAACGCGGCCCGCAGGTCGCGGAACAGCCAGGGTCGGCCGAGGCAGCCGCGGCCGACCACGACGCCGTCGCAACCGGTCTGCTCGACCATCTTGAGCGCGTCCTCGGCGGCGAAGATGTCGCCGTTGCCCAGCACCGGAATGGTGCGCACGGCCTCCTTGAGCGCGGCGATGGCCGACCAGTCCGCCTCGCCGGAGTACCGCTGTGCGGCGGTGCGGCCGTGCAGGGCGACCGCGGCGGCGCCCTCGCCCTCGGCGATCCGGCCGGCGTCGAGGTAGGTGTGGTGCTCGGCGTCGATGCCGACGCGGAACTTCACGGTGACCGGAATGCCGGCGGGCTCGGCGGCGCGCACGGCAGCGGCCACGATGTCGCCGAACAGCTTGCGCTTGAAGGGAAGCGCGGCGCCGCCGCCCTTCCGGGTGACCTTGGGGACCGGGCAGCCGAAGTTCATGTCGATGTGGTCGGCCAGGTTCTCGGCGACGATCATCCGCACCGCACGGTCCATAGTGGCTGGGTCGACGCCGTAGAGCTGGACCGAGCGGGGCTGCTCGTCGGGGTCGAAGGTGATCATGTGCATGGTGGTGGGGTCGCGTTCGATCAGCGCCCGGGTGGTGATCATCTCGCAGACGTACAGCCCGGCGCCGTAACCGCGGCACAGCCGGCGGAACGCGACATTCGTCACCCCGGCCATCGGGGCGAGCACCACCGGCGGATCGACCTCGTATCGGCCGATCCGCAACGTGGGCTTGCTCAAGGGCGCGGTCACGCTTTCCATTGTCGCTGATGGCCAGCACCAGCCGCTCGGGCCGCCGCTGACCTGAGCCCCGACTCAAGATCGGCCAGCTTTCCGGCCGGTCACAAGGACGAGCATTACATTGTGTCAATGAATACCGACGGCGCGATACCGCTGATCCCGCTGGCCGACATCCCGAAACGTGAGTGGTTGGTCTGGGAGAACGCTGAGCTACGTGCCTCGTTGTTCTGCGGCCTCGCGGAAGTCGCCGAAGGCCGAGGGCGACCAAGGCCCTGGATCACGGCTGACCTAGATGAGGTCGAGTGAGTGCTGCCTGCGAGGCTGATCTAATTTTCCGCGCGGCCTCTTCGTGCTCCTGGACCTCGGCGTCGTAGGCGTTCACCGAGACAGTTCCTCCGGCCGACTCCGGGCTGCCGGCCACCAGGCGGCGGCGTCGGCGGGGAGGTTGGCGTCGCGCACCGGCGTGCTGGCCAGCAGCGGTGCTCCCCACCCCGCCGGCACCGGCAGCGGCTCGTCGCCGAACACCACCACACACCGGACATCGCCGCGCTGGAACGCGAGCACGTCCGCTCGATCCGGCACCTCGATCCAGTCGATTTCCCGGTCCGCCGCGTCGAATGCCGATCGCCGGGTGCGCAGCGCCGCCCGATAGAGGGCGAGCATCGAGTTGGCGTCGGTCCGTTGCGTCGAGCGCGCGTACTTGGCGAACCACTCCGGTTGCGGCAGCCACGGCGCGGCCGTGGCGCCGGCCGGCGAGAAGCCGAAGGTGGGTGGGTCGGTGGTCCACGGCAGCGGCACCCGGCAGCCGTCCCGCCCGTGCGAACGCCCGCCGGTCCGGAACCAGACTGGGTCGGTCCGCGCCTCGTCCGGCAGGTCCAGCACCTCGGGCAGGCCCAGTTCCTCGCCTTGGTACAGGTAGTGCGAGCCGGGCAGCGCGAGCAGCAGCAGGATCGCCGCCCGCGCCCGCCGAGTGCCCAACTCGACGTCGACCTCGCCACGTGGCCGCACCCATGCCAGCCCGGGATCGATCGACGGATGCACCGGCTCCGGCGCGACGATCCCGTATCGGGTGACCGACCGGTGCACGTCGTGGTTGGCCAGCGTCCAGGTGATGGTCGCGCCGGTCGCGCCGATCTCGGTCAGCCCGCGGTGGATCGACGCCCGGAAGGCCGCAGCGTCCCAGCGTTGCACGAGCAGGTCGAAGAAGAACGCCTGCGGCAGCTCGTCCGGCCGCAGGTACGGGGCCAGTTCGGTCACCGTCGGCACCCAGATCTCGCCGACCAGGGTGAGCTGCCGGTCGGGCGCGTACTCGGCGGTGATCCGTCGCCAGCGTCGGTACACCTCGTGCACCTCGGGACGGTCCCAGGCGTACTCGTTGTAGTGATCGCCGGCCCAGTCCGGCAGGTCGGCGTGCTTGAACAGGCCGTGCGCCACATCGATCCGGAAACCGTCGACGCCACGGTCGAACCAGAACCGCAGCACCTCGTCGAACAGCGCCGCGACGTCGGGGTCCCGCCAGTTGAAGTCGGGCTGGCCGGTGTCGAACAGGTGCAGGTACCACTGGCCGGGCCGGCCGTCCGGCTCGGTGATCCGGGTCCAGGCCGGGCCGCCATGGTTGGAGGCCCAGTTGTTCGGCGGCAGTTCGCCGCCCGCACCGCGCCCGTCGCGGAACAGGAACCGGCCGCGTTCCGGCGATCCGGGGCCGGCCGCCAGCGCCGCCTGGAACCACGGATGCCGCGACGAACAGTGGTTGGGCACCAGGTCCATCAGCAGTTTCAGCCCACGCGCGTGCGCGTCGGCGACGAGCGCGTCGAATTCGGCCAGGTCGCCGTAGTCCGGCTCGATGTCGGTGTAGTCGGCCACGTCGTAGCCGTGGTCGGCCTGCGGCGAGGGGTAGCACGGGTTCAGCCACAGCCCGTCGACGCCCAGCTCGACCAGGTCGTCCAGCCGCGACCGCAGCCCGGCGAGATCACCGATGCCGTCGCCGCCCGAGTCCGCGAAACTGCGCACGTAGACCTGGTAGACAACGGCGTCGCGCCACCATATCCGCCGCGTTTCCGGTGGCTGGCCGGTGTTGTCGTGCACGGGCACGCGGGCTCCCCTTTCGCTGTTGATGGGTGACTGAGGGCTCGTAGGATTGGCGACGCGTTGAGGCGCGCGCTCGGGTCCGCGGGAAGGACTGAGTCCACCTCACTGTAGATCGCTTCGGCACGCGGTCATCCGCTGCGAGCCCACACCTGCGGACCAGGTGGGAGATGACATGTCGACTGAGCTCGCCGAGCGGGTCGAGGAATTCCTCACTGCCAGCGTGAACGGGCGGCTCGGCCGGGCGGCGGTGCTGCTGCACGCCGACCCGGCGATCGCCGGCTACGACGTTCGCACCGCGGTGGTGCTGGGTGACATCCAGCGCGTTCGGGCTGCGGTCGAACGCGATCCCGCGCTGGTCAACCGCCCGGACGAACGATTCGGCTGGCCGCCGTTGTTGGCCGCGTGCAGCTCACGTTGGCATCGGGTGAGTCGCGAACACGCCGACGGGTTGCTGGCGGTGGCGCGGCTGTTGTTGGACGCCGGCGCGGACGCCAACACCACGGCGGCCGGGCGCGGTGGGCAGGGCCACTGCGGCACCCTGTACGGGGCGGCCGGGTGCGCCGGCAACGCGGCCATCACCCGACTGCTGTTGGAGCGCGGCGCCCGGCCGGACGACCACACCGTCTATCTCGCCGCGTTCGCCGCTCCGGAGCACGAATGCCTGCGGCTGCTGCTGTCCGTTATGGACAGTCTGGTTGAGTCGACCGCGCTGGCCGCGCCGATCAGCACCGACGACATCGACGGCGTGCGGCTGTTGCTGGACGCCGGCGCGGATCCCTCGCGGCCGCTGCCGGGTGAGTTGTTCGGCGAGCCCGCGCCGGACGAGTCGCCGGTCGCCGCCGCCGTGCGCACCGATTGCCAGGAAGGGTTGATCGCGCTGTTGTTGGCGCGCGGCGGTGATCCGAACGTCCCTGGTCGGGACGGGCGCTCGCCGTATCGGACGGTGCTGCGGCGCGGCCGCGCGGAGATCGCCGCGCTGCTGATCCGGCACGGCGTGCGGGACGACAGCACGCCCGCTGACCGGTTTCTGGCGGCCTGCCACCGGGTCGACCGAGCCGAGGCGCACCGGTTGGCCGAGGCCGACCCGGCGGTGGTCGCGGATCTGACCGATCGGGACGCCCTGCTGGCCGCCGCCGACCGAGGCGATGCCGGGACGGTCGCCCTGATGCTGGACTTGGGTGCGCCCATCGATTCCCGGGCCGGTGACGACCAGGCCACCGCGCTGCACGCGGCAGCCGGCGCCGGTAGCGCCGAGGTTGTCCGGCTGCTGATCGCGCGGGGCGCGGACCTGACCGCGCCGGACGGCACCTGGCGGAGTCCGGCGCTGGAGTGGGCGATCGTGGGCAGCGGGCAGCACCTCGGGCACGACCCGAATCCGGACTGGCCGGCCGTGGTGCGCGCGCTGGTCGAGGCCGGCGCCGTCGTCCCGTCGTGGGGCCCGGACAAGCCGCCCAGCGCCGAGGTGGCCGCACTGCTGCGCGACTATGGCGCCGAGGTTCTGTCCTGAGTAGACAATTCGTCAGTGGGTGGAGAGCTGGACCGCCTTGACGATCAGCAGCACCGCGGCGATCACCAGATAGCCGCGCAGCAGGCTCATCCCGAGTTTGATCTCCGGCGACCAGCGCACCGGCTTGAGCAGCGCCAGCGGCGGCATCCGCCAGTGCGTCCGCTCGGCCTCGCTCACCTCGGGACGCACCAGGGCCGGCGTGCCCCGGCGGGCCCGCAGGACGCGCAGCGCGATCGCGGCGGCGACCAGTCCGACCACCAGCGAGCCCGCCAGCCACAGCGTCACCGCGGTGGTGTCGATACTGGGGAACACCGTCGTCACCACGAGGATGCCGGACAGCATCAGCAGCACCGAGACGATCACGCTGGCCACCACGTTCAGCCAGCGCGGGTTGACCCACGGCCCGAGGACTTCCGGGTCGTTGCACAGCAACAGCAGGAACACGCTGGCCGACGGCAGCAACAGCCCGGCCAGCGCCTGCACGCCGGTGGTGATCAGCCCCAGTGGAGCGCCGGGGATGAGCACGATCGCGGCGGCCAGCGCGACCAGGCCGGCGTAGCTGGCGTAGAAGCCTTTGGCATCGGCGAAACTGCGGTGCAGTGAGTGCCGCAGGTTGAACATGTCGCCGAACGCGTAGCTGGTGGCCAGGGTGACGGCGGCGGCGCCGATGATCGACGCGTCGAACAGCACGACCGCGAACAGTCCGCCCAGCACCCGGCCGTGCCCGGCCAGCGCGTTCGCCACGCCGAGCGCGTCGGTGAACTGGCCGGCCAGTTTCGTGCCGCGTACCGCGAAATCGGCGACCACGATCAGCGCGGCCGCGCCGAGCACCACCACGACCGAGCCCAGCACCGTGTCGGCGCGCTCGTAGCGGATGAACCGCGGGGTGATCCGCTTGTCGATGATGTTGGACTGCTGGAAGAACAGTTGCCACGGCGCGACCGTGGTCCCGACGATGGCGATGATCAGCAACACCGCGTCCGACGACACACCGCCGGAGATGCCGGGCACGAAGAAGTGCACGGCGAGATCGCTCCACCGCGGATGGGACAGCACGGCCAGCGGGACGAGCAACAGGCTGAGCGCGATGAACGCCAGCATCGCGCGTTCCCAGCGGCGGAAGCTGCCGGACGCGGTGATCGCCACCAGCAGCACGGCCGCGATCGGCACCGAGATGTATTTGCTCACCCCGAAATACGCCAGTGCCAGGGAAACGCCGATGAATTCGGTGACGATGGTGAGGAAGTTGAGCAGGAACAGGTCGCCGACGGAGAACCAGCCCCAGAACCGGCCGAACCGCTCGTTGATCAGCCGGGCGTGTCCGACGCCGGTCACCGCGCCGAGCCGGACCACCATTTCCTGGTTCACGATCAGCACCGGAATCAGCAGCAACAGCACCCACAGCAGGCTGTAGCCGTAGTTCTGGCCGGCCTGCGCGTAGGTGGCGACGCCGCCGGCGTCGTTGTCGCCGACCATCACGATCAGGCCGGGTCCGATGATGGCCAGGAAGGTCAGCAGCCGGCGGCGCAGGGTGCGCTGCTGGTCCTGGTCGTCCAGTCGGATGCTGCCCAGCGCACCGTGAATGTCGCCGATGTGCGCCGAGTCCAGCACGGCGGTTTTCGTCGGGGTGGAGTGGGTTTTGGCGGGCGCCTTGGGTTTCGGTGGGACAGGGGTGCGGCCGGGCGAGCCTTTCGGCGGGTCGCCGGGGACGCGGCGGGCACGCTCGCTCACCGTGTCTGCCGTCCGTTCCCGTTGGCGGGCCTGCTGTCGGTGGGCCCAGTGGGCCCAGTGGGCTCGGTCTCGCCGACACTGTCCTTCGCGTCGACACTGTCCTTCTCGTCGACACCGTCCTCATCGGCCGGGTCCGGCGGCTCGTGTGAGGTGTCCGGTTCGCGGCGCCACCAGTCCTCGGGCAGCGTCGTTTCCAGCACGTCGTCCACCGTGACCACGCCCAGCGGTCGTCCGTCCTCGCCGACGACGGGCAGCGTGAGCAGGTTGTAGTCGGCCATCAGCAGGGCCACGTCCACCACGTCCGCATCGGGGTGAACCCGGACGGGGTCGGTGTCGGCCAGTTCGCGCAGCGGGGTGTCCGGGTCGGCCTGCACGAGCGTGGCAAGTTTCACCGCGCCCTTCAGCCTGCCTTTCTTGCCGACCAGATACACGCTGGTCAGCGCCTCGGCCTGGAGCCCGCGCGCCTGGCGGACAGCCTGGATGCCGGCGTCCGCGGTGGCGTCCAGCGCGACGGTGACGAAGTCCACGCCCATCAGGCCCCCAGCGCTGGTCGGGTTGAACCCCATCAGGGTCAGCACCTTGGTGCGGACCCCGGCGGGCAGCAGTTCCAGGATCGGCTCGCGGCGGCGCTGTGGCAGCTCGGCGATCGCGTCGGCCGCGTCGTCCGCGCGCATCCGGGCCAGCACGGCGGCGATCTCGGCGTCGGTGCGCGCGCCGAGCAGCCGGGACTGCAGATCCTCGTCCAGTTCCTCGAAGACGTCCGCCTCTAGTTCCGGGTCCTGGTGCACGTGCCGGAGGATCTCCTCGCCCTCGTCGCGCGAGGCCTCTTCGAGCAGGTCGGCGATCTGCGCCGGCTTGAGTCCCCGGACCCGCGCGACGGCGCCGCGCAGCACTGCGGTGTGTTCGTGCCCGATCAGCGGCTCGAACGCTTTCCAGTCCCGGCAGGCGTGTTCGTCCGACCGGCCGCCGAACAGGCCGAGGAACCGGCGGTGCCGCTGGGTGTCGATGCAGGAGACCAGCCACTGGTCGTCGCGGCGGGCCAGCTCGACGTCGGTAGCGCGGACCAGCCGGGCCTCGGCGACGTCGATCAGCCGGTGGCCGAGCACGTCGGTGCGCAGCAGCACCTCGCCGTCCCGGCGTTCGAACTGGCGGAGGTTGAGCTGGGCGCTGGCCAGGGCCAGCACGTCGCCGTCGAAGGACCGCACCTGGCTGATCGACACGAACACCTCGCGTCGGCTGTCCACCGCCACGACGAGCCCGCTGACCAGCGGATAATCGTGGCCGCGCAACCGAACGATGACATCGGCGAGTCGGCCGAGCGATTCCCCGTGCCGGTCGGTCACCGGGCGCTTGAGCAAAGTGGACAGGTGCACCAGATCGCTGCCCTCTTCGTGCGCGGGCGGCACGGAGACATTGGGGACACTGGAGACACCGGCACTCGCCGGCTCGGGACTCGTGGGGGAATCCATGGTGTTCCTTGCTTCGGCGGCTGGGTGTGTCCAGAGCTTGCAGAGCTATTGTCACCGGACGCGGCGGCCCACGCGCGGCATCGGCCACGCGGCGGTGCGCGGCAACCGGAGCCCGTTGCGGCCCACGATAACTGTCGATCCTTCGGGCCCGGCCACGCCGAGGGCAACGGCAGGTGGCATCCTCTCGTGTCGATGGCGCTGTCCAGCCGGCTGTTTCGCCGCGGTGTCAGCAGAGCGGCATGATGCTGGCGTGACGGTGCTGACTCGGAGGGCGCTCAACCGTGCCACCTTGGACCGCCAGTTGTTGCTGCATCGAGCGCCGCTGGCCGTCCCGGCCGCGATCGAGTACCTGGTCGGCATGCAGGCCCAGGCGCCGTTCCCGCCCTACACCGGGCTGTGGACCCGGCTCGTCGATTTCCGGCCGGACGAACTCGGCGACCTGTTGGTCAACCGGGAGGTGGTGCGGATCGCGCTGATGCGCGGCACCGTGCACCTGGTGACCGCCGCCGACTGCCGGCGGCTGCGGCCGGTGATGCAGGAGGTGCTGGACCGCACCCTGCGCGCCACCTATTCGCGTCAGCTCGATGGGCTTGATCTCGGCGAGATCGAGACGTTCGGCCGGAAGCTGGTGGAACCGGAACCGCTGCTGTCCAGCGAGCTGACTCGCCGGCTGATGGAACGCTGGCCGGGCCGGGACCGGCAGGCGTTGGCCAACGCGGTGCGCACTCGGCTGCCGCTGGTCCAGGTGCCGCCGCGCGCGGTGTGGGGTCGATCCGGGCAGACCACGGTCACCACCGCCGACGCCTGGTTCGGCCAGCCGCTGTCCGGCGACACCGCGCCCGATGACACCGTGCTGCGCTACCTGCGCGCGTTCGGTCCGGCCAGCGTGGCCGATGTGCAGAAGTGGTGTGGCCGCACCGGATTGCGCGAGGTGGTCGACCGGCTTGGGCTCCCGGCGTTTCGGGACGAGGACGGCGTCGAGCTGTTCGACGTGCCGGATGCGCCGCGCCCCGACCCGGATGTTCCGGCGCCGGTGCGGTTTCTGCCCGAGTTCGACAACGTGCTGCTGTCCTATGCGGACGGTCGCCGGATCATCGGAGCCGAGCATCGGCCGGCCCTGTTCACCGTCAACGGCATCATCCGTTCCGCGCTGCTGGTCGACGGATTCGTCGCCGGGACATGGAAGATCAACCAGACCAAGGGCTTGGCCGTGCTGGACATCAGGCCGCTGGTTCGATTGTCCAATCAGGTCAAATCCGCGGTGTGGGCCGAAGGAGCCCGGCTGCTCGACTTCACCACGCCGGCGGCCGATCACAACATTCGGTTCCTAGTTTCGGAGTAACAGCCGGTTCCACGCGTCGGCGAGCCATGTTCCCATTCGGTGTGGCGTCCAGCCGCGTTCATTGACCAGCAGAACCCAGTATTCGGCGGCGTTCATGCTCCACATGATGTCGGCGATCTCGTCGTCGGTGAGGTCTGCCCGGAGTTCTCCGGTGGCCCGCAGGTCGGCGGCGAACTCGCGCATGTTGTGTGCGCGCCGTCGCCCGATTTCGGTCCACAGGTCCGCGCAGTCGGTATCGGTGAGCGCGGCGTCGCGCAACGCCAGAAACACCGGGGCCAGCCGCTGTTGGATGACGGCGATAGCGGTGGCATAGATGGCGATCTTCTCGCGGGCGCTGCCGGCGGCCCGAATACGGACTACGTAGTCGCGAGCGACGGCCGGGACCGCCTCATCCGTGCCGGAGATCGCCGTCTCGACCAACTGTCGGAGTATCGCCGGCTTGCGACCGACCGTGGCATAGACGGTGTCCACCGCGACATTTGCCCGCCGGGCGATGGCGGCCACGGTGGTCGCCGCGTAGCCGTTGGCGATGAAGAGCTGGCGGCCGGCGGTGAGCACGGCATGGCGGGTCGCGGCGGCCTGCTCCGTCCGCCTAGGTGAGTGATAGCGCCGCCGACGCCCCTTGACGTTCTCGTCCATGAGGCATACCTTAGCAGTATTGATCCGAAACAAGTTCGGATCAAAATGAACCGGAGGCCGTCATGGTCTACGCGTACACCCAAGACGTTCCCATCGACGAATCGTTGTACTGGAAGATCATCGACGAAATCGGCCCGGAGCCGATGGCCGGCTCGCTGTTGCACCTGTGCGTCAGACGCGCGGACGGCGGCTTGCGCTACATCGACGTGTGGGAGTCGGAAACCGCCTGCGCCCAGGCGTTTGAATCGCGGATCCACCCCGCCGTGGACGCCGGTTTCGGCGGGAGCCGGCCAGCGGGCGAGCCCACAGTGGACCGACTCGACGTGCTGCACGCGACCGGCGCCATGCTGGACGCGCGGCAGTGATCGCCTCGCCGGTGACCTCGGCGTGGCCAGGGTGTACCGGGCCAGCCAACGTTGTGGCCGGCTGAGCTGCCGCTTCCAGTCCTTCTTGCGGAATACCTGAAGGAAACCCTGGTTCCACCGGGTCCGCTGCCTGAACAGGCCGTACAGCGAGTCCGGGGTTTCCTCGCGGGTCACCAGAATCGGGTCGTAGGACACCACCACCCGAGCCCGCCGGCTGGACAGCCGGACGCCGAGATCGCAGTCTTCGGCCAGGCAGGCCGCGTCCCAGCCGGGCCGAAGGCGCCCGGCTACTCGACTTCACCGCGCCCGCTGCCGACCATGACATCAGGATTCGCGGGCGAGGATCTCCAGGTAGTCGATGAACAGGTCCAGCGCGGCCTGGGTGCTCGCGGTGTCACGGTCGGTCAGCCAGGCCAGCATTCCGCCGTCCACCACGGTTTCCAGCAGCCGGGCCAGCACGTCCAGATTGGCGCGGAACCGGACTCCGGCGGCGCTCGCCAGTGCCGCCAGCACTTCCCGGCAGGCGACGACGTAGCCGGCGTACTGCGCGGTGGCCACGGCGGCGAGGCCGGCGTCGCGCAAGCAGAATGTGGTCAGCTCGTAGAGCGCGAGTTGGGCTTCCGGATCGGATTCGGCGATGTCCATGATCGCCCGCACCGCGCGCCGCAGGTTGTCCCGGATACCCGCGCCCGGCTCGATCGAGTCGACGGCGGCCGCCACGAGCTGCTGGGTCGCGGCCAGCGCGACATCGCCGAGCAGCTCGTTCTTGCTCCGGTAGGCGTAGTGCACGATGCCCAGCGAGATGCCGGCCTCGGCCGCGATCCGCCGGGTCGTCGCCGCGGCCACGCCGTCGCGGGCGACCACCCGCATCGCCGCTTCCAGCAGCTGGGCCCGCCGTTCGTCCACCGGTATCCGTGCCAAGCTGGGCCCCTTTCTAGGTCGATCGACCTGGACGGTTGACTTGGAGAATCGTAGCAAGCATCCTGAACCGATGGCAGACGGCGACGGGAAGCGCGGCACGCTGACCACCGCGCGGGTCGTGTTCCTGGTGATCGCGGCGGCCGCGCCGCTGGCGGCGATGGTCGGCAACGTGCCGCTGGCGCTGGTGTACGGCAACGGCGCCGGGCTGCCGGCCGCGTTCCTGCTCGCCACGGTGGTGCTGCTCTGTTTCTCAGTCGGCTACGCCGCGATGAGCCGGCACGTGGTCAACACCGGCGCGTTCTACACATATGTGGCCCGCGGCCTCGGCCGTCCGCCGGCGCTGGGCGCCGCGTACCTGGCCGTGCTGTCCTACACCTGCCTGACCATCGGCCTGGCCGGCGCGTTCGGCTATTTCGTCCAGCTGGTGCTGCACACCGAGGGCGTGCGCCTGGCCTGGGAGTGGCCGGCGGCGGTGGCCGTGGTGGTGGTCGGGTTGCTCGGCTATCGCTCAGTCGACCTGTCCGCCAAGGTGCTCGGCACCCTGATGGTCGCCGAGTTCGCCATTCTGGCCGTCTTCGACGTGGGTGTGGTGGCGCACAAGGGAACCGCCGCGCTGCCGGCGACCTCGTTCTCGCCGCACACCGCGCTGGCCGGCTCGCTGGGCGTCGGGATGATGTTCGCGCTGACCAGCTTCATCGGCTTCGAGAGCGCCGCGCTCTACGGCGAGGAGACCAAGGACCCACGGCGCAGCGTGCCCCGCGCGACCTACCTGGCCGTGGCCAGCATCGGTATCTTCTACCTGCTGACCGTGTGGGTCACCGTCGGCGCGGTCGGCGCCGGGAATGTCCGCGCGGCGGCCAGCGGCCAGCTCGGCAATCTGCTGTTCAACCAGGCCACTGTCTACGTTGGACAGACGCTGTCCGATCTGATGGCGGTCTTCCTGTGCACCAGCGTGTTGGCCTCGATGCTGGCCGTGCACAACGCCGCCAGCCGCTATCTGTTCGCGCTCGGCCGGGAACGGGTGGTGCCGCGGGTGCTCGGCCGGTACCACCCTCGGCACCTGTCGCCGCACCTTGGCAGCCTCACCGTCTCGGTGCTGACCACCGTGGTCGTCGTGCTGTTCGCGGTCGCCGGGCTCGATCCGTACCTGACCCTGGCCACCAGCATGATCGGTCTGGCCACCCTGGGCATCATCGCGTTGCAGGCGATGGCAGCCGTCGCGGTGGTCGTGTACTTCGCCCGGCGGCGCACCGAGCCGTGGGCCGTCGCCGGCGCGGTGGTCGGCGCGGTCGGCCTGACCACCGCGCTGGTGCTGGTGGTCAGCCACTTCCGCGAGTTCGCCAACACCGGCAACCCGTTCGTGCTGAGCGTGCCGTGGCTGCTGGTGGTCGCCGTGGTCGGCGGGGTGCTCGCCGCGTGCTACCTACGGTTCCGCCGCCCGTCCGTCTACACCGGACTCGCGGCGAGCACGCTGCGCGCCCGAGAGCGCACACTGCCCCGCCCGGCGGCGTGGACCCGGCGGTACTGCCTGGTCGGCGCCGGGCCGGCCGGATTGGTGATGGCGCGGGCGTTGCTCGCCGAAGGCGTCCCGTTCGACTGGTACGAACGGCATTCCGACATCGGCGGCATCTGGGACCGGGATAATCCGGGCTCGCCGATGTACGACTCGGCGCACTTCATCTCCTCCAAGTACACCTCGGGCTTCGTCGGCCAGCCGATGCCATCGTCCTATCCGGACTATCCGTCCTGGCGGCAGATCCGCGACTATATTCGGGAATTCGCCAATGCCTACGGCCTTGCCGAGCGCGTCAACCTCGGCACCGCGGTAGTTTCGGCTGAGCCCGGCGCGGACGGCTGGGACGTGACGTTGTCCACCGGGACCCGCCGCCGGTATGCCGGGGTGATCGCGGCGACCGGTGTCACCTGGCATCCGAGCCTGCCGACCTGGCCCGGCCAGGACGAGTTCACCGGCGAGATCCGGCATTCGGTGACGTACGGCTCGCCGGCCGAGTTCGCGGGACGCCGGGTGCTGATCGTCGGCGCCGGCAATTCCGGGGTGGACATCGCCTGCGACGCGGCCACCCACGCCGACCAGGCGTTCCTGTCGGTGCGGCGCGGCTATCGGTTCATTCCCAAGCACATTGCCGGCATCCCGACCGACGCGCTGCTGGCCGGCGTGATCGAGCCGCCGCGCGGGCTGGTGGTGCCGGCCGACCCGACCAGGTTCATCGACGCGATCGTCGGCGACCTGACCCGGTTCGGGCTGCCCAAACCCGATCACGACCTGCTGGCCAGCCATCCGCTGATGAACACCCAGGTGCTGCACCATCTCGGCCACGGCGACCTGACCGCCAAGCCGGACGTCGTCGCGCTGACCCCGACCGGGGCCCGGTTCACCGACGGCTCGCACGAGGACGTCGACCTGATCCTGGCCGCGACCGGTTACCAGTACCTGCTGCCGTTCCTCGATCCGGAGCTGCTGACCTGGCGCGGCGGCCGGCCGCAGTTGTATCTGAACATCTTCGACCGGAAGCTGGACGGCCTGGCGGTGCTCGGGTTCGTGGAGTTCGCCGACGCCGCCTACCGCCGGTTCGAGGAGATGGCGCAGCTGATCGTGCTGGACATCACCGCCCGCGAGCTGGGTGGCGAGACCTGGACGCGATGGCAGGCGGCCAAGGCCGACCACCATCCGGACCTGACCGGCGGTAAGTCCTATCTGGACTCACCTCGGCATGCCGCCTATGTGGACAGTGCTACTTACCAGTCGGTGCTGGCCGAGCTGCGCGAGAAGTTCGGCCTGCCGACGCTCACCGAGTCCAGTTATCCGGTTCCGCGACGGGAGGAACTGTCGGTATGAGGGTCACCTGGCGGGATCGACATGTGGTCGTCACCGGCGGCAGCAGCGGGATCGGGCTGGCGCTGACCCGGCGGCTGCGGGACGCCGGCGCGAACGTCTCGGTGCTCGCACTGGACGACCAGGATCTCCAGCAGACGCCGGGTCCGAGCCGGGGCGTTGACGTGTCGGACGCCGCGGCGGTGGCGCAGGCGATCGCCGAGTTGGTGGCCGAGTCAGGGCCGGTGCGATCGCTGTTCACCTGCGCCGGCATCGTCAAGCCCGGTTACGTGGAATCGTTCGCGCTCAGCGATTTCCGGGCGCAGCTTGAGGTCAACTACTTCGGCACGGTGCACGCGATCCGGGCCGTGCTGCCCGGCATGATGACCGCCGGGAACGGCACCATCACCTGTATTTCCAGCGCCGCCGGGCTGCTCGGGGTGTTCGGCTATGCGCCGTACTCGGCCAGCAAGTTCGCCGTGCGCGGGCTGTGCGAGACACTGCGCCAGGAGTTGCGGCCGCACGGCATCAGCGTCACGGCCGTGTATCCGCCCGATGTGGACACTCCGATGCTGGCGAAGGAGACCCCGCTCAAGCCGCCGGAGCTGCGGCTGATCAGCGGCACGATCAAGCCGCTGAGCGCGGACACGGTGGCCGCCGCGATGATGCGCGGCACCGCCGCCGGGAAGCCGACGGTGATCCCGGACCTGAGCACCCGACTTGTGCGACTGGCCGCCGGGGCCGCACCCTGGCTGGTGAACCGGGTGCTGGACGGAAAGATCGACAAGGCCCGTCGGGAGAAGTCATGAGCAGGGTGCACGCTTTCGGCGACGACGCGCTCGCCGACCACGACGCGGTGGCGCTGGCCGCGCTGGTCCGGCGCGGCGAGGTGAGCGCGGCCGAGCTGGCCGACGCGGCCCGAGCCCGCGCGGCGACGGTCGACCCGGCGCTGAACGCCGTGGTGTTCCACGTGAATCCGCCGCTGCTGGCGGATAACGATGGGCCGCTGGCCGGCGTGCCCAGCTACATCAAGGACAACACCGATGTGCGCGGCGCGCCCACTGGCCACGGCACCGCCGCCTTCACCCCGCGCCCGGCCGAGCACGACGGCGCGTTCACCCAGCAATTCCGGAGCACCGGGCTGACCGTGCTGGGCAAGAGCCGGCTGCCGGAGTTCGGTTTCAACGCCAGCACCGAGTTCGAGCACGCCGAGCCCACCCACAATCCGTGGAATCCCGAGTATTCGAGTGGTGCCTCGTCGGGCGGATCGGCGGCGCTGGTCGCGTCCGGCGTGGTGCCGATCGCGCACGCCAACGACGGCGGTGGATCGATCCGGATTCCGGCTGCCTGCTGCGGACTCGTCGGCCTCAAGCCCGGCCGGGGCCGGACGGTGACCGGCGAGATGGGCCGGTCGATGCCGATCAACATCGTGTCGGACGGGGTGGTCACCCGCTCGGTCCGGGACACCGCGACCTTCCTCGCGGCCGCCGAACGGCATCGGCGCGACACCAGGCTGCCGCCGCTGGGGCTGGTGGAAGGCCCGTCCAACCGCCGGCTGAAGATCGGTCTGGTGCTCGACCACGTGCACGGCTCGCCGATCGACCCGCCGACCAAGGACGCCGTCGAGGCCACCGCGGTCACCCTGGAGAAGCTCGGCCACACCGTCGAGCCGGCCCCGCTCCCGGTCGGCGCCGGCTTCGTGCGGGATTTCCTGGTGTACTGGGGAATGCTGTCCTTCCTGATCAGCACGTTCGGCAAGCGGCAACTCGGCCCGGATTTCGACGCCGCGAAACTGGACGGTTTCAGCCGCGGGTTGCGCCGGCACTATGTGCGCCACGCGCTGGCCACCCCGACCACGCTGTATCGGCTGTCGCGGGTGCGCAACGCCTACGCCGAGATGTTCCGGGATTACGACCTGATCCTGTCGCCGGTATTGGCGCACACCACACCGAGGCTCGGCTATCTCTCGCCGACAGTCGCCTTCGACGAGTTGTTGGAACGACTGATGGCCTATGTCGCGTTCACCCCGCTGAACAACGTGGCCGGTGCGCCGGGCCTCTCGTTGCCGCTGGGCGTGACCGCCGAGGGACTGCCGATCGGGGTGCATTTCTCGGCCGCGCACGGCGACGAGCGGACGTTGCTGGACATCGCGTTCGCGCTGGAACTTGAGCGACCCTGGCGTCGAATTCAGGATTGATGCAATACCGTATGTCGGCGTGAGCGCGGGCCAGTTGGTCGCCGGCCGATACCGGTTGCGGGAGCCAGTGGGCTCCGGCGGAAACGCGGTGGTCTGGCGGGCGGTCGACGAGAAGCTGAACCGGGTGGTCGCGCTGAAGCGTGCGCTGACCACCGACGCCGAGCGCGGTTCGGCGCGGATCAGACGGCTGCGCCGCGAGGCCGACATCCTGGCCAAGCTCAACCACCCGAACATCGTCACCCTGCTGGACGTCGAGCCCGACGGCGACGACTGGTGGCTGATCATGGAGTACGTCGAGCTGCGCAGTCTGGCCGAGCAGGGCACCCTGCCGCCGGTGCGCGCGGCCCGGATCGGCGCGCAGGTCGCCCGCGCGTTGCAGGCCGTGCACGCGGCCGGCATCGTGCACCGGGACGTCAAGCCGGGGAACGTGCTGGTCACCGACGACGATGACGCGAAGCTCAGCGATTTCGGCAGTTCGGGGGTGGTCGAGGGGGACGTCACGCTGACCGACGCCACACTGATTCCCGGCACACCCGGATATCTGGCACCCGAGGTGGCCGACGGCGAGAACCCGGCCCCGGCCTCGGATGTGTTCTCGCTCGGCGCGACGCTGTTCGCCGCCGTCGAGGGCGTTTCCCCGTACGGGACCTCGGACAATCCGATGGCCCTGGTCCGGCGGGCGGCGGCCCGCAGCGTGGCCGCGTCCCGGCACGGCGGCCCGCTGACCCCGGTGCTGTCCGCGCTGATGCGCCCCGATCCGGCCGACCGGCCGACCGCCGAGCAGGCCCGGCAGATGCTGGACGCGGTGGTCGCCGGCAGCACCGCCGACATCCCCCAGCCGGCCAGCCGGGCACCGGTGCGGCCGTGGATGGTCGCCGCCGGCGCGGCGGTGGTCATCGTCGGCGGGCTGGCGGGCTGGCTGCTCACCTCGCTACCAGCCGCGTCGAATCCCGTTTCCAGTCCAGCGCCACCACCGAGGACCGACGTGATCGGTGACCCGCACACCGTCGATCCGTGCGCGCTGACCGATGCGAAACCGCTGGCCCGGTACGGCAATGCCCTGGTGGACAACGCCTACGGCGACTTCAACCGGTGCGACGTGATTATCACATCCGGCCAGTCCGGCCAGTCCGGACAGAACACAGTGGACATCAAGGTCGAGCTGGACAACACCCCGCCGCCCACTGGGCCGGTCCAGAAGATCGGCGCGGTGAACGTGGTGCGGTCGGCGGCGAACGACGGCCAGTGCGACCGGACGCTGGCGCTCACCGACGGCAACACCATCGATGTCACCGCGACCCAGAACGACGGCAACTCGCCCGACCTGTGTGGCATGGCCGACACCGCGACCAACACGGCCGTCGCGGTGGTTTCGCAAGGCGTGATTCCCCGCCGGGCAACGGGACCCGACCCGCACTCACTGTTCCATGTGGACGCCTGCGCGCTGCTCAACGGCCCGGCGCTGGCGCTGTTCCCCGGCGTCGACGCGCTGCATCCGCAACCCGGTTTCGGCGACTGGAACTGCCAGTGGAACAGCACCACCGACGACGAGTCGCTGCAGCTGAGGTTCGACCAGGACAACGCGCCGACGGCCGCCGACGGCCAGCCCATCCAGGTCGGCGGGCACGCCGCGTTCGACGAGGGCGCCAACTGGTCCGACAACTCGTGCGAGATCGCCGTCGTGCATCGGCCGTTCACCGACGCCGACGGCGACCAGAAGGACGAGCTGCTGCTGGTGATCGTCTCGGGTTCGGGGCCGCCCGGCCAGCTGTGCGCCCAGGCGACCACCCTCGCCGCACCGGCCGCCGCCGCGCTGCCCGCGCCCTGATGTTGGTCCGGGAGGGCTCCCGAGCCGCGGTGGGACGCTGGAGGGTATGAACGAGAACGTCGCGGGTGGTCGGCGGTTGGCGGCCGGTCATGACAGCCTGGCGCTGGGCGTGCCGGCGTCCGCGCCGGGCACGATCTACGCGCTGGCCCTCGGTGGCGGCGTGACGTTCGGGCCGCGCGAGGGGCGCACCCTGCTGTTCGGCCGAGAACGGCCCGAGGTGCACGTCTGCATCGGCGAGAACGACCGGCGGGTCAGCCGGCAGCACGGCCGCCTCACCCACCATCTCGACCAGTGGTGGATCAGCAACTCGGGCCGGATTCCGTTGCGGCTGCCCGGTTCCCGGCTGCTGTTCGCCGAGGACGAGCCGATGCCGCTGGGCCAGGGCTACACGCCGCTGTTCGTGCGCGGGTCCAGCGGTCGCGAGCACGTGCTGGAGCTCTTCGTCGCCGGCCCGGACGCCGACCGGCCACCGTCGCGGCACACCGATCCGACCGAGCCGCCGAAAACCTGGCGGCTGTCGCCGGCCGAGCGGCTGGTGCTGGTCGTCCTCGGCCAGCGATACCTGCTGCACGAGGCGTATCCGCAGCCGCTGTCCTGGGTGCAGGCCGCCCGGCATCTGGATGATCTGCAACCCGACGCCGGCTGGACGCACAAGCGGGTGGAGCACCTGGTGGTGTCGGTCCGCACCCGGCTGTCCAAGGACGGCGTCGCCGGACTGACCAGGGACGAGGTGGGCGAGCCGGTCGGCAACGCGTTGAACCACAACCTGATCCGCGAGCTGCTGGAGAGCACCACACTGGTGCCGCCGGACGTGCGGCTGCTGTCCCGCCCCGACGAAAGCTGATCCCTCGCGCGCTCGCGGTCCGTACAATCGCGCTTATGACGGGTAACGACGGCGTTCCGCCTGGGTGGGGCGCTCCGCCTCCCGGCGGGCCGGCGCCGCAGTACAACCAGCCGCAGTACAACCAGCCGTACTACCCCCAGCAACCACAGCAGTATCCCCAGCAACCACCGCAGTATCCCCAGCAACCACCGCAATATCCTCAGCAACCACCGCAGTATCCGCCGCCCCAGCAGCCGTACTACCCGCCGCCGCAGTACCCGTATCAACAGCCCCAGTACCAGACTCCACAGCAGCCGTCCGGCCAGCCGATCGTCATTCCGATCGAGGGCCGAGGAGTCGCCAAGCTGGCCGCTCGGATGAAACCGCGCTCGATCACCGTGAGCCCGGAGGGCTTCGCGCACGAAGACAAGTCGGGGGCCTTCCGCGTCGCCTGGTCCGACCTTCGGCGGATCGCCATCACGACGGCGTACCACAGGGCGCAGGTGTTCGGCCCGAAGGTCTGGCGGGTGCGGGTGGTGCTGGACGCCGCGGACCAGGGCTTCGCGCAGCGCCATCCGGAGATCGGCGGGCTGCAGGGCAAATTCGGTGGCGCTGGCCCTGGTTCGTACGGTCTGCCGCTGGGTCCGGTGCACAACATCGTCGACCAGCTCGCGCAGGCGCTCGCGATGTATGGCGGGCAGGTTTTCGGCGGGGTGATCGAGGAAGGCCAGGTCATCGGCTTCAGCTACCTCTGAGGAATT
>DASZLR010000092.1:0-14282 GCA_035552275.1 Pseudonocardiaceae bacterium | reverse complement strand
CGGAGGCCGGCGCGGCGTAGACCGCGCGGGCCAGGCTGATCATCAGCGGGCTGGTCAGCGTTCGAGCCAGCGGTGCGTCCGGCCGCGCCGCTAACTCATCCAGCACCGGCTGCCAGTGACCGCTGCCTCTCGGTGTCGCGTCGATCAGGTAGCGCCCGGCGTCAGCAAGGTCGACGGGCTCGATCTCCGCGACCGCGGCCCGACTGAGAAACGCGCCACCGCCGGTGACGACATCCTCGTATTCCTGGCTGCGGCACGTCACGACCATGGGATACCCAGTCCCCGCCACGTGATCGAGGGTGGCGATGGCAGCGAGCCGAGCCGAGGCCGGCATCTCGTCCAAACCGTCCAGCACCGCCAGCACCCGGCCGTCGGCCACCAGCGATCGCGCGGCGTCGACGCCGTACACCTGCTTGTTGCCCACCGCCGGATACTCCTCGACGATCCTCCTGGCCAACCACGTGTGCAGATCCTCGACGGCAGGATTCCAGGACGACAGGCCCAGGACCACCGGGACCGGGTCACCGGCCTGGCGACGTTCCAGCACCTGGAGGGCGAACAACACGGCCAGCACGGTCTTGCCGGCTCCCGGCTCTCCCAGAATAACCAGTTGCCTATGCCCCATGCTGCCCAGCAATGTGAACAGATGCGCGGCGGTGTCGCCGCGCACCGCCTTCGGCCGGTGGGGCACCTCCTGGCTCACCACGCCGGCCAAAGTCGATGCGACCGGTCGAGACGTGGTCGACCAGCGCACCCGCAATGGGGTGGCCCGCCGAACCGACCACCGGCCCATTTCATCGGTCCACTGCCGCATGACGGCGACAGCCAGATCGCTGACAGCACGGTCGCGCCGTTGCCGCCCAGCCGCGGATGCCGCACCGTGGTCCGGACCCAGGCCATGGCCCTGATGCCGCTGCCGGATCTCCATGTACACCAGCGGTGCGGCCAACAACAGCCCCGCCGGCCACGCTATCCACAGCAATGGCGCCCACGAGGGCGGCAGCTCATTCGCCTCGACATTGCTGATAGCGGGAAGCAACACCAGCGCGATGACCGCGAGCAGTGCCGTCGTCACCAGTGAACGGTGCCGCATTGGTCGTGTCCTCCCAACGACGCGGTCTCATCTGACAGGCCCGTCAACGCCCACACCGACAAAGTGCCATGGACACCAGGCACAGCCATCATCACGTAATGATCTTGGTGCTGTGCCGGCGATCCCAGCCACGGAGCCCAGTGGCTGAGTCAGTTCGGCGAACGGTGGCCCGCGCCATAGCGGCCGCTTGCCCACCAGCCATCAGCGATCGCCGCCACCTATTACCTGGGCGCGTCGACCGACCGCTCATCGCTGACACAGGACCGTACAGCCCGGTCAGGGACCCGTTGTCAACTGAACCCGTTACGGACAAGCACCGCTCGATGTCAGTGGTCCCGGAAATAGTCGGCGAGTTCGGTGCTGAGCGCTGGCCACACCGCCGGATCGTGCCCTGGGATCAACCGGTAATCGCGCTCGGCGGCGATCCGCTTGAGTTCGCGAATCCGCGCCACCGTCTGCTCGGGCTCCACGTCGATGAATCCGCCGACGGCCAGTTCCTGTTCGATGTTCTCGGTCAGGTCGGCGGCGTCGAAGGCGAACACGAAACCGCCGCCGCCCACGGATTCGTCCAGCTCGACCACGAAACTCTGGTGGCCGGGTGTGTGCCCCGCGGTCAGCACCGCGGTCACGCCGGGCGCGATCTCGACGTCCCCGTCGGCCCGTCGCCAGTCGATGCGCGGGTTCTCGAAGTCGACGCGCTGGATGTCATTGCGCTCCGGCCCCGGACCAGCGGACAGCCCGTACTCGAGTTCGGCCCGCTGCACGTGCACCGGCGCCCGGTCGGCGAAATGCCACAATCCGCCCGCGTGGTCGTAGTGCAGATGGCTCACCGCGACGGCGTGGATGTCATCGATGTCGACGCCGACCCGCCGCAATTCCTCGCCGAGTTCGTCTCGGTTCGAGCGGCGCGGCGGCAGACCGGTGTCCAGCAGCAGCCAACCGCTTTCGCAGCGCAGCAGCACGCCAGGCACCGGCTCGCGCATCAGCTGCTCCGGCGGCGCGCCATGGATCGACATCGACCGGGGCACCTCCTCCCAGCCGAGGGTGAGCAACACGATCTCCCGCACACCGGCCATGCCCACTGGTCCTTCCCGGTTCCTCCCGATCAGCCCACCGAGAGACCATTGTGGACCGTTCAGCCGATGGACACACGCACGGCCCCTGGCGAGGCATGGATCCTCCCGATCCACCTCGCCAGGGGCCGCACGAACCCCCCGGTCCCCCCGGAACCTATGGCCGCGACCAAGTTCTCGTCCCGGTCTGGATCCGCCAGCCGATCTTACCGGAGATCTTCACGGTCATCATTGACAAACATCACGCTATGGCAGGCCTCGATCGCTGTCAAACAGGATCTATCGGACAGGCTTGATCCTGGTACCCTGGCCGCAGCCGCTAGATTCCCGGTCATGAGCACAGGCTGGACGATGGAAGAACCGTCAAACAACGAGTTCGCGGACAAGCTCAACCGGCTGATCGACGCATCGGGCAAGAGCGCGCCGCAGATCGCCGCCGAGATCCGGGCCGCCGGCGAGGGAAAGGCGTCGCTGAGCGACAGCTACTTCTGGCAGTTGCGCACCGGCAAGAAGGACCCGCGGCTCGGCGTCGTCCGGCTGATCGCCGACTACTTCGGCGTGCACGCCAGCTACTTCCTGGATGACCACGGCGATCCCGCAGAGATCCTGCCGAAGTTGCGCGCCACCGCCGGCGACGAGCAGGTGCGGGGCATCGCGACCCGGGCCAAAGGACTGAAAAAGGGCACGCTGCACCGTATCGCGCAGATTGTCGAGGACGCCCGAGTTCTCGACGGACTGGACGGACTGTCCGACAACCACCTGGGAGACCTGGGAAAGCCATGAGGCGGTGGCCGCGGCGAGCGGGGCCGGACGAGGAAGCGGACCACGAGATCACTCCGTCGGATCGCCGGACAGCTATGCGGCTGATTCGCGAACTCGACCGCAACAAGCTCATCCCGGAGCCGTGGGACCTCGTCACCTTCCTGCGGGACGTGGCACGCTGGCGCAGCCGGCCGATCAAGGTCTACGGCCGGGACGGCGACTACTGGGCCACCGGCGCGCAGGGCGACTATCTGAGCGGGCTGTATGTCGCCATGGCCAACACCGATGTCATTCTGTACCGAACAGACGGCGGTTGGCTGACGTCCCAACACATCGTGGCGCATGAAGTGGGCCACCTGTTGGCCGGGCACGCCCATGCCGCCGACACATCCACCCACCCAGCCACCCACCCATCGACTGAGCCGGTCACCCAGGAAGACGTGCTGCGGCGCAGTTGCGCCCGGTCCCGATTCGATGATCCGGAAGAACGAGTGGCGGAGGCGTTCGCCGATCTGCTGATGGCCTCGGTGAGCAGAAGGGGAACGCCGGAACAACACCGGCTCGCCCAATTGCTGGGCCGCCGGGTCACCTGAGGATTAATCGGTCAGGTTCAATCCGCCGTGGTCAAACAGTCAGCGTTCATCGGTCAACCGTGTCACCCAGCCAACGCCGACCTGATCTTGTTGGCCTGATTCGCCGCCGGTAATGTCGATCTCGTGGCGCTGACCTGGCCCCCTGGGCTGCCGACATCGCTGGACTATCCGGATGTCCCGGTCGGCGCGCTCCTCGCCGGTTCCGCGCGGCGATTCGGCGATCGGATCGCGTTTCGGCGTGGCGATGACGAGCTGAGTTTCGCCGAGTTGTGGCGTCGGTCGTGCCGGTTCGCCCACGCGCTCGCCGACCGAGACATCGGCGTCGGCTCCCCGGTCGCGCTGCGGATGTCCAACTGCCTGGCATATCCGGTGGCCTACTACGGCCTGCATCTGGCCGGGGCCGTCTTCGTGCCGGTCAACCCGCTGCTGCCAGAACGCGAGGCGGCGGCGCTGATGGCCGACGCCGGAACCGTGCTCACCCTCACCGAAGCCGATGTGCCCGCGATGTGCGCGGTCGGATCCGCAGCCGGATCTGATGTGGCGCCGCCCGTCGACATCGACCCCGGCCGCGATCTCGCACACCTGGCTTACACCGGGGGAACCACCGGTCGGTCCAAGGGAGTTCGGTTGACCCACCGCAACGTGGTGGTCAACACCGTTCAGCACGGCTGCTGGCATCACGGCGCGCTGCCGGCACTCGACGGCGACGGACCGCCGGTCGGAGTGGTGCTCGACCAGGTCGGCAGCCCGCGGGAGTGGCCGACCAGGCTCGGCACCGGCATCTTCATCAACCTCATGCCCTGGTTTCACGCGATGGGCACCATCGCCGGGATGAACGTGCCGCTGCTGGCCGGCATGACCACCGTGCTGCACGACCGATTCGATCCGGTCGCGTATCTGGCCGACGCGGAGCGGTTTCGGGTCACCTATCTGGCCGGCGCGCCAGCGCTGTATGCCGGGCTGCTCGCCTGCCCGGACATCCGCACCCGCGACCTGTCCTCGGTGCGCGCCATCGGATCCGGCGGTGCGCCGATGCCGGTCGACATGATCGAGGCACTACGCGAGCTGATGCCGGACGCGGTGATCTGCGAGGGCTACGGCTTGACCGAGGTCACCATGGGCGCGACGAATCCGCCGGCCAACGCCTCTGGCCTGGCCAAACCGGGCAGCGTCGGGGTGCCGATGTTCGACACCGAGATCAGGATCGTGCCCGCCGACGGCGGCTTGGACCCGTTGCCGGCCGGCGAATCCGGCGAGATCTGCGTGCACGGCCCGCAGGTCATGTCGGGTTACCACAACAATCCGGCTGCCACTGCGGAAGTGCTGACCGGCGGCTGGCTGCGGACCGGCGATATCGGCGTGCTCGACACCGACGGTTATCTGTCTATTGTGGACCGAAAAAAGGACATGCTGATCTACAAGGGCTACAACGTCTATCCGCGTGAGTTGGAGGCATTGCTCACTGCCGAGAGCGGCATCGCCGCAGCGGCGGTGGTGGGGCGTCCCGATCACGATGTCGGCGAGCTGCCGGTCGCCTTCGTGGTGCCGAAATCCGGTCACCAACTCGATGCCGACGAGCTGATGGCCGCCGTCAATGACCAGGTCGCGCCGCACCAGAAGCTGCGGGAGCTGCGTTTCGTGGCACGGCTTCCGATCTCGGCAGCCGGCAAGATCCTCAAACGAGAGTTGCGGGATCAGCTTGGCTGACTGAGTCGCCCTCGGCGAGTTTCGCCGCCACCCGCAGCGCCAACGGAGTGTCGATCTCGGCCCCGGGTTTCCATCCCTGGTCCACGATGATCCGGTGAATCAGCTCGATCCGCGCGTCCGGTGGGCCGCCCCGGCGGCCGGCGTGGAAATCAATCACTTCGAGCAGCCCATCACGAATCGTGACCGTGAGTCGATAAAGTCGGTCCTGCGGCGGGTAGGCGCTGGACAACAGCAGTCCCAGCGAGCCGGGCGAGGACAGCGGCCGCTCCCCCACCACGATCGCCAGATATCTGTGCAGTGGCTCCAGTTCGCGGTATCGCCGCGCGGCCACCATGCGTTCGGCGAGACCGCGAACCGGATCCACCAGCAGGCCGGCGGCGAGCAGCAACGAGGTGGTGGAGATAAGATATTGCAGCGGCCCGATGAGCGGCGAATAGCCGGTGAGCAGAATGACCAGAATGCCGGTCCAGAACAGTGTCGAGGACACCATTCCGGCGGCCAGCAGGCGCAGCTCGACGTGCATGGATTCCTTGTTCTCCGCCATCCGCGCGAATGTCCCGCACACGACCGTCGCGTAACTGGTGGACCCGATATGCACCAGGATCAGCACCCACCAGAACGGGTCATACCACGGCACATCCACTCGGTCCAGGCAGCCGACCGGCGACGGAATCTCGACCAGGCCTCGATAAACCACGAAGGCCGACGCGACGATGTACCCGACCGCGACCGCGACGACGGTCCCGCGCGATGCACGGGCGGCCAGCGCGGCGAACACCGCGATGGCGATCGACGTGCCCAGACCCCAGACGTTGACCGGCATGCCGCAGACGTTCAGCGGCGACCAGTCGAATACGGCCGACACGTAGATGAAGATCGACACGGTGAGCGCCGCGCACGCCGACCACAGCCACCGGTATGTCGGTCTCACCAGCGCCGTCGGCGCTCGGCCCAATAACGCCGCGATCAGCAGGACCACGCTGAGCGGTTCCACCACGGACAGCACGGCCGACACGTTCCACCCTTCGCCGTCGCTGTCCCACTTTTATCGGCGATGGATCGAGCACGTCAAGTGTTTACCGCGACATATCCCATCGCCGCTGGTCGCCGCGTCGTTGTGCGGTTTCTTGTTGTCGCGTCACATCGGGCTGATTCGGGCGGCGGCCCGCAAGGCGGCCGGGGAGATCCGACCGAGCAGCCGGGTCGCCTTCGCCTCGACGGTCACCGGCAGCACCGGGATGTCCCGCCGCACCGCCCGCACGATCTCCTTCGCGACCGCCTTGGCCGGGAAGCCGCGCCGCCGGTACAGCTCGGTGCTGCGCGACCGCCGCCGGTCCTGTTCCACGTCATCGACTCCCGAGTGGGTGGACGTCCGGGTGATGTTGGTGTTGATCAGACCGGGACAGATGGTCGACACGCCGATGTCGGCGTCGACCAGTTCAGCTCGTAGACAATCCGACAACATGAACACGGCCGCCTTGCTGGTCGAATACGCCGGGAGCAGCCGCGACGGCAGATAAGCGGCAGCCGACGCGACATTGACAATGTGTCCACCCTCGCCGCGAGCGACCAGCAGTTCACCGAACGCCTGGCAGCCGTGGATCACGCCCCACAGATTGACGTCCAGCACCCGCTCCCAGTCCTTGTGGGAGGTGTTCAGGAACGAGCCGGCGTGGCCGATCCCCGCATTGTTGACAACAATGTCCGGCACGCCGTGCACAGCGGCGACCCGATCGGCGAAGCCGCGCACGGCCGACTCGTCGGCCACGTCGACGTGGTACGCCGAGCCACCCGGCCCGATCAGCCGGGCGAGTTCGGCGGTGCGCTGGGCGCCTTCGTCGTCCACATCGCAGATGACCACCTCGGCGCCGCGCTCGGCGAACGCCAACGCGGTCGCGCGGCCGATGCCGCTGCCGCCGCCGGTCACCACAACCAGTTGGTCGGCGAACGGTTTGGACACAGTGTCAAATCGGCGAACCCAGGCCCGGCGCAGTGAACGGGGCTCGGGTGCGCCGCCGACGTGGTCCACCAGTTCGGTCACCATCCGGGCCACGACCGGCGCGTGGGTCAGCGGCGCCCAGTGCCGCGCGGGCACACTGCGCACCCACAGCCGGGACACCCAGCGGTCCAGGCCGTCGGTCAGGCCGGGCGTGACGTAGTGGTCGCCGGTCGGCTGGATCACCTGCACCGGCACTTCGGTGCCGCGTCGCCGCGGACTGCGCAGCCGAGGCAGCATGTTCGCCCGGTACAGCGAGATGCCGCGCACCGCATCGGCGGCCAACGTCGGCGCCGGATGCCCTGCCCGGCGCGGCACGCCTTCGACTCGTTCCAGCACCGCGCCCCAGCGCCGGGCCAGCCACAGCCGCCACACCAGCGGGGCCAGGGCCGGAACCTGGAACGCCACGATGTACCAGGAGTGCAACTGCTGGCTGAGCACCTGCCGAAGATTGGCCGGCGTCGGATGGGACAGCCGCTGGCGGATCAGCTGGCCGACATGGTCCAGGCACGGCCCGGAAATCGAGGTGTACGAAGCGATCCGGTGCTCCGCACCCGGCTCGGTGACCGCTTCCCAGGACTGGATCGAGCCCCAGTCGTGCGCCACCACGTGCACCGGAGCGTCCGGGCTGACCGCGTCCGCGACCGCGCGCAGGTCGGCGGCCAGCAGCGGCAGCCGGTACCCGTCGATGCCGCGCGGCGCGGTGGAGGCGCCCGCCCCACGCACGTCGTAGGCGACCACGTGGAATCGGGAGGCCAGCAGCCGCGCCACGTCGTCCCACACCGTGTGGGTGTCCGGATAGCCGTGCACCAGCAGGACGGTCGGGTTGGCCGGATCGCCGCGTTCGAACACGGCCAACCGCACGCCCTCGGACTCTACTGTCCGAGTTGGACCGTCCGCTGTGGCCTCGACCGGGCTCATGATGCTGCCTGCCAGCGCCGCACGTGCGGCAGGTCGTCGTCCAGCCAGTAGGCGTCGTCGGGCGTCACCACAAGCAGCTCCTCGAACTTGATGCCGACGTCGCGGAAGGCGATGTGCGGTTCCACCGCCCACAGTCCCGGCGTCGGCGCGTGCTGGGACGATCGGCCGTCCGCCCACAGCGGGGACCGGCCGTGGTACCGCTCGGAGATCAGCTCCCGGCCCAGCGTCTGCAGGGTGCGCACTCCGAAACCGAACAGGGTCACGCCCTTGGGGCCGAGCACGTGCCGCATCCGGGTCACCTGATGCCCGATCACCCGGCCGGGATACACCTTGTGCCGGTTGTCGTAGCCCTGCCGGTCGATCAGCGCGTCCACGTCCCGGTAGATCTCGTTGAGGCTGCGGCGTTCCCGCACCCGCCGCACGATCAGCTCCCGGTACGCGGCCAGGTCGGTGTCCAGCTTGTCCCAGATGGCATTCTCGCCGAGCTTCCCGCCGTAGCCGATATCTGCCGTGTATCCGTCCACAATGGGCGCGCAGTCCAGCACGTAGGGCATGCCATCGCGCAGTTTCCGGTTGCTGGGAAAGAACTGCAACGGGAAACGGAAGTGCCGGAACGCGCTGCGGTCGCCGAACCAGGCGAACGGCACGTGGAAGAAGTCGTCCACGCCGGCCGCGACCAACCTGCGGCGCAGTTCGGCGGCGGCCTGCCGCTCGGTCACCCCCGATTCCAGCCAGTCGGCCGTTTCCTCCGCACACCGGTAGGCGAGCTGCTGGGTGTCCCGGAATCGCTCAAGATCGGTGTCGGTGTAGTTGAATGTCGGATTGTCAACAATGCCACTGGTCATGGCCGCCTCCCTAAAGGTCGAGCACCAGGCGGTCGCCGTGCGCCCGCGACACGCAGATCAGCATGTCGCCGGCCGCCCGCTGGTCGTCGGTGAGCCGCCGGTCCCGATGATCCGCCTCTCCGGCCAGCACCCGCACCTTGCACGTGCCGCAGAATCCCTGCCGGCAGGAGTACGCGACATCCGGCCGCGCGTCGATCAGTACGTCCAACGCCGGCCGGTCGGCCGGCACCGCGAGCACCGTGCCGGAGCGCGCCAACTCCAACTCGAACGGCGTGCCGTCCACCACTGGCGGCGGCGAGAACCGCTCGTAGTGCAGGGCGGTGGCCGCGCAGTCGGCGAAGGTCTCCCGCACGCCGGTGAGCATCCGCCGCGGACCGCACACGTACACCGCGCCGCCGCGCGGCGCGTCCGCCAGCAGCCAGGCCGGGTCCGGAATGCCGAACTCATCGTTGGGTCGTACGAGCACCCGGTCCGGATGATTGCCGGACATTTCAGCAAGCTGGGCCAGCTCGTCCTGGAACGGCATGGAGTCCCGGGACCGTCCGGTGTAGACCACCCGCCAGTCCACACCGCGCCGCGCGGCCTCCCGCGCCATCGGCAGGATCGGGGTGATGCCGATGCCGCCGGCCAGGAACAGCGTCGGCCCGGTCAGCACCAACGGAAAGGCGTTGCGCGGGCCGCGCACGGTGATCGGGCTGCCCTCGGTGAGCACGTCGTGCACCTCACGGGAGCCACCGCCGGCGGCGTCCAGCCGGCGCACCGCGATCCGATAGTGCTTGCGGTCGGCCGGATCCCCGCACAGCGAGTACTGCCGGCGAAGTCCGGAGGCCAGGTGCAGATCGAGGTGGCAGCCGGGCTGCCAGCGGGGCAGCTCACCGCCGGCGGCGGCCGCCAGGGTCAGGCTGACCACGCCCTCGGCCTCCACCCGGCGCTGGGCCACCACCAACCGCAGTTCCCGATCCACCACAGGTTCCGGCTCCTCGACCCGGCCGAAGCGCGGCAACAGTCGCGTGTAGACATCGGCTATTCCGGTCATCACGGTCAGGAATCGATCCTTGTCCCGTCGGCCGAACAGGTCCGGCGGGATGGCGTCAGCTCTGCTGTCCACAGTGGTCACCGCGCGGCCGCGCGGGCCGCCGGAGACGTGGCGAGGTAGGCGATCGCCTGCTCGGTCGAGCCCTCCTGGGTCGGGTGGTAGCTGGGCTTGAAATAGCGCAGCACCGAGATGGCCAAGCCGAGCAGCGAAGGCAGCGAGCCGGCCCGCACGCCGCGGAAGTAGTCGCGCCACCGGGGCTGGTGGGCCGCTCCGTGCAGGGTCGGGTCATTGAGCATGAGGAACCGAACACCTCGCCCGAACAACAGCAACAACGCGAGCACGGCCAGCGCCATCGCGCGGACCCGGCGGAAGTAGCGGCGGTCGAAGTAGCGGGCCACGTTGAACGCGACGCTGCGGTGCTCGACCTCTTCCGCGCCGTGCCAGCGGAACAGATCGACCATCGTCGGGTCGACACCGGGCGCGTCCCAGCCCTTCGCGTTGAGCGCGAAGTCGCCGAGGTAGGCGGTGAAGTGCTCGATGGCGGCGATGACGGACAGCCGCTCGATCAGGTGCTCGTGCCGCTCGCGCTCGCTGGCGCCGTCTTTGGGCGCGAGGACCCGATGGAAGATCCACTCGGCCTGCCGCACATACGGCGCCGGGTCGAGCCCCTTCGCCTTCAACTGTTCGAGCAGCACGGCCTCGTGCGTCTCCGCGTGGATCGCCTCCTGGCCGATGAAGCCGAGCACGTCCTCGCGGAGCTGATTGTCGACAATCAGCGGAAGTGCTTCCTGGAACGTCCGCACGAACCACCGCTCTCCCTCGGGCAGCAGCAGGTGCAGCACATTGATCAGGTGCGAGGCGAACGGGTCGCCCGGCAGCCAGTGCATCGGGGTGTTGGCCCAGTCGAAGTGGACGTCTCGCGGCTGCAAGACCAGATTGTCCGGCTCCGCATGCTCCGCCGGCATCGTCACCTCCACCACGATCAGCTAACTTACTCGCAGTAAGGATACTCCTGAGTAAAAGAGTGTCAACCCCAGCTCAGCCGCCCGACCGGCCGCCGTGCGGGGCACGGCTGGAGCGCCGCCGCCCCGCTTCGGAAGATCGTCAGCTCCTGAGGAACTCCAGGTCGAGCCGGTCCAGATAATCGGGGTCGGCCAGGAAGGCGATCGTGACGATCTTGCCGTCCGCGACGGTGAAGTCGAACACCACCTGCGGCCGGCCGCGCAATGTCCACACCGCTCCGGCCGAGCCGTCGATCAGCGCCAGTCGAGCGGACTTGGCACGGCCGGAGAAGAACTGCGCCACCGCCGTGGCGCCGCGAATCTCGCTGTCGGGAGTGCCCATGTTGACGGCCGCGGCGTCGGAACGCACGACGGCGTCCGGATCCAGCAGCGCCACCAACGCATCGAAATCGCCGCCGCGGGAGGCGGCGAGGAACGCGCCGACGATCTCCCGCTGGCGGGTGGCGTCCGCGTCCGGACCAGGCTCCGCGCCCTGCACCCGACGACGCGCGCGACTGGCGAGTTGCCGGGCCGCCGCCGGAGACCGCCGCACGATCGGCGCGATCTCCTCGAACGGCACCGCGAACATGTCGTGCAACACGAACGCCAGCCGCTCGGCCGGTGTCAAGGTCTCCAGGACCACGAGCAGCGCCGCGCCGACCGAATCGGCCTGGATCGCCTCGTGCTCCGGGTCGCCGCCATCCTGCGGGCCGGCGACCGGATCTGTCAGATTGTCGACAATCAGGTCCTCGCGCCGGGACGTTCGCGCCTGCAACATGTTCAGGCACACCCGCGCCACGATGGTCGTCAGCCATCCGCCCAGGTTCTCCACCGCGCTGCTGTCGGCTCGGCTGACCCGAAGCCACGCCTCCTGGACCGCGTCATCGGCCTCCATGCCCGAGCCGAGCATCCGGTAGGCCACCGCCCGCAGATGGCCGCGATGCGACTCGAATTGCCGCGTCAGCCAGTCCCCTTGATAGTTGCTGCCGTCGTCCACTGTCACATTCCTCCGTCGCGCCTTGTCATACCACTGACCGGCCGAGCGCCGGCGATGTGACAAGCAGGAGGAGGAGCGGACATGACCGAAGGCATGAACACGATCGTCGTCCCCGTCCAGGATCTCGCCAAGGCCACGGCCCTGTACCGGGAGCTTCTGGGCGTCGAACCCTACGTGGACCAGCCGTACTACGTCGGCTTCCGCGCTGCGGGGCATGAAATCGGCCTGGACCCGAACGGCCACGGCAAGGGCCTGACCGGCGCGGTCTGCTACTGGAACGTTGACGACATCAACGGCAAGGTGAAGGCGCTGCTGGAGGCCGGCGGGGAGACGGCCCAGGACGTCACGGACGTCGGCGGGGGCAAGCTGATCGCCGTCGTCAAGGATGTCGACGGCAACATGATCGGCCTCATGCAGTAGGCGGCCTGACGGCCCGCGCGGATTGTCGACAATCCGCGCGGGGCGCGGTCCGTCCGGCTGGGTCAGCCGCCACAGACCCGGACAGCAACTCGACCTGCGATGACATCATCGTCACCGGAACGGCTCGATGTTGCGGGCCACCCACGCGGCGAACGAGCGGGGCGCCCGGCCGAGAATCCGCTGGACCTCAGGACTCACGGCCGTTTCCGCGTCCGATGGCCCACCCAACACGGCAAGCGAGGCGTCCACGATCGGTTCGGGCATGAACCGCAGCATCTGCTCCCGCGCCTGCGCCCGGCTCTGCTCGAAGAACCGAACGGGTGCGGCCAACGCTTCGCTGATCGCCGCCGTCTGTTCGCGCGGGGTGATCGGCGTCGGCCCGGTGAGCTCGTAGATCTTGCCGACATGTTCGCCGGCGGTCAGCAGGGCGGCCGCGACTTCGCCGATGTCGGCCGGATCGATGGCCGGCAGCCCGAGGTCGCCGAACGGCGCGAAGACGGTCCGCTGAGTGCGAACGGTTTCCGCCCACAGGAACGTGTTGGAGTCGAACAGGCCCGGCCGCAGCACAGTCCATTCCAGACCGGACTGGGCGACGGCGTCCTCGTACGCTCGAAACTGGCCGTACAGCTGCGGTCTGGTCGCCGCGCCGAGCGAGGACAACAGCACCACCGACCGGACCCCGCTGGCCTCGACCACATCGACGATGCCGTCCGGGTCCGCGCCGCCAGGGAAGAGGAACATCGCCTCCGCGTTGTCGAGCGCCGGCCGCAGGCTCTCCGGCTCGGCCAGGTCGGCCCGCCGATGCGACACGCCGTCGGGTAGCTCGGCCGCCTGGCGGGAGACCGCCGTCACCCGCTCGCCGGCGGCGGCCAGCGCCCGCACCAGTGGTCGTCCGATGTTTCCGGTAGCTCCAGTCACCACAATCATGGTGTCGACTGTAGGAACGTCGCTTACTTCTAGTAAGTACATACCTTGAGGTAAGCTCGGTACGTGGAGGAAGGAAAGCAGCTCGCGGAGTCGCTCACCCGCGAGTTGAGTGAGGTGTTTCACGTCGACTGTCCGGCGCGCACCGTGCTGGACCATGTCACCAGCCGATGGGGTGTGTGGGTGCTGGTGTGCTTGCGGCGGCGGAATCTGCGATTCTCCGAGCTGCGCGAGAGCATCGAGGGAATCAGCGAGAAGATGCTGTCCCAGACGCTGCGCACGCTGGTGCGGGATGGCCTGGTGTGGCGGACCGTCGAGCCGACCACGCCACCCAAGGTGACCTACGGGCTGACCCCGGTCGGCAAGGGAACCAGCGAATCACTGACTGGCCTGTTCGACTGGATTCGCGGGCACGCCACCGACATCCTGACCGTCCAGGCCGAATTCGACCGCGTCAACAGCCGGTAGTCGGTCGGCGAACCGGCCGGCGGTTCGGCGATTCGCTGTGTGAGACTGGCGCCGTGGGCCTTCCGGCGATCTTGGACCGCACCCTTCAGCGGCCGCTTTCCCGCCGAGCCCTCGCAGCCCGGCACGAGTATTACGCCGCCGGAATGCACCGGACAGCGGGCGCTGCGTGCTACTTCGGTGTGCTCACCCTGTGCCCCTTTCTGGGGTTGCTGTATTTGCTGCTGGCGCAGGTCGCCGCCACCGATCCGCGGTTTCTGCGGCACAGCAGGCGCTGCTGGCCGCGCTGGTCAGTGTTCTGGTGGTGGTCGGATTCGCGGCGTGCGGTCGGCGGCCGTGGTGTCCGGCGTCGGCCTGAGCCTGTTGGCGGCCGTCGCGATGGCGCTGCTGCCACGGCGCTGTCCGATCCGTACGGGATCGTGGTGGTGATCCTCGCGCTGATGCAGTGG
>DASZLR010000091.1:0-16058 GCA_035552275.1 Pseudonocardiaceae bacterium | reverse complement strand
GCTGATGCCCAGCGCGAGGCCCAGGGCTCCGACAATGGCGATGAACCGTGGTCTGTGCGCGCTCCGGGCCATCATGATTCCCTCCACAGTGCCGATCCGCGTCGATCCGCGCGCCGCACGGTACGCCGCCGACGGAGAGCGCGAAAGACCTTCACCTTTAACTCGGCGTGTCGCCGATCCGGTGCGCGCCGGCTGTCATGCCGGTGAGTGGTCGGTAAACCGCGACTCGATTGCGGCCCTGCCGTTTTGCCTGATATAGCGCGATATCGGCAGCCACGAACAGCGTGTCCAGATCGCCTGGCCCGCACGCCACGCCGATGCTCACCGTCGGCCGCCCGGCGGGGCCGAGCACCGGCGTCCAGTCGTGATCGGCGACGGCGACCCGAATCCGCTCGGCCACCGTCGGGCCGGCGGTCGCGTCCGCGCCGCCCAGCAGGATCACGAACTCGTCGCCGGCCCAGCGCGCCACCAGATCCTCCAGCCGGCATTCGCGCAGCAGCAATTGGGCGATCCGGCACAGCGCGGCGTCGCCGACGGCGTGCCCGGCGTGGTCGTTGACGCCCTTGAAGCCGTCCACGTCCACCAGCACCAGCGCGGGCAGCCGGCCGGCGCGGACGGCGTCGTCCAGCAGAGCCGGCGCGCTGCGTTGCAGGCCCAGCCGGTTCGCCACCCCGGTCAGCGGATCCTGCGCGGCCGCTTCCTGCGCGGCGGTCGCCAGCCGCTGCGCCTGGACGGCCAGCCGACGCTGTTCCAGCGCCTGGCCCAAACCCTCGCGCGACGTCTCGGCACCGCGCCGGACGGCCGACACGCTGCGCCGCAAGGCCGCCGCCTCACCGGCCCGATCGCCGCGCGCCGCGCAGATGTCGGCCACGTCCAACGAAAGCCGCAACAACAGCGACGGATCGTTGATCGCCTCGGCGTGACCCATCGCCTCGGTGGCCAGCGCGCCGGCCTCGGCCAGCCGGCCGTGATGCCAGCGCTCGATAGCCAGCACCCACTGGCCGACCGCGACGCCCCACCGGTCGTCGGCCTCCGTGGCCAGCGCCAGCACCTCGCTGGCGGCGTGGGCTGCCGCCGCCCATTCGCCGACGCCGGCCAGCGCGCGGCCGTACGCGCCGAGCAGCCGGCGCCGCCACCGGTCGTCCGAGCACAGCCGCAGGCCCTCGGCCAGCACCGCCTTCGCCTCGGCGAAACCGGGCCGGGCCTGCGCCGGTGGCCCGTCGATCGCTTGCAGGTTCAGCAATCCGCCCAGTCGTTGCAGGCAGCGGGCCAGCACCTGCTCGTCCTCGGCGGCGCGGGCCAACCGCACCGACAGCCGGAGGGTTTCCAGCGCGGCCTGCCGGTGCCCGACCCCTTCCAGCAGATAGCCCAGATTGCTCAGTGCGGTGGCCGCGGCGGCGCCCTGGGGGCGCCCGCTCAGGTCGGTCCAGCCCTCGGCGGCCAGTTCCAGCGCGAGCGGCACCCGGTTCAGTCGCCAGGCGAGCACGGCCCGGGAGACCAGCATGGCGGCCCGGTGGAGGTGGTCCGGCGGCGTCGGGCGCCGGCTGAGCACCAGATCGAACTCGGCGTTCGCCTCGGCCAGCCGGCCGGCCTGCAACAGCCGGCGGACCTCATGGTCGTCGTCCTGCGCGATTCCGGTGGCCGCCGTGGGGTCCTGTGCCACTTCGGTTCGACACTCCCGCTGCCGACAGGTGGCGACCGGCTGTCGAGAACCACCGCCATTGGTGATCTCGAAGCCGGTCATGTTGTTCCGGAGGCTACGGGATCGATGACTGTTACCGGCCAGGTTCGCCTGGATATCGCCTGAATGGCTCAGTCGGCGGCCCGGGACCGGTACCGGCCGTGGTGCACGACCGACTCCAGCGGCATCCGCCGCCGCCAGCCGTGCCGCTCCAGATCCGGCGTGTCGGGCAGCTCGCACACCGGCCCCAGACACAGCCACGCCACCGGGCGCACGGTGGCCGGCATGCCGATCAGGTCGCGTAGGAAGTCCTCGCGGTAGAAGCTCACCCAGCCCACCCCGAGCCCCTCGGCGGTCGCCGCCAGCCACAGGTTCTGGATCGCCAGGCACACCGAGTACAGGCCGGCGTCGGCGATGGCGTGCCGGCCGAGCACGGCGGGCGCGCCACGCTCCGGGTCGTAGCCGACCACCACGCCGAGGCTTGACTCCAGGATGCCCTCGATCTTGATCCGGGAGAACACCGCGGCCCGGTCGGCGTCCATTTTGTCCAGTTGTCCGGCGAACACCTCCCGTTCGGACCGCACGTGATCGCGGAACGCCCGGCGGGTGTCCTGGTCGGACACCAGCACGAAATCCCATGGCTGGGACAGGCCGACGCTGGGCGCGGCGTGCGCGGCGGACAGCACCCGGTTGAGCATGTCCGGCGCGACCGGCTCGCCGGTGAACTCCGCGCGGGTGTCGCGTCGCCGGAACAGGACGTCGTAGAGCTGAGCTGCGCTGGTCACGTGAGTGAGGATGACTTATCGGCGATTGGCCGTGTCTCTCAGGCCGCTCTCAGGCCAGTTGGTGACACTGTGCACATGCGCATCCTCGTAGTCGACGACGACCGGGCCGTTCGGGAGTCGTTGCGTCGTTCGTTGCAGTTCAACGGATACCAGGTCGAACTGGCCAGCGACGGCCAGCAGGCGTTGGACTCGGTGATCGCCCAGCGGCCGGACGCGATGGTGCTGGACGTGATGATGCCCCGGCTGGACGGTCTGGAAGTGTGCCGCCGGCTGCGCGGCACCGGCGACGACCTGCCGATCCTGGTGCTGACCGCGCGGGACGCGGTGTCCGACCGGGTCGCCGGGCTGGACGCCGGCGCCGACGACTACCTGCCCAAGCCGTTCGCGCTGGAAGAGCTGTTGGCCCGGCTGCGGGCGCTGATCCGGCGGGTGGCGACCGAGGCCGACGCGCGGGCCAGCGACGTGCCCCGGGCGATGCGCTTCGCCGACCTCGAACTGGACCCCGGCACCCGGGACGTGCGGCGCGGCGACCGGCTGATCAGCCTCACCCGCACTGAGTTCACCCTGCTGGAACTGTTCATGACGCACCCCAAGCAGGTGCTGACCAGAGGCCGCATCCTGGAGGACGTCTGGGGCTACGACTTCCCGACCTCGGGGAACGCGCTGGAGGTCTACGTCGGCTACCTGCGCCGCAAGACCGAGGCCGACGGTGAGTCTCGGCTGATCCACACCGTGCGCGGTGTCGGCTACGTGCTGCGGGAGACTCCTCCGTGACCGTTTTCACCCCTGAACGCGTCGATGCGGCCGGGCTGGCCCATCCGACGCGCCGGCTGTCCCTGGGCGCGCGGGTCACCTGGCTGGCCGCGCTGTGCGTCGCGGTCGCCGTGGGACTGGTGTCGGTGGCGGTGTACATCACGGTCAGCCGGGCGCTGTACGACCAGGTGGACACCTCGCTCAAGCAGCGGGCGGACAACGTCATCGGCACCGTGGCGCTGTTTCGGACCGCCGACAACCCGGTGGTCGAACAGCTCGCGGCGTCCTTCGGCGTGAAGATCGGCATCGTGGACGGGGACGGCTCGTCCACACCGCTGTTCGGGCCGGTGAACAAGCCGCCGATCGGTCCGGCCGAGGTCAAGGTCGCGGCCGAGGGCGGCGACAACTTCCGCACCGACAGCAGCACCGATGAACGGGTCTACGCGGTGCAGATCCAGGCCGGCACCGGCTACGCGCTGGTGTTGGCCCAGCCGCTGAGCTACACCCAGGCCACCCTGGGCCGGCTGGCCATCGTCCTGGCCGTGGTCGGCGCGGCCGGCATCGTGGTCGCGGCCGCCGGGGGCGCGCTGGTGGCGCGGGGCACCCTGGGGCCGGTGCAGCGGCTGACCGATGCCACCGAACGGGTCGCCGCCACGGGTGACCTGCGACCAATCCCGGTCAGCGGGGACGACGAACTGGCCAGACTCACCCAGAGCTTCAACACCATGCTGGACGCGCTGGCGGACTCGCAGAACCAGCAGCGCCAACTGGTCGCCGACGCCGGCCACGAGTTGCGCACTCCGCTGACCTCGTTGCGCACCAACCTGGAACTGCTCATCGCGGCCCGCAAGCCCGGCGCGCCCGAACTGTCCGAACAGGACACCGGCGAGCTGTACGCGGACGTGCGGGGCCAACTGGACGAGCTGACCACGCTGATCGGCGACTTGGTCGAACTGGCCCGGCAGGACGCGCCGCACGTCACGCACGAGTCGGTGGACCTGGTGGACGTGACCGAGCGGGCGCTGGACCGGGCCCGGCGGCGGGCGACCAGCGTGCGTTTCGACGTCGCGTTGCAGCCGTGGTTCGTGCCCGGCGATTCCAGCGCGCTGGAACGGGCCGTGCTGAACCTGCTGGACAACGCGGTGAAGTTCAGCCCGCCGGGTGGCACCGTCCGGCTGAGCCTGCGGCCGCTGGGCGATGGCACCGCGGTGATCGAGGTCGCGGACCAGGGGCCCGGCATCGCCGAAGCCGACCTGCCGCACGTGTTCCAGCGGTTCTACCGATCCTCGGAGGCGCGCACCCTGCCCGGCTCGGGGCTGGGACTGTCCATTGTGGCGCAGGCGGCCCAGCGGCACGGCGGCTCGGCGCAGGCCGCGAACGCGCCCGGTGGCGGCGCGTTGCTCAGCCTGCGGCTGCCCGGTGACCAATTGCACACAGACTAACAGCCCGGTGTTCGAGTGCGTAGAATCTTGTTGGTTGCTGCTGGTTGGAGGGGAGTGGTTCGTCGGTGCTGGCGCGTCAACGGCAGACGCTGATCCTCGATGAGGTTCGGCGCTCCGGAGCCGTGCGGGTCAGTCGGCTGGTCGACCGGCTCGGTGTGTCCGATATGACCGTCCGCCGGGATCTGGACGTGCTGGCTTCCCGCGGTCTGCTCGAGAAGGTCTACGGCGGCGCGATCGCCGGGCAGAGCGTGGACGAGCCGGGATTCGAGGCCAAGTCGGTGCGCCAACTGCCGGAAAAGGAGGCCATCGCGGCCCGAGCGGCCAGCCTGGTGCAGCCCGGCGCGGCCATCGGCCTGTCCGCCGGCACCACGACGTGGACCATGGCCCGATACCTGGAGGACGTGCCGAGCCTGACCGTGGTCACCAACTCGATCCAGGTCGCCGAGGTGCTGCGCGACGGGGACCGGACCGACCGGACCGTGGTGTTGACCGGCGGCGTGCGCACCCCGTCCGACGCGCTGGTCGGGCCGATCGCCGTGCAGGCGCTGCGCACCCTGCACCTGGACGCGGTGTTCCTCGGTGTGCACGGCATCGACTTGCGGGCCGGCTTCACCACCCCCAACCTGAGCGAGAGCGAGACGGACCGGGCGTTCGTGGAGGCCGCCGGCCAGTTGGTGATCGTGGCCGACCACACCAAGTGGGGCATCGTCGGCCTGTCCACCATCGCCGGACTGGCCGAGGCGGACGCCCTGGTCACCGATGACGGCCTGGCCGACGACGCTCGACAGGCGCTCGGCGAGCACGTGCGCGACCTGCTGATCGCGTCGACGCCGGGGCGGCGAAAGGAGCCCGCGTGAGGCGTTCGGTCCGCCGGCTGGCCGACGGCAGGGAGATCATCTACTTCGATGATCACTTCGACGCCCCGTCCCGGACCGCCGTCGACCGGCGCGACCTGCCGCCCTCGCGGCCGCACGCCGAGATTCGTCGCGACCCGCTGACCGGCGAATGGGTGGCCATCGCCGCGCATCGGCAGACCCGCACCTACAAGCCGCCGGCCGACCTCTGTCCACTGTGTCCGAGCAGCCCCGGTCGGCTCACCGAGATCCCGGAGGGCGACTACGACGTCGCGGTCTTCGAGAACCGGTTCCCGTCATTCGCCCAAGCTGTGCCGGACATCCCGGCCACCGTGCCCGGCATGCCGATGGTGCCCAGCGCGCCCGGTCAGGGCCGGTGCGAGGTCGTCTGCTTCACCGCCGACCATGACGGCTCGTTCGGCGAGCTGTCGCCGTCGCGGGTGCGCACGGTGGTCGACGTGTGGGCGGACCGCACCGAGGCGTTGGGCGCGCTGCCGGGCGTGGAACAGGTCTTCCCGTTCGAGAACCGGGGCGAGGAGATCGGCGTCACACTGAACCATCCGCACGGCCAGATCTACGGTTATCCGTTCGTCACGCCGAAAACCGCGCGGATGCTGGACGTCGCGCGGGCGTACCAGGCCGAGCACGGCCGGCCGCTGCTCGGCGACGTGCTCGCCGCCGAGCAGGCCGCCGGGACCCGAGTGCTGGTCACCGGGGAGCACTGGACGGCGTACGTGCCGGCGGCGGCCCGCTGGCCGGTGGAAGCGCACGTGGTGGCACACCGGCAGGTGCCCGACCTGCCGGCGCTGACTGACGCGGAACGGGACGATTTCGCCGATGTCTACCTACGGCTGCTGCACCAACTGGACGGGCTGTACGGCCGGCCGCTGCCCTACATCGCCGCCTGGCACCAGGCGCCGGTCCGGGTCGACCGCGAGCTGGCCTGGCTGCACCTGGAGGTGTTCTCGGTCCTGCGCACGGCCGACAAACTGAAGTACCTGGCCGGCTCGGAATCCGGCATGGCGGTGTGGATCAATGACGTGACGCCGGAGCAGATCGCCGAGCGGCTGAGAAACTCCGGTGGTTCGGCCGCCGAGTCGGGCGCCGAACCACATGGAGTGCCAAGGGGCATCTCAGCAAGCTCTCAGGCGTACGGCGCACAGTAACCGCATGACCGAGAACTTCCCGGGCGCACAGCCGAACACCGCTGGGGCGGGCGCCGAGGCCGGCGTTGAGCCGACGACGGCCGCCGAGCCGAACCAGCCCGCCGAGGCTGGCCAGACCGCGCAGCCGAGCCAGACCGTGCAGCCGGGCCAGACCGCGCAGCCCCACATCGCGCAGCCGAGCGAGACTTCGGCGGACCCCGCCATCGCGCCGAGCGCGGAGACCAGCCCAGAGCCCGGCCAGCCCGGTCACGCCGGACAGGAGGCGTTCGCCGAGGCGAACCCGTGGTCGGCGAGTGGCCAGACGTACTACTCGCCGCCGGCAAGCCACTACCAGACCGCCGGCGGCTACGGCGGTTATCCGCCGCCGAGCGGCCCGCCCGCACAGCAGACCATGGTCGGCCAACCGCCGGCCGGCGGTCCGCCTCGGCGGCGCCGGGGCGCGCTCATCGCCGGGATCGCGGTGCTGGCCCTGCTGGTGGGTGGCGGCGCGGGCGCGTTGGGCGGCTATCTGGTCGCCGGCAACAACAACGCCAGCGGATCTTCGGTCAACGCGTTGGATCAGGTGGGGCCGAACGCCGCTCCGGCGTCCAGCACGCCGTCGCCTTCGTCGGGCACCGTGCAGTCGGTCGCGGCGGCCGTGCTGCCGGCTGTGGTGGAGGTTTCCGTGCAGTACCAGACCAACCAGGGTCTGGGCGGCGACACCGGTTCGGGAATCGTGATCACCAGTGACGGCGACATCCTGACCAACAACCACGTGATCGCCGACGGTGTCACCAACAACGGCCAGATCCAGGTGATCTTCCAAAGTGGAAAGACGGTCAACGCGACCGTCGTCGGCCGCGACCCGACAGCCGATGTCGCGGTCATCAAGGCGCAGGGCGCGTCCGGCCTGACCACGGCGCAACTCGGCAATTCGGACGGCCTCCAGGTCGGCCAGCAGGTCGTCGCCATCGGCGCGCCCTACGGGCTATCCGGCACAGTGACCTCGGGCATTGTCAGCGCGCTGCGTCGGCCGACCAGTGCCGGCGACAGTAACTCGGCCAACAACCAGGACACCGTGATGGACGCGATCCAGACCGACGCGGCCATCAACCCCGGCAACTCCGGCGGCCCGCTGGTGAACATGCAGGGCCAGGTGATCGGCATCAACTCGGCGATCTACAGCTCGGGCGGCTCGTCGTCCAGCCAGGGCGGCAATGTCGGCATCGGCTTCGCCATCCCGATCAACCAGGCGCAGCGGCTGGCCCAGGACATCGTGACGACCGGCCACAGCACCCAGACCTATCTTGGCGTCAGCGTCGAGGACAGCGTGTCCAGCATGGCCGGTGGCTCCGCCGCCCAGAATCAGCAGTACCAGTCCGAATTGGAACAGGCCGGGCTGACCAATGGCGCGCTGATCCACACGGTTCAGGCCGGTGGCCCGGGGGACAAGGCCGGGCTGAAGACGGGCGAGGTGGTGGTCAAGGCATCCGCGAACGGCGTCACCAGGTTGATCACCAGTGCCGACGGCCTGGTCGCGGCGGTCCGCGCGGCAGCGCCTGGAAACCAGATGACCCTCACCCTGAGCAACGGCAGCACGGTGACGGTGACTCTGGGCGGCCAGCCCGTCACGGCGAACTGAGCGGGGCGGCCGGCCATGTTGACGGTGCTGCCCGCCCGTCCCGCTCTCGGGGACTTTCCCCTGACCGGTAGCGTGATCGCCATGGAACGCAGCGCGCAACGCCTCGGGCGGGCACTCGTTGTGATCGTTGACGATCGGGTCGCCCATCGGGAGCATGACGACAAGACCGGCCCGCTGGTCACCGAACTGCTCGAGGAGACCGGGTTCATCGTCGACGGCACCGTGGTGGTGGCCGCGGACATCGTTGAAATCCGCAACGCGCTGAACACCGCCGTCATTGGCGGCGTCGACCTGGTGGTCACGGTCGGTGGCACCGGTGTCTCGCCCCGGGACGTGACACCCGACGCCACCCTCGGCGTGCTGGACCGGCCGATTCCGGGCATCGCGGAGGCGCTGCGCGCCTCCGGCCTGGCGGCCGGGGCGGTGGACGCCGGCATCTCGCGCGGGTTGGTCGGGGTGTCCGGCAGCACGCTGGTGGTCAACCTGGCCGGCTCGCGGGGCGCGGTCCGGGACGGCATGGCCACCCTGTCCGCACTGGTGCCGCACGTGATCGAGGAGCTGTCGGGATTGGACAGTGATTGATCCGACACGGCCTGACCGGGCCACGCCTGAACCAGCTCGATCGGGTTGGGTGTCGGCTGATCAGTCAGCGGCGAGGGATGATGGTCCGGTGACCGAACCACCACCTCGCCGCGCGGTCCGCGGCACGGTCAACGCCGTCAACGACATCAGCACCGTCTTCGGCGACGTCCTGCCGGACACCACCGCCGATGAGCGCGAGCAACGTCCGGACGGCGTCGACCAAGACGCCGGCTCGGACGCGTGGCACCGCGCCCAGCGGCCGCCGCATCACGACCGAGCCTGATCCGGCGAGCGGACGCTGATCGCCGGATCGGACCCGATGCCGACCCTTGGGTCGGACCCGGTCAGACGCCTGCCCCGCCGGACCGCTGCTCGCGCAGCAGGTCGCGGATCTCCGTCAGCAGCTCGACATCCGTTGGCCCGATCTCGTCGGCCTCGGTGCCGCCGCCCTTGCGCCGAGCCAGGATCCGTTGCACCGGCATGACGAACGCGAAGTACACCACCGCCGCGATCACGACGAAGTTGATCACTGCGGTGATCACCGTGTCGAAATGCACCACAGTGCTCGGGTTGTTGGCGTTGATCTGGATCGCCAAGCCCTTGACGTTCGCGCCGCCGATCGCGGCGATCAGCGGGTTGATCAGGTTGGTGACCACGGCGGTCACCACGGCGGTGAACGCGGTGCCGATCACGACCGCGACGGCGAGATCGAAAATGTTTCCACGTAGCACGAAGGCTTTGAAGCCTTTCAGCATGTGCGCTCCTCCCTTTGGCGGATGAATTGCGGCCCTTTGGCGCATGGCCGGCTAGCGGAGGGTAACGGTAACCGCCTGACGGAGTGAGGCGGCGGCGACCTGTGTCGCGTCCTTTCGTGACAACGCAAGCACGACCAGCGGACCGTGTTGACCGGACGTGCCGTCTTGGCCGCGCACCGTGACCACCACCGCGTCGGCGGCCAGCACCTGCGCGGCCGGCGGCCCGGTAGCCACGTCGCCGTCCGTCTCGCCGGACGCCACCACATCCACCCGGAGGCCGGGACGCAGTAAGTCGGCGATGCCCGGATCCGATAGCCGGACCGGCACCGCGGCCGCGCTCGGATCGGCCGTCGACAAACCGGTGTCCGCTGGGCCGAGCAGCCGAACGTCGGTGATGACCTCGCCGGCCCGCACCGGCCCGTCCAGCACCCGGCCGACCGCGGCGCCGACGCTGGTCAGCGCGCTGGCCGGCGGCACACCGCGCGGCATCGGGCGCAGGGTGAGATCAGCCGGGCCGAGTGCGTCGCCCGGCGGCAGGTCGCGTGCCGCGACCAGGACGTCGACCGAGGTGGTGCCGTCGGCGGCGGCGGGCCGCAGCGCCAGCACTCCGGCGGCGACGATCAGGCCGACCGCGAGCACTCGCCGGACCGCGAGCACCCGAGGCCACTGTCGGGCGCCGAGCATGGTGGTGAGGAACCTGCCCAACTGGTCTCGGGGCAGCGGGCTGATCTTGGCGTTTCGGTTGTGGCGCATGGCATCCTCCTAGGTTGATCGGGATGTGATCAACGCTAGGCGAATGCGAACGGATTCGGCGGGGTCGCGGCACCGGCTGTGGACAACCGGTGGTTCCGCGGCTAACTGTGGATAACTCGCCGGTCAGGGCGCTGCGGCCGCTGAAGATGTGGTAGAGCCGCCGGCCGAACCCGAGGACGTCGATGTGGACGACGAAGTCGATGAGCCGGAAGACTTCGACGACGTCGAGCTTGACGAGGACGCGTCGCCCTTGCCCGCTGAACCGGACGAGCTGGACTCGCCGCTCTTGGCCGAGTCCTTGCCGCCGCCCTCGGCCCGCGCGGCGTCCTTCTTGGCGCCCTCGTTCGGGCCGTCGCCGTTGCCCGCGCGACTGTCCGTGCGGTAGAAGCCGCTGCCCTTGAACACCACGCCCACCGCGCCGAACAGCTTGCGCAGCCGGCCGGCGCACTCCGGGCATTCGGTGAGCGCGTCGTCCGTGAAGGACTGAACGGCGTCGAACCGGTGACCGCAGGCAGTGCAGGCGTACTGGTAGGTCGGCACGATGGCTCCCATCCGCGGCTGTCCCGCGAACCTCGTTCTGGCACTCAAGCTGACGGAGTGCTAACGAAATGATGCGCTAATTATGCCGGCCGGCGCAAACCTCCCGCACCGGGATCACAGCGCACCCGGATCAGCACAGCTCAACCAGGCCCAGCCGGGGCGTGAGCACGGCGGTCATCCGCACGTCGTGTGGCTCGTCGGGCAACAGCTGGACCCACTCGTCGTCGCGGATCACCGCGACCAGCGGCGTGCCGGGGACGGTCAGCGGCAACGACCGGTCGTAGTGGCCGCCGCCGCGACCGAGCCGCACCCCCCGCCGGTCGACCGCCAGCGCCGGCACCAACACCGTGTCGGCCTCCCTGATGGCCGCCGGACCGAGCCGGCGACCAGCGGGTTCGCGCAGACCGTGGGGGCCGGGCCGCAACGCGTCCGGGCCGGTGTACTCGGCCCAGTCCAGTGGCGCCGCCCCGGTCACCACCGGCAACAGCACCCGGCGGCCGGCCGCGACCAGCGCGTCCAGCATGGCGGCCGAACCGGGCTCGACGCCGACCGGCAGATACCCGCACACCGTGTTCCCGGTCACGGTGGCAATGGCGTCGGTCAGCGCGCGGGCGTCGGCGGCTCGTGATGACGCTGGCCCGGCCTGTCGGGCGGCCAGTAAACGCGATCGCCAGGCCGTTTTCGAGTCGCGATCTTCACAGGGAACGCCCACCGGTTGAGGCTAGGCTCACAACACATGAGCCCCACGAGCGCCATCCACACCGCCATCGTGCCGGCCGCCGGCCTGGGCACGCGGTTTCTGCCCGTCACCAAAACCGTTCCCAAGGAACTGCTGCCCATCGTGGACACGCCCGGGATCGAGCTGGTCGCCGCCGAGGCCGCGGAGGCCGGCGCGAGCCGGCTGGTGATCGTGACCTCGCCGGAGAAAATGGCGGTGGCACAGTACTTCCAGCCGCAGCCCGGTTTGGAGAAAGAGCTTGCGGAGCGCGGTAAGGGCGGCTTGGCGGCGAAGGTCCGGCGGGCCAGCGAGCTGATCGCCGTGGAGACCGCCATCCAGGAGCGGGCGCTGGGTCTCGGCCACGCCGTCGGGTGCGCCGAGCCCAATCTGACGGTCGAGGACGAGGCGGTCGCCGTGCTGCTGCCGGACGACCTGGTACTGCCGACCGGAGTGCTCAAGCGGATGGCCGACGTGCGTGCCGAGTTCGGCGGCAGCGTGCTGTGCGCGTTCGACATCCCGCGTGCCGAGATCTCCGCCTATGGCGTTTTCGACGTCGCCGACACGGCGGATCCCGACGTCAAGCGGGTCAACGGGATGGTGGAGAAGCCCGAGCCGGCGGACGCCCCGTCGACGTTCGCCGCGGCCGGCCGGTACCTGCTGGACCGGGCCGTGTTCGACGCGTTGAAGCGGATCACCCCCGGGTCCGGCGGCGAGCTGCAGCTGACCGACGCGATCGCGTTGTTGATCTCGGAAGGCCATCCGGTGCACGTCGTCGTACATTCTGGTGGGCGACACGACGTGGGCAATCCCGGCGGATTCCTGCGGGCCGCTGTTGACTTTGCATTGGACCATCCGGACTACGGTCCGGGGCTCCGCGATTGGTTGCGCGAGCGACTCGACAACTCTTGACGGTGCGTCTGGCACGCTGGGCGCACCGTCACACAGCGAGGACCAGACCACATGCGATCAGTAGACGAGCAGTTGGCCAGGGTGATCGCCGCGGCGGTGCGGCCTGCCCCGGTGCGGGTGGCGATCTCCGAGGCCCAGGGCCTGCTGTGTGCCGAAGAAGTCGTGGCCGAACGGGCCCTGCCGGGGTTCGACCAGGCCGCTGTGGACGGATACGCGGTGCGCAGCGTCGACGTGCAGTCGGCCGGGACCGAGCCGGTGCGGCTGCCGGTGGTCGGCGAGATTCCGGCCGGATCGCGGCAGCCGCGTCGGCTGCAACCCGGTCAGGCGGTCCGAGTCGAGACCGGGGCTCCGCTGCCGACGCTGGCCGATGCCGTGGTCCCGGTCGGCTACACCGACGACGGTGAGGCGAACGTCATAGTCAGCCAGCCGGTGCCGTCGGCGGCCTTCGTCCGGCGGACCGGCGAGGACGTTCAACCTGGTGACATGGCGGTGCGCAAGGGCTCGGTGATCGGCGCGGCGCAGGTCGGATTGCTGGCGGCGGTGGGCCGGGACAAGGTGCTGGTGCATCCGCGGCCTCGGGTGTCGGTGATCTCCATCGGGGATGAGTTGGTCGATGTGGAGCGCACGCCGGGCCCCGGTCAGGTCTATGACGTCAACTCGTACGCGCTGTCGGCGGCGGCGCGGGACGCGGGCGCCGAGGTGGCCAGGGTGGGCATCGTTTCCGGTGATGCCAAACGTTTGCGCGAGGTGGTCGAGGGCCGGCTGCTACTGTCCGAAGTGGTCGTGATCATCGGCGGTGTCGGCGGCTCGGCGGGCGCTGAGGTCCATTCCGCACTGTCCGAACTGGGCACCATCGATGCCACAAGGGTCGCCATGCACCCCGGGTCGGTGCAGGGCTTCGGGCGGCTGGGGCCCGATCTGGTGCCCACGTTCTTGCTGCCGAGCAACCCGATGAGCGCCTTGGTCGTGTTCGAGGTGCTGATCCGACCGCTGGTGCGGACGGCGCTGGGCAAGCGCAGCGCACATCGTCGCACCATCGAGGCGCGGTTGCTGTCGCCGATCAGCTCCACCAAGGGACGCAAGGGCTTTCTCCGTGGCCAGTTGCTGCGAGACAGCTCGACCGGCGAGTATCTGGTCCAGCCGCTGGGCACCTCCGGCTCGCACCTGCTGGCCTCGCTGGCCGAGGCGAACTGCTTGATTCTGGTAGACCAGGACACCACCGAAGTCGCGGTCGGGGATGATGTTCCGGTGGCATTTCTGGCGCAGCGTGGATAGCGGGGTGGCTCGTTGCCTGCTGAGTTGGGCATTCCCGCCGGTCCGGCCGGCGCAGGTTGGCCGTCCGAGGATGTAGCGGGCCGCCATCCGGGGTGGCCGGCCAAGCTCGGCCCGATCGCGGTCAACGCCGGCACGGTGACGGTGCGCCCGCCGAAACTGTCGGACGCTGGAGCGTGGAGTCGGGTTCGACTGCGTGACCGGGCACATTTGGAACAGTGGGAGCCGACGGCGCCGGGCGTGTGGGCGGACCGCAACGGTTCGGGCGCCTGGGTCGCCCAGTGGTGGGCGCTGCGATCGCTGGCCCGGCATGGGCAGACGCTGCCGTTCGTCATCACGGTCAACGGCCAACTGGCCGGTCAGGTGACGGTCGGCAACGTCGTGCGGGGCGCGCTGTGCTCGGCGTGGGTCGGCTACTGGGTGGCGCGACAGGCGACCGGCGGCGGGGTCGCGACGGCGGCCGTCGCGCTCGTGGTGGACCACTGTTTCACGGCGGCCGGCCTGCACCGGCTGGAAGCCACCGTCCGGCCGGAGAACGCGCCCAGCCGACGGGTTCTCGGCAAACTCGGTTTCCGCGAGGAAGGCATGTTCCGGCGATATCTGGATGTGGCCGGGGCGTGGCGTGACCACCTGTGCCTCGCGTTGACCGTCGAAGACGTGCCCGGTGGACTGGTGCGCAAACTCGTCGCGGATGGGCGCGCCCGGTTCATCTGAGTCTTCGGTAGACGGGCCTTCATCTGGGCTGATGCGGCGCGGCGTGGCGCGGCGTGGCTCCGACACATCTGTGACTGTTGTGACTAACGTGGCGATCACGGGGATAAGCGCGCCCGCCGGTGGAGCGGGGGAGGTGACAGGGACGTGCCGAGTTCGGTAATCATCGTGGCGCTGGTCGGCGCCTGGCTGCTCGTGCTCGTCCCGATCGTCGCCCGTAGGCGCCAGGAGGTGGCCCGGACAGCGGATTCCACCCTCGCCGCGCGGATTGTCCGCAGTGGTGGTGCGCGGATGTGGGTGGAGGAGGAGTTCACCATGGCAGACACCGGAGATGCCGACACAGCACGGGACGAGAAGAACGGCCCAGCCAAGGTTGACGAATACGTCGATGAGGCGACCGAATATGCCGACGACGATGAGTTCGACGATGACGATCAGTTCACTGACGAGTTGACTGACGCGGACGAATTCACTGATGCGGACGAGTTCGTTGACGAGGACGACGAAGCCGTCGAGAACGAGGATTTCGTCGCGGAGTCCGATATGGACGAGCCGGTCGGCCGGCCGTACCGGCGGGGTCGCGGCGGCTTCGATCCGGAGGCGGCGGCGATCACCGCACGGGCGAAGTACGCCGCCCGGCAGCGGGTCGTGGTCAGCATGCTGGTGCTGGCCGTGGCCACCGCCGTGGGTGGCGTGCTGGTGCTGCCCATGTTGTGGTGGGCGCACGTCGCCGTCGACCTCACGCTGGTGGGCTATCTCACCTACCTGCGACGCCAGGTGCGCATCGAGGAGGAGGTGCGGCAGCGCCGCCAGGCGCGACTGGCCGCGGTGCGCCGGACCGAGGGGATGGCCGAGCCCGGCTATCTGGCCGACTATGTCGAGCCGATGGCCGAGGACGGTATGACGGCAGCCAGCCTGATGCCGTCGTCGTTGCCGTCACGTCCGGTGCTGCGGTCCCGGCCGGTGCCGGGCACGACCGTGGTCGACCCGGACGACGAGGACCCGCTCTTCGATGAGCTGGACGAGCCGGGTGAGCTGCCCTACCGGCGCGCGGTGGGGGAGTAGCCGACTGCTATGCTGACGTCCGCACTTCGCGGGGCTGTAGCGCAGTTGGTAGCGCGACTCGTTCGCATCGAGTAGGTCAGGGGTTCGATTCCCCTCAGCTCCACTGTTGATCATGATTGTGAGTTGTGGCCGTTTGGGCTGCCGAGTCTGGGGCGGGGCCGGCCAGCGATCGCTCGGCACTGTCGAGAAGCTCCTTGTAGGTGAGTACCTCCACTCGGCTCAGGTGGGTGTTGAGCGTTCGCAGCGCCTCGCTGATCTCGGCTTCCGGTATCTGCGGTTGGCATTTTGGATGTCCTATAAGAACCGCCGCGCTCGCGCGCCGGGTCTCGATTCCGAACTCGTCATGAATTCGCTCGCGGTTCTCATCGAGACTGACAAGGTAGTTGATGGCTTGCCCGACCGCGTCGTGTACCTCGGCGGTCGGGATCCACTTGTTGCGATGTCGTTTTAC
>DASZLR010000090.1:0-7723 GCA_035552275.1 Pseudonocardiaceae bacterium | reverse complement strand
CTACCTGCTGTGGCCGGGTTGACTCGGTCGGTCACGTGGGAAACGTTCATGGTGGATTGTCCGATAGGCACGCATCACTCGCTCCACAGCGGTGTGATCGCGTGTGGACAGTTAATCATGGAGGCTTGACGTGCGAAGACTTTCGAGATCAATCCTGGCGGCCGGAGCGGCCGCAGGGGTGGCGCTGGGGATGTTGGTCGTCGGGGCGGGCAGCGCGTCCGCGTACGGCGGCGACGGATCGATGGACGTGTACCAGATCGGCATCTCCTTCAACTGTGACAACCCGTCGTTCTGCGGCAGCGAGAACCTCGGCGGGTTCTGGGGTTGGGGCGAACTGGACCACAACCCGACCACCGGAGCCAACACCGGCGACGCCCAACTGACCGGATGCAGCCACGGCGGCGGATTCAACGGCGCCTCGCATACCAGCGAGGACATCACCGACTGGCACATCGCCCCCGGCAGCGCCGGCCCACAGACCTTCTTCGTGTCCGGCGTGGACACCGACACCTTCCGTGGTCAGCGTCAGGTCGTGCCGTTCAGCGACAACGACATCGGCGTGCCCGCCCTGCCCGGCCACTACTCAAGCACCCAGATCTTCGGCTTCAGCACGCCGCCGGGTGTGTCCGCGCAGATCCAGGTCGCCTTCAAGCCAGCACACTGAGCCCGTCCTGCTGCGCAGGTTCGCCAATAACCAATCCGCCGAATTATCGAGGTGGTGACAAAAGCCGAGAGTCATTCGCTGACCAGCCGAAATCGCCGGTAATGTCTGCCGTTCAAGGGCTTTTCTGATCGGCAGGAGGCCACGGTGCTGCCCTCCGGAACACGAACGGCCGGAACACGAACGGCCACCGGTCGCGTGCTGGGGATCATCGCCCTGGTCGCGTTCGTGACCGCGCTGGACAACACCGTGGTCGCGACCGCCGCGCCCTCCATCGCCGCCGATCTGCGGCTCGGGCTCGCCGCCACCCAGTGGATCACGCTCGGCTACATGCTGCCGTTCGCCGGACTGCTGCTGACCACCGGCACCATCGTGGACCGCTACGGCGCCGGGGTGGTGCTGCGGGTCGGGCTGGCCGCGTTCGGCGGTGGCGCGCTGCTGGCCGGTGGCACCCGGTCCGAGGCGCTGCTCATCACCGCCCGGGTGCTCCAGGGCGCGGCCGCCGCGCTGCTGGTCCCGGCCACGCTGAGCCTGGTGCGCAACAACCTGCCGGAACGCCGGCGGCAGGCGGGCGCGGCCACCTGGACCGCGGCGCTCGCCGCCGCGCTCGCCGCCGGACCGGTGGTCGGCGGAGCGATCAGCCAGTACTTCGGCTGGAGTTGGATCTTCTTCAGCAACGTGCCGTTCGCGCTCGCCGGGCTGCTGCTGGCGATCGGTCTGCCGACAGCGCCGGCCCGCGCGGACGAGCGGATCAACGCCCGGGGGATGCTGCTCGCCGCGCTGACCATGGTGTTCGGCACCGCCGCCCTGGTCGGGCTGGGCGACCATCGCGCCTACGGCCCAGTGCCGTGGACGGTGTTCGCGGCCGCCGCTGTGCTCGGCGCGACGGTTTTCGTGCTGGAAGACCGGCGATCGGCCCGACCGATCATCCCGAGCACGCTGCTGCGCCGCCGGTTCTTCACCGGCGGCCTGGTGATCCAGGTGCTGTGGGGGCTGGGCGTCAGCGGGGTGTTCTTCTTCACTCCGTTGGTGCATCAGCGATGGCTGGGGCTCGCCCCCGGCGCTGCGGCGCTGCCACTGGTCGCGGTTGCCGTCGCGCTGGTGCTGGCCACCCCGTTCGTCGGCGGCGCGGTGCGCCGGCTCGGGCCGGGCGTCGCGGTGGCGGCCGGATTGTTCGCGGTCGCCGCCGGCCTGTTCGCGATCGCCATGGTCAACCACATTCCCGAGGTCGCTCCGCGCATTCCCGGCCTGGTGCTGATCGGCGCCGGCTCGGCGTTCACCGTTCCGCTCACCACGTGCGCGCTGGACGTGGTGTCCGAGGAACAGTCCGGAATCGCGTCCGGGGTGCTCACCGCCGGCCGCGAGTTCTCCAGTGCCCTCGGCGTGGCGCTGATCGGCGCGGTGCTGGCGACGGTCAGCGCAGTCGGCGCCACGACCGCGACCGACACTGGAGTGACCGGCCTGCCGGCGGCCCGATCGCTGGCTGACGGATACACCGTCGGCCTGCTCGTGGCGGCGGCTCTGGAGCTGCTCGCCGCCCTGCTGACGCTTGCCGTGTTCGGTCGCCGGGTCGTCGTGCCGGGCGGTTCCGCTCAGGCCCGCCCGGCACAACGGGTGTCGGCTATCGACGCCGGTTGATCGCCGCGCGCAGCTTCGGCGTCGCGAGCACCGCGCCACCGCCCAGCAGCAGCGCGGCCGCCAGCCAGATCAGCCAACCACCGCTGAACCCGGTGTACGCCAGGTTTCCGGTGCCCTTGTTGGTCGCGGCCGCCACCGGGGTCGTGGTCGGCGTGCTGGTCGGCGTGGTGGTCACCGTGGTGGTCGCGCCGCCGGGGACACCCGCCGCCAGAGAGGTCGTCGTCGCGCCCGTCGTCGCCGACGTCGGCGATGTGGGAGTCGACGGGGACGGCGAGGTGGAGCTGGTCTGAGTCGTCGTGGTGCCGCAGGCGAACCAGTGGCTGATCACCGGCACCTGCTTACCGGGATTCAGCGGCGAGTGCAGGTTCTTCCACGGCACCATGCCGAGTTGGGCCGGCAGGTAGATGTTGTAGGCCGGTCCCCCTTTGACCACGATCCCGGACACCGTGGTGCCCGGAGCGGTGGCGGTGACGGTGATGTAGGTGCTCGTCGTGATGGTCGCGGTCAGCTCGGAGGTGATGTCCTCGCCGGGCAGCTTGGCCTCGGCGCAGGTGGTGACGTTGCCGGCGTAGGCGGTCGCCCTGGGGTCGTCCGAGACCGGCGCGCCGGTGGGCGCGGCGTTGGCCGTGCCGACGAAGGCGAGCGACAGGCTCCCGGCGGCCAGCAGAACGCCGATCAGCCGGCCGGATCTGGACAGGGACGAACCCAACATGGTGGACTCCGAACGGGTGCGGGGACGGGAAGGTGCACGTATCCTGCACCTTCGGGTCCACTGAGGAACGTTTTGTTAGCCGTTCGTTAGCGAGCCATCGCGTCGGCGCGACGCATACCGCCTGCTACCTTGGCAAACGCGGCGACGAGGATGGATCACGACGGGGGCCGGTGAATGCGACGCAGGTGGGCGCCGACTGCGCTGCTACCCGAATGGCGCACCTCATCGGTCGAGCGCACCGTGCTCGCCGTGGTGCACAACGTCACCGCCGCGACCCGCCTTTTCGACGTACTGCCACTGATCGCCACCGACCGGCGGGTCCAGGTCGTGTTCAGCTGCATCGGCTCCAGCGCCTTCACCGACGGCACCGTCGAGTACCTGACCTCGCGGGAGGTGCTGGTGCTGCCATGGAAGCGGGCGCTCCGGCTGCCGGCCGACCTGGCGGTCGCGGCCAGCCTCGGCGGACCACTGCACAAGATCAGGGCACCCATTATCGTGTTGCCGCACGGAATGGGATACAATAAATACTTAGCACGGAAATCGGAAATCGGAAATCGGAAATCGGAAATCGGATCGGTTTTCGGTTTGTCGGCGCCGTGGCTGATGCGTCGGGGTCGCGTTATTCCGGCTGTTTTGGCGCTCTCGCATACCGAGCAACTCGACCGACTGCGCGTCTCCTGTCCCCCGGCCCTGCGCGTCGCCCGGGTTCTCGGCGACACCTGCCTCGACCGGATGGTGGCCAGCGCGCCGCTGCGTGAGTCGTACCGGCAATCGCTGGGTGTCGCGGCGAGTCAACGACTGATCGTGGTGTGCTCCACCTGGCGCGCCGAATCGCTGTATGGCGAGGACGCGGAACTGATCGGACGACTGGCCGCGTCGCTGCCGGTGGATTCGCATCGCATCGCGGTGTGCCCGCACCCCAACACCGTGCACGGCCATTCCCGCTGGCAGTTCCGGTCCTGGCTGGATGACTGCCGGCGGGACGGCGTGCTGGTGCTGGACAACGGCGAGGACTGGTGCGCGGCGGTGCTGGCCGCTGATCTGGTGGTCGGCGACCACGGCTCGACCACCGCGTATGCCGCCGCCATCGGCCGCCCGGTGCTGCTCGCCGCCGCGCCGGCGCACACCCTGGATCCGGATTCGCCGATCGCCCGACTGCTGCGCACGGCGCCCCGGCTGGACCCCACCGACGATCCGCTGGCCGCCGTCGAACGCGCGATCACCGAGCATGATCCGGCCCGGTACGCCGACATCGCCACTGCCTCGTATCCCGGTGAGGGCGCCGCCCGGCTGCGCGACACGATGTACGAATTGCTGAAGCTGCAACCGATTTCGCCAGCGCCAACGGTCTCGGTAGTGCCAGCGCCGAGCGTTCGGTTCACCCCGCCGCGCGCTGTCTGGGCCACGGCGGACCTCGACGCCGGGCCGGACGAGTTGGGCGCGGTGGTGCGCCGGTACGCGGCCGGCACGACCACGGCGCTGGCGCCGGAGGACGCGCACCTGGTGGTGGACGTCGACGGGCCGCTGACCAGCCTGCTGAACATGGCCGACATCGTGGTGCACACCCATCCCGAGAACGCCGACCGCTGGATCCGGGAAACCCTGGGCGCGCTGCCCGGCGCTCTGCTGGCCACCGCACGGGAACCGGGCGGCTGGCTGATCGGCGTCGCCGGCGGGCCGATGCTGCGGCTGCGCACCCGGTCCGTCGACGGGCCGGTGTTCGCCTCGGTGGTGCATGCCTGGCTGACCAACGGCGGTTCCGTCGACGAGTTGCCCGAACGGCTGGTGCTGCGAGCCGGCGATCAGTCCAGTTCGGACAGTCGGTCCTCGACCCCGACCGCCCGGCTGGCGAAGCCGCGCAGCCGGTAGACGTCCAGTGCGTCCCGCAGGTGCGACCGGGCCACCCGCAGGTCGCCGCCGCGCGTCGCGACGGAGGCCAGCGCCTCGCACGCCTGCCCGCGCTCCAGGTGCCAGCCGCCCCCGTCGGCCTGCGCCGACACATCAGCCAGCAGGCTGGCGGCCTCGGCCAGCCGACCGTCCTCGGCGAGCTTGATACCGCGCCACAGGTCGATCTTCACCAGGTTGTACGGGTCCTCGCCGAACCGCTCGCGCGCCCGCGTCAACAACTCCAGCGCCTCGGCCGGCGGCGTCGGCTTGGCGAGATGGAACCGGGCCAGCGCCGTTCGGCGGTCCACGCCGATCAGCTCGGCGAACGCGAGATTCCGGCGCAGCAACTCGGCCGCCTCGTCCCGCCGGCCCTGGTCGAACCTGGCCAGCCCCAACGCTTCGATCGCGCTCGCCTCGGCGGGCGTCGAGCCGGATCGCTGGGCGGCCGCCAGCGACGCGGCGAACAGTTCGGCGGCCCGGTCGAGTTCCTCGCGCTGCCGGTAGGCGAATCCGTGCTGGCTCTCGATCAGCGACTCGGCCAGGTGATCACCGAGCGTCCGGGCCGCGTCCGCGCCCAGCCGGTTCACCGTCTCCATGTCGTAGGAGTACTTGCCCCGGTCGTGCAGCGGCCACAGCGCGACCGCGAACTGGCACACCCACGTCAACTCGCCCAGCGCGTACGCCGCTTCCACCGCGGACCGCAGATTGGCCCGCTCGGCGGTCATCCACCGGATGGCCGCGCCCTGGTCCATGCCCTGCGGCACAACCAGATCTGGCCAGATCGCCTGGAGCCAACCGCGATGGGGCATCCACGCCTGCGACGCGGCCAGCGCCCGGTCCAGATACCACGCGACAGTCCGCCGGCGGATGTCCTCGGTGTCCGGTCCGACCTTCGCCCGCGCGTGCACCGACAACAGGCCGGACATCAGGTAGCGGCAGTCGGTCGGCTCGGTGACCAGCATCGCCCGCAGCAGGCCGCCCAGCTCGTGTTCGACATCGTCGGCCGGCTCGCCCAGCACTGCGGCGAGCGTGCCCAGCGCGACATCGCCGCCGCCCGGATGGGCGCCAAGCAGTCGATAACACCGCTGCGCCAACGGTTCCAGCCGGTTGTAGGCGGCGTCGAACACGACGGTCAGCGAGAGATCGCGATCCCTGGACAGCTCACGCAGCGCCCGCTCGTCGTCGGCGAGCCGGTCAGCGAGCCGGGCGATCTGCTTGCCCTCGAACAGCAGCGCGCCCACCACGTTCAGCGCGGTGGCCGAGCCGGCGCACCGGTCGACCAGCCGGCGCACCGCGTCCGGTTCGGCGGCTGTGTGTTCCGATCCCGCCATCCGACCGAGCAGCAGCGTCGCGGACTCGACGCTGAGCGGGTCGATGGTCACGTACTCGGCCGAGCCGCGCGCCTTCAACCCGGCCAGCCGACCGGCCTCGATGGCCAACACCACCGATTTCCCGGCCCCCGGCAGCACAGCGCGAACCTGGGCCGGGGTCAGCGCGTCGTCAACGATCATGGCGATCCGCTGCCCGGCCGACCAGGTTCGCCACATCGCGGACCGGCCGTCCAGGCTGGCCGGAATCTGCTCGGGGTTGAATCCGACGGCGGCGAGCATTTCGGCCAGCGCCACGCGGACCTGCTCGCCGTCCGCGCCGCCGGTCAGCCGCACCAGGAACTGCCCGTCCGGATAGTCGGCGCCATGGTGGTGCAGCCAGGCGTCCGCCAGGGTGCTCCGGCCGCTGCCCGGCTCGCCGCGGATGATGCCAATCCGGGGACCATCCTGGTCGGAACGGTGCGCCAGCGCCTCGTCCAGCTTCGCCAGCTGGGTCTCGTTGTTCGTGTAGTGATCCGGTGGTGGCGGCACCTGCCGCGCCGGCGCCACCTGACGCTGCGGCGGCTCGTGGTGGTGGTGAATGTGCAGACCATCACGCACCTCGCCCAGCTGAACGACGGTGGCCGCGTCGCCGTCGAACCGGTTGTGCGTGCCCGGTCGAGCCTCACTCATATCGCGCTCCCCAGCTGAGTGCCGATCTTCTGCGAGGCTACCGCACCGGTGACCGCGCGCACCCGACTGTTGACGCAGAATGCCGATGTTCCAGCACGACGACCGAGGTGCATGATGTCGCCCGTGGTGCGTGTTTTCGACTGTCGCCGGCCGGCGTCCGCCGATCAGGTGACCACCTTGCGCCTGGAGATTCAGGACTGGGCCCGGGAAGCCGGATTGCCCACCGAGGTGGTGGATGCCGTGGCTCTGGCGGCCTATGAGGCGATGGCCAACGTGGTCGAGCACGCCTATGGCGACGGTGACGGCAGCGGTGCTGGCAGCGGCACTGGCACCGTTGATCTGCACGCCAGCATCGAGGATGGCACCCTCACGGTGACCGTGGCCGACCAGGGCCGGTGGCGGCCGCCGCCGGCCGATCCCGGACTGCGCGGGCGCGGGCTGGCGCTGATCGAGGGGCTGGCCGGCCGGGCGACCATCACCCCCACCGGGCGGGGCACCACGGTCCGGATGCGCTGGCCGCTGTCCCGCTGAGCCCGCACTCGTCAGCGCATCACTGCGAGTGATGGTGTCGATAGTCAGGTGCAGCTCGAACGGCTCCAGGTCGTAGTACTTCAGCGCCTTGCCGTCGGCCGACAATTCCAGCCGACCGATCACCAGGCCGGCCTTCTCCAGTCGTTCGAGATGCAGGTACAACAGCGGGCGGGACAGGCCGAGCCGCCGGGCCAACTCGCTGACGTGCACCCGGCCGGTGGCCAACTCCGCCAGGATCCGCAGCCGCTGGGCCTGGCCGACGGCGGCGAGCATGGCCAGCAGTTCCTAGCTGGT
>DASZLR010000089.1:0-2678 GCA_035552275.1 Pseudonocardiaceae bacterium | reverse complement strand
TCTTGGCACCCTCGAGGTCGTGTCCGGTGGAGCTCGCCAGCAGCGCGACGTCCAGCGCCGACATGTACTTGGTGATCACCGGCACCACGTCGGCGCGGGTGGCGGCCAGCCGCAGTCCGGCCGAGTTGGCCATCGCGCCGTGAATGCGCAGCACACCGAAGACCGACGCCAATACCAGCGGGACCAGCACGATCGCCAGCACTTTCCATCCGACCGGCCAGTTGCTCAACGACCAGGTCGGCGGCCGTTTGGCCGGCACGACCCCGGCACCGTCGTTCGGGGCCGGCTCTATGACATCCGCCTCGGCCGGGTTGGCCGGGCGGGTGAACATGGTCACGTCATCGCGGCCGCGCGACCGGCCGCTGCGCTGACGCTGAGCGCTGAAAGAAACGAGAGGCTCATGAAACTTCCTGCTTTATTTCGCCCGCCCCACGCCAGATAGGCGTGTGCGTGTGGGTGTGGCAATCCGACGAGTATGACAGCCCGAGGCGCAGGCCACCAGAATCGTTACTGAGCAGACAGGTCCCTCCAAGGTGGCGGCGCACCCGTGCGGTCACCCCTGGCAAACACCGGGAGCGCGAAATCCTAGGCGGGCGCAAGGAGCGCGACGAGGAAATCGGAGTCGTCGGTGAACGGCCGCATATCCCAGGTGGACAGCAGCAGATCCGGCGCGAAGCCCGCGTCGACCGCGTCGTTGAGGAACTCGTCGAACTCGTAATCGCGGCCGGCGCCGAAGCCGATCGCCGCCCGGCCGTCGTCCGCGACGTGGGCGCGCAGCCGGCTCAGCACCTGGATCCGGGTGCTCGGGGCCACAAAGGCCATGACGTTGCCGGCGGACACGATGACGTCGAACGGTTCGGCGATGCCGCGCGCGGGCAGGTCCAGCTCCGCGAGGTCGCCGACCAGCCAGCGCGGGCCGGGGTAATCCTGTTCGGCCGCCTCGATCAGCGCCGGGTCCACGTCCACGCCGACCACCTGGTGGCCCACCGTGGCCAGGTACCCGCCCAGCCGTCCGGGCCCGCACCCGGCGTCGAGAATCCGCGCGCCGCGCGGCGCCATGGCGTCCACGAAGCGGGCCTCGCCGGCCAGGTCGTCACCGGCGCGGGCCATGGCACGGAAACGCTCGATGTACCACTGCGAATGCCCCGGATCGGCGGCGACCTTCTGCATCCAGATGCTCGGCTCGACCATGCGACCATTATCCGGTTGTGTTCAAGCTGATGTTCGTGTCCCCGCGGATCCCGCCCAATACCGGCAACGCCATCCGGACGGTGGCGGCCACGGGCTGCGAATTGCATCTGGTCGAGCCGATGGGGTTCGACCTGTCCGAACCCAAGCTGCGCCGGGCCGGGCTGGACTACCACGACCTCGCGTCGGTCACCGTGCACGCCTCGCTGGAGGCCGCCTGGACGGCGCTGTCACCGCAGCGGGTGTTCGCGTTCACCTCGCACGCGCCCACCTCGTTCGCCGACGTGGGTTACCGGGCCGGCGACGTGCTGATGTTCGGCCCCGAGCCCACCGGGTTGGACGCCGCGACGCTGGCCGACCCGCACATCACCGCGCAGGTGCGCATCCCGATGCTGGCGGGCCGGCGCTCGCTGAACCTGTCCAACGCCGCGGCGATCGCCGTCTATGAAGCCTGGCGCCAGCACGGCTACGCCGGGCGATCCGATCTGAGCTAGCGGCTCACCAGGTGTCCCAGTGCGTGACCTGGTCGGCGGGCAGCCGCTTGGCCGGGCGGAAGTCGGTGCCCTTGGTGTAGGCGATCGGGAACAGGCCGCCCTGGCTGTAACGGTCGTGCGGGATGCCGAGCACCTCGGCGGTCTGCTTGTCGCCGTCGTTGATCAGGTGCAGCGTGGTCCAGCAGGTGCCCAGCCCGCGCGAGCGCAGCGCCAGGCAGAAGCTCCACGCCGCCGGGAACAGCGACGCCCAGAACGACGCGCTCAGTCCCAGCGGCGCCTTCTCCACCCGCCCCTGAAGGCAGGGGATCATCAGCACCGGCGCCTCGTGCATGTGCTCGGCGAGGTAGGTCGCGGAGTCCTTGACCCTGGGCATCCGTTCGCCGCGGGTGTCGCCCTCCGGATACTCGGCCGACGGCAGGCTCAGGTAGGCGCGGGCATTGGCCAGGTAGATGTCGGCGATCGCCTTCTTCTTCTCGGCGTCCTCGACGAAAATCCATTGCCAGCCTTGTGCATTGGAGCCGGTGGGCGCCTGCAGTGCCAGTTCGAGGCATTCCGTCAGCACGTCGCGGCCTACCGGCTTGTCGAAGTCGAGACGCTTGCGGACCGAGCGGGTGGTGGTGAGGACTTCGTCGACGGACAGATTGAGGGTCATGTTTGGAGACTATCTCTTCGCGCCGAACGTGCACTCACGGCGAACATTCGGCCGCTGAATTCTCGCCGGGAGTGCACATTCGGCGAAGACCTCAGCGGAAGTCGCGGGACTTGGAGCCGACCGCCAGGGTGATGCGGCCCAGCCGCTCGGCGACGACGGTGATCGCGCCGCTGGCGTTTTGAACCTGCCCGCGCACCAGCAGCGCCGGGGCCGAGTTCGCCAGCTTGCGATGCCGCGCCCACACCCCCGGCACGCAGAGCACGTTGACCATCCCGGTTTCGTCCTCGAGGTTGATGAACGTGACCCCCTGCGCCGTGCCGGGCCGCTGCCGATGGGTGACCGCG
>DASZLR010000088.1:0-32890 GCA_035552275.1 Pseudonocardiaceae bacterium | reverse complement strand
CCGTCCGGCGTGACGACCGTGCCATCCGGCGCCTGCGCGGGCAGGTTCGGCGCGTCCTGGCCCTCGGCGGGCAGGAACACCTTCAGGTGCGAAGTCGGGGCCGCGTCCGCGAACCCGCCCAGCTCGTCCCCGGTTACCAGGACCGAGACCAGCCGGGGCGAGACGGACGACACCGACACGACCTCGGCCCGGCGCGGCGGCTTCCGCCGCCGAGGGGCGCCTCCACCGGGAGTTGCTGCTGAGCCTGGAGTAGTCACAATTCTCCTAGAACTTTTCCGCGGCGGGGATGACCTGCTCGGCGAGGAGGTCGAGCTGGCCGGGGATGCTGACGTTGGTCATCGAGCCGTGGGCCACGGAGAAGCCGGCCTCGGCCAGCGCGTGCAGCTGCTCGATCGTCTTGTTGATGTTCTCGCCGTTCCGGCCGAGATCGAAGCGGGTCTGGCCGGTCTTCTCGATCTCGTCGTAGTCGCGGCCCTCGTTCGCGCAGTGCTCGCGCAGCACCTCAAGCTTGTGCGGCAGGTCCGGGCTGGGGAACAGGTTGCAGGCCTGGGCGTACTTGGCCACGAACCGCAGCGTCTTCTGCTCGCCGCCACCGCCGATGAGGATCGGCGGATGCGGCTTGGCCAGCGCCTGCGGCACGTTCAGCGGACGCTCCGCGTGGACGTGGTTGCCGTGGAACGGAGTCTCGTCGCCGCGCCACATCTGCAACGCCAGTTGTAGCGCGTCTTCCAGTTCCTCGAACCGCTGCTTGACGGATGCGAACGGAATGCCGAGGCCGCGCGACTCCTCCTCGTTCCAGCCAGCGCCGACACCCAGCACGCCCCGGCCACCGGACAGCACGTCCAGGGTGGTGACGGCCTTGGCAAGCAGACCGGGGTAGCGGTAGATCGCGCCGGTGACCACGGTCAGCAGCTTGGCGCGCTCGGTGTGCGCGGCCAGGTAGCCGAGGGTCGTGTACGCCTCCAGCATGTCGTTCTCGACTGGGCCGACCATCGAGATCTGGAAGAAGTGGTCCATGACGCCGATGTACTCGAAGCCGACCGAGTCGGCGGTCCTGGCGATGTCGGCCAGGGTGCGGCCCAGTTCGGCGGGGCCACCGGGCCAGGTGAAGTCCGGGATCTGCAGTCCAATGCGCATGAGCCGATCGTGACACGGCGGCCCAGGTTCGGCCGGTCGGCTGAACCAGGGTGGCAACTTTTGGCCAGTTTGGAATAGCCGGCCGGCAGGGACGAAGATGCCGTTGATGTCTGGGCAGAATGCGAGCGCGGCGGTCAGCCGCCGACGGGCGCCGCGACACGCGCCGAAGCTGTGGCGGGTGCCGGTGCTGCGAACCGAACCGGTCACCCCGCGGCTGGTGCGGGTGACCATCGGCGGCGCGGTGTTGGCCGACTTCCCCGGTGGTGGCGGTGATCAGCACGTCGTGCTGTATTTCTATCCGGCCGGCGCGGCGATTCCCGAACCACTGACGTTGGAGTCGGCGCGGCTGGCGTTCGCCGCCGTCCGGCCGGCCATGCGCAGCTACACCGTGCGCCGGCACGACCCGGAACGGCACGAGATCGACATCGATTTCGTGCTGCACGGCGAGGACGGCCCGGCGGCACGCTGGGCCGCGCGGGCCAGTGTCGGTGACGAGTTGATCGTGGTCGGGCCATCCCCGGCGTATCAGCCCGATCCGATGATCGGTCGGCACCTTTTCGTCGGGGACGAGACGGCGTTGCCGGCGATCGACGCGCTGCTGCGGGAACTTCCGGCATCCACGACGGCGGACGTGCTGATCGAGGTGGCGGACGCGGCCGAGGAACAGTCGTTGTCGGCCGTGGCGGACGTGCGGATCAGCTGGCTGCGTCGCGATGGTGCGCTGGCCGGCGAGCCGGGCCGACTGCTGGCCGCTGTCCGGGCACTCGACCTGCCCTCGGGTGGGATCGCGGTGTGGGCGGCCGGCGAGCGGTCCGTCATGCATGAGCTGCGGCGTCACCTCCTGGACGAGCGGGGGCTGTCCAGGGCGGCGCTGCGATCCACCGTCTATTGGCGCGCCGGCCATGCCGGGCCGACCTGATCGATGCTGGTCGAGGGAACTTTCCGCAGGCCAGACCCGTTGTCCTGGTGGTTGGGCGGGGCGTGAATCGCGGAGGAGATCGGTGCACAGCCACTACAACGGGTTGAAGACCGCAGTGCTGCTGGCCGGGATGAGCGCGCTGATCGTGCTGATCAGCTCACTGTTCGGCCGCGCCGCGCTGCTCATCGGCCTGCTGGTCGCGCTGGGTGTGAACGCCTATGCCTACTTCGGCTCGGATCGGCTGGCACTGCGAGCGATGCGGGCCCGGCCGGTGTCCGAGGCGGAGCAGCCGGCGATGTACCGGATCGTGCGTGAGCTGGCCACCGGGGCCCGGCAGCCGATGCCCCGGCTGTACATCAGCCCGACCAGGGCGCCCAACGCGTTCGCGACCGGGCGCAATCCGCGCACCGCGGCGGTGTGCTGCACCAGCGGCATCCTGGAGATGTTGGATGACCGGGAGCTGCGGGCCGTGCTCGGCCACGAGCTGTCGCACGTCTACAACCGGGACATCTTGATCTCCTGCGTGGCCGGCGCGCTGGCCAGTGTGGTGAGCGTGCTGGCGAACCTGGCGCTGTTCGCCGGGTTGTTCACCGGCGGCGGTGCTGGACGGGACGCGCGGTCGAATCCGTTGGGCATCCTGCTGATCGCGATCGTCGGGCCGGTGGCCGCCGGCATCGTGCAGATGGCGGTCAGCCGATCCCGTGAGTACCAGGCCGACCAGTCCGGCGCCCAGTTGACCGGGGACCCGTTGGCGCTGGCGTCCGCGCTGCGGAAGCTGGACAACGGCACCCGGGCGCTGCCGCTGGCGCCGGAGCCGTCGGTGGTGTCCCAGTCCCACCTGATGATCGTCAACCCGTTCCGGCCCGGCGAGCACATGGCGCGGCTGTTCTCCACCCACCCGCCGATGGCCGAGCGCATCCGCCGGCTGGAAGAAATGGCCGGCGGCCCGCGCCGCTGATCGCTCTCTGGCTCAACCGCTTTCTCTGGCCACGCTGACTCTGGTCAGCCGCTGGCACCGGCGCTGCGGGCGACCGCCATCACGTACTGGCCGTAGCCCGACTTGGCCATCTTCGCGCCCAGGGCGTGGCACTCGTCGGCGGTGATGAAGCCCATCCGCAGTGCGATCTCCTCCAGGCAGGCGATGCGCACGCCGGTGCGGTGCTCCAGCACCTGGACGAACTGGCCAGCCTCCAGCAGGGAATCGTGCGTGCCGGTGTCCAGCCAGGCGAAACCGCGGCCCAGATCCACCAGCCGGGCCTTGCGCTGCTCCAGGTAACGCATATTGACGTCGGTGATCTCCAGCTCGCCGCGGGCGGAGGGAGCCAGCGACCGGGCCACGTCGACCACGTCGTTGTCGTACAGGTACAGGCCGGTGATGGCCTTGTTGGAGCGGGGCCGGTCCGGCTTCTCCTCGATCGACACCAGCGATCCGCTGCCGTCGACCTCGCCGACGCCGTACCGCTGCGGATCCTTCACCGGATAGCCGAACAGCACGCAGCCGGCGAGGGTGGCGACCTCATGTTGCAGGGTGCGGGAGAAACCCTGGCCGTAGAAGATGTTGTCGCCCAGCACCAGGGCCACGTCGTCGGAGCCGATGAACGGCGCGCCGATGATGAAGGCTTCGGCCAGGCCGTTGGGCTGCGGCTGCTCCGCGTAGCTGAGCTGGACGCCGAACTGCGAGCCGTCGCCGAGCAGCCGGCGGAAGCTCGGCAGGTCGGTCGGGGTGGAGATGACCAGGATTTCCCGGATGCCGGCGAGCATCAGCACGGACAGCGGGTAGTAGATCATCGGCTTGTCGTAGACCGGCAGGAGCTGTTTGGACACCGCCTGGGTGATCGGATGCAGCCGAGTGCCGCTGCCGCCGGCCAGCACAATGCCCTTCATTCCCGCCCCTTCGTCAGCCTCGCCAGACGCCCAACCCGACCCACGCTAGCGGACTGTCAACGCCACTCGCTGTCGGTTAGCTGTGACCCAATGCTGGATGGGTGGCGCTGAGTCCGGAAGGAGGCCATGGTGAGTGTTGTGACGTGGCCAGACCACTTTTTGACGCTCCATGAGTGGGACGACCTCCCGGAAGACAACAGGTTCCGGCGCGAGGTCGTTGAAGGAGTCCTGATCGTTTCACCCCGCCCGATGACGTTTCACCTGCGTGCTGTGACGCGACTGAGTCACTTGATCGATGGGCAGCTACCCGACAGCCTCAGTGCCCTGTCGGAGCCCGATGTGGTTGTCACGGAACATCCACTTACCGTGCGCTCCCCAGATGTGATTGTCACTGGTTCGAAGCTCGCCGACAGCAACCCGCCCCGCTATCGAGTTGAGGATCTCCTGCTGGCGGTCGAGGTGCTGTCGGAGGGCAGCGTGCGTACAGATCGCGTGATGAAGTTCTCCGAGTACGCGGAGGCTGGTATTCCGAACTACTGGCTTGTCGACCCGGACACCCCCACGACGCTGACCACCTTCCGTCTTGCGGGCATCGGTTACGAGATGGTCGGCAGGCACACCGGGCTGACCACAGTGGACCTCGACGGAACGCCCATAACACTGGACCTTGGCGCGCTGACTGCCAGTCGCGCGCAGAAGCTCTGACGCCGTCCGCTACCGGTAGTTGATGAACTGCAGGGCGATGTCGAAGTCGTGGCCCTTGAGCAGCGCGATGACGTCCTGGAGGGCGTCCTTCTTCTTACCGCTGACCCGAAGCTGGTCGCCCTGGATCTGTGCCTGGACACCCTTCGGCCCCTCGTCCCGGATGTATTTGGTGATCTGCTTGGCCTTGTCCGAGGCGATGCCCTGGATGATCGTGCCGGCTGCCTTGTAGATCTTGCCGGACAGTGCCGGCTCGTCCACCTCGAACGACTTCAGGGAGATGCCGCGCTTGATCAGCTTCTCCTTGAACACCTCGATCGCCGCTGCGCAGCGTTCCTCGGTGTCGGCTTGGATGGCCAGCTTCTCCTCACCTGCCCAGGTGACTTCGGCGTGCGTGCCGCGGAAGTCGAACCGGGTGGACAGTTCCTTGCCGGCCTGGTTCAGCGCGTTGTCCACTTCCTGCCGGTCGACCTTGCTCACTACATCGAACGAGGGGTCCGCCACGTGCCTGGTACCTCCGCTGTCGCTGGCTGGGTGCGTCAGCGGATGTTACCGGGGTCCTGGTTCGCGCCGCGCTCGTCCGGTTGGGTATGGTTGCTGCCGCGACCAGCGAGGTCGCACGCGGCGGGTTGCCCGAGTGGTCAAAGGGAGCAGACTGTAAATCTGTCGGCATTGCCTACGAAGGTTCGAACCCTTCACCCGCCACTCCCCACAGCAATCACCCTCATGACCAGTGCTGTCCGGTCACGGGGGTGATCTTGTGACTGGCCGCCATCCGGTGCCATCTGTAGGCCGCGCTTGGAAACTGGGTGCGGACGCGGGTGCGAAGCCGGGAGTCCGCCGATCCTGAGGTGCTTCGTTTCCGGGCACAACGCGTCAGACGGGTGTGCGAAGACCATCAGCACGGCGCGACGGCGCCCTGACTGCCTGCGGGACACCAGCCGGGGTGTTCCCTCAGCCATCTCTGCCGAGCCGATTCGATGCTGCTAGGGGTGAGCCCGCGGGCTGCGTTCACGCAGCCGCCGGTCTGGCATTTGATGTTCGTGCCGGGCTCGTAGCACTGGTTTTCGTCCCTCAAGCATGCGGCTTCGCTGTGGGCCGTTGACGTGGCCTTCGGGGCCGACCTCGTGGTCTCCGGTGTGGCTTTGGTGGTCGTCGGGTCGGTAGTTGTTGATTGCGGCGTATGGGCCGGCGCTGTTGTTGCCGCGGTAAAAGGCGCAACCGGCGTGCCGTGCGAGCTGGGCCGGTCCGGCGCACAGCTCATTAGGATGATCAGTAGCGGTCAGCGGATGGCTGCTGAGCTTGACCAGACCGCATGGGTCCACTGTGGTCGGATCGCCGAGCGGGCCGCTGGCGTTGTTCGCGCCGCCGTGACCGCCCACCGCCGGCGTGTTCCCGGTGAGCAGCAGCACGGCGGCCGTCCCGCCGCCGACCAGAACGACCAGCGCGACGACCAGACCGATGATCAGTCCCGTCTTCCTGGTGCGTGGTGGTGGCGGAAAAGGCGGCCGGGGCGGCGAGAAGCCGGTCCCGACTGGTGGAAACCCTTGGGGCGGCGGCGATCCGTAGCCGCCTGGCGGAAACTCCTGCGGCGACTGGTAGCGGTAAGGATGGGGCGCTCCGTACGGGCCCGGCTGACCGGGTTGGCCGGGCGGGCCAACTGGACCTGGCTGACCGGGCTGCTGCGGCGCATAAACCATGCGTCGCCCGAACCCTTCGATCAGGTGACCATTCCTCGATGATCGAATTCTTCAGCAGTATGGCACGGCCGGGCCGGTCCAGCGGGTGAACTGTTTCAGCGGGTGACCTAGCGTGGGCGGACGTGAACGCACTCGAGGCGGTGACCATCGCCGGGGTCGGCGTCCTCGCCGGAACGATCAACACCGTCGTCGGGTCGGGAACCCTGATCACCTTCCCGGTCCTGCTCGCGTTCGGCTATCCGCCGGTCACCGCCAACGTGTCCAACGGCCTGGGCCTGGTGCCCGGCTCGGTCTCCGGCGCCGTGGGCTACCGGAAGGAGTTGACCGGCCAGCGCGCCCGGCTGCTGCGGCTCGCGCCCGCCTCGGCCGTCGGCGGGGCCGGCGGCGCGGTGCTGTTGCTGACCCTGCCGCCAGGCGCGTTCACCAGGGTCGTGCCGATCTTGATCGGGATAGCCCTGGTGCTGGTGATCATCCAGCCGTGGCTGGCCCGGCGGCTGGCCGCGCGCGCCAGCGACCGGCCGGAGTCCGGTGGCGTCCTGCTCTGGCTGGGCATCCTCGCCACCGGTGTCTACGGCGGGTACTTCGGCGCCGCGCAGGGCGTGCTGCTGCTCGGTCTGATGGGGATCATGCTGACCGAGCCGATGCAACGGCTCAACGCCAGCAAGAACGTGCTGACCGCGATCGCCAATCTGGTGTCCGGGATCGTGTTCGCCTTCGTCGCGCACGTGGCCTGGTTGGTCGTGCTACTGATCGCCGGAGGCTCAGCCATCGGTGGAGTGATCGGGGCCCGGGTTGGCCGCCGATTGCCACCGGTCGCATTGCGCACCGTGATCGTGATTGTCGGCATCGCGGCGATCGTCCGACTTCTGATCCCCTGAATGGCCTAATACCGAGGGTGTTGGAACTGACGCTAGGGACACACCACTCGATCGGGTTACAGTACGACGACAATCGCATCCTGCCACCGCTGGATCGCGCTCCGTTGGGGAACGGGACGCGTGCCGCGTCACGGTCGGCGGGTTGCCGCGTCGGTGTAGTCGGGGGGTCGCTGACCGACCGCACGACGAGGAGGCTGCATGTCCCTGGACCGCGGTGCGGTGGATGCGGACCTGCCGCATGCCGTGGAGTCCCGGCGCGGCAACCCCGGCGCTTTTCGCGTCTACACCTACACGCTGCTGATCGTCGGCACCGTCGCCGCGGCCGTGATGTGGTGGCGGATGCCGGTGGCCTGGGATGGCCGGCTGTTCTGGGTGCTGCCGGCGCTGGTCGTCGGATTCGTGCTCGCCGAACAGCTCGCGATCAACATCGACGTGCGCGGCGGCGTGTCGTGGACGATCTCGTTCACCGAGGTTCCGATGGTGGTCGGGCTGCTCGTCGCACCCTTCCAGGCCGTGCTGCTGGCCCACGTTCTCGCCGGTGTCGGCACGCTGCTGGTCCGCCGGGTGCACGACCGCGCCGCGTACAACGCCGGCGTGATGCTGATCGAGGTGGACAGCGCGTTCCTGGTGGCGCACCTGGTCAATTCCGCGCTGCCCGGGGTGTCCTGGGCCGGCGCCTTCGCCGGCGCCCTGGCCGTCCCGCTGACCAGCACCCTGTTCGCGGTGTTCGCCGTCCGGCTGCTCGGCCAGTCGATGCGGCTGGGCAGCGCGGTGCGGCTGATCGGCCGGGTTCTGGTGGTCGGCCTGCTGAACTCCTCGGTCGGCGTGACCGCCTACGAGCTCGTCCGGCACAGCCCGTGGGGTTGGCCGCTGGTGATGCTGGTGGTCACCGGCCTATCCGGTCTTTATGTGGCCTACAACGGGTTGCTCCGCGAACAGCGCGATCTTGAGGTGCTCTCCGATGTCAGCCTGATGGTCGCCCGATCGGGTCAACGAACCGCGGCGCCGGCGGTGAGCGGCGACGTCGCGGCCACCGTCATCGATCCGGCCGAATGGCAGGTGATCACCGAGCGGATCAAGGACCAGCTCGGCGCCCGCCGGGTGGTGCTGCGGCTGTGGCCGGACCCCCGGCAGGACGTGCGCACCCTGATAGCCGGCGATCCACTGCCCGGCAAGCTTGATCACGGCGGCCGCGACCGGTCGGTGCGCGACGACCCGATGCTGCGGCTGGCGGGCGCCGGCGTGCGGCAGTTCCGGCAGTCCAACGCCACCGACGAGGTCCTGGACGCGCTGGCCATGCGCGGCACGCACGAGGCGCTGGTCGTTCCGCTGCGCGGCGCCAACCAGGTGCTCGGCGTGCTGGAGGCACATGATCGGGCCAGCCGGTGGCGTGGCTTCGGCCGGGCCGACGTGCAGCTGATCGGCACCCTGGCCAGCCATCTGGCGACCGCCGTGGACAACCGCCGGCTGCTGGCCCGGCTGCGGCACGACGCCTACCACGATCCGCTCACCGGCCTGCTCAACCGGGCCGGCTTCCGGGAGACCTCGACCAGCCTGCTGCGCGCCCACCCGGACGCCACCGTGGTCCGGCTGGACGTCGATGTGCTGGCTGCGGTCAGCGACGCGCTCGGCTACGCATGGAGCGACCGGATGGTCGTCGCCGCCGGCCGGCGGCTGCGCGAGCTGCTCGGCGCGGAGGTTCCGTTGGCGCGCCTGGAATCCGGCACGTTCGCCACCCTGCTGACCGACCACACCGACGAGACCGTGGAGCTGGAGGCGAACCGGCTGCACAGCGGCCTGGCCGCGCCGTACCAGGTGGACCGGCTGTCCGTCGAGGCCGGCGTGACGGTCGGCTACGTGCAGGCGCGGATCGAGGACGACGGCGCGGAGCCGGGTGTCGAACCGGACGTGGACGAGCTGCTGCGCCGCTCGGACATGGCGGTCCGCGCGGCCCGGGGCAACGGCGAACACGTCCGGGCGTACTCGCCGAGCATGGGCCAGGTCTTCCTGCGCCGGTTCGAGCTGGTCACCCAGTTCCGGCAGGCGTTGGCCAGCGGCCAGGTCCAGGTGCACTACCAGCCGAAGGTGGCGCTGCCCAGCCGGCAGGTGCTCGGGGTGGAGGCGCTGGTGCGCTGGTCACACCCGGAGTACGGCCGGCTCGCGCCGGACGAGTTCGTGCCGGCGGTCGAGGCCACCGGCCTGATCGACGCGCTCACCTCGTTCGTGACCGAGTGCGCCCTGACCAAGGTCAAGGACTGGCAGGACCGGGGCATCCGGATGAGTGCCGCGGTCAACCTCTCGGTGCGCAACCTCGACGACCAGTCGTTCCCCGATCGGGTGGCCGAGCAACTCCGCCGGCATGACGTGCCGCCCGAGCTGCTGACCTTCGAGCTCACCGAGTCCGGCGTGATGTCCGATCCGGCCAAGGCGCTGCCGGTGCTGCGCCGGCTGCACGCGATGGGCGTGGTGCTGGCGGTGGACGACTTCGGCACCGGCTACTCGTCGCTGGCCTACCTGCGCCGGCTGCCGGTGGACGAGGTGAAGATCGACAAGAGCTTCGTGCTCGGCATGGGCAGTGATCTCGGCGACCTGGCCGTCGTTCGCTCGATCGTGGAACTCGGCCATTCGCTCGGGCTGACCGTGGTCGCCGAGGGCGTCGAGGACGATGTCGCGCGGGACGCGCTGGTCACCATGGGCTGCCATGTCGCGCAGGGCTACCTGATCTCGCGGCCGCTGCCCGAGGACCGGTTGGAGGCGTGGCTGTCGGCGCGGACCGTGTCCGGGCCGGGCATGCGGAACGAGACCGTGCTCACGCTTGTGCCGTGAGCACCCGGTTTCCGGTCGGCGGGCGATGTTGTGTAGAGTCCTGAGCGCGTCAGCAACGCCCCAATAGCTCAGTCGGTAGAGCGTCTCCATGGTAAGGAGAAGGTCTACGGTTCGATTCCGTATTGGGGCTCCATGACCGCCGCGGTGTACCGTCGCAGCAGCGTCGGACGCGTACATCGCGGCGTCGTCATGTGCGGCGGTGTAGCTCAGCTGGTAGAGCAAGCGGCTCATAATCGCTGTGTCGCCGGTTCAAGTCCGGCCACCGCTACGTCGCTGGGGCACGTGTGCTCGCGGAAAGCGCGAGCCTTCGCGCCTCGCATAACCTGTGGGGGCCGAGCCCCCACACCCCAGCCGGGGGCAAGCCCCCGGACCCCCAGCCTGGGGCTGGGTTGGTGAGAAGCCCCGGACCCCCGGCGGAGGAGAGTGGACCATGGCGGCGACCGATGTGCGACCGAAGATCACCTTGGCGTGCGAAGAGTGCAAGCACCGCAACTACATCACCAAGAAGAACCGGCGCAATGACCCGGATCGCTTGGAGCTGAAGAAGTTCTGCCCGAACTGCGGCACGCACCGGGCGCACAAGGAAACCCGCTGACGACGCGGGTAGCCTGCGCCGATGCCTCTGGATGAGTCGTTCGTGGGGCGGTCCTATCCGCCCAGCGCGCCGTACCGCGTCAGCCGCGAGAAGATCCGCGAGTTCGCCGACGCGATCGGCGACGGCAACCCGCTGTGTCGGGATGTGACCGCCGCGCGCGCGGCTGGCCATGCCGATGTGGTGGCGCCGCCCACCTTCCCGACGATCATCAATCTCAAGGCCATCGAGGACATCGTCGCCGACCCGCAGCTTGGTCTGGACTGGAGCCGGGTCGTGCACGGCGAGCAGGGTTTCCACTACCGCCGGCCGATCACCGCAGGCGACACCCTGGTGCTGGTCGCCACCATCGCCAAGATCATGGCCCGCGCCGGCAACGACTTCCTCACCGTTCGCGTCGATATCAGCACCGAGTCCGGTGAGCACGTCGTCGAGTCGAATGCGCTGCTGGTCGCGCGGGGAGCCGAGTGATGGCCGCCCCGACCGCCCCGGTGACCTTCGCCGACGTGTCCGTGGGAGATCAGCTGCCGCCGCTGACGGTCACCATCACCCGCGCTGACCTGGTGCGCTACGCGGGCGCCTCGCTGGACTTCAACCCGATCCACTGGAACGAGAAGATCGCCGCCGACGTCGGCCTGCCGAACGTGATCGCGCACGGAATGCTCACCATGGCGCTCGCCGGCCGACTGGTCACCGACTGGGCCGGCGACCCGGCCGCCGTAATCGGGTTCAGCACCAAGTTCACCCGCCCGGTCGTGGTGCCCAACGACGATTCCGGGGCGACCGTCGAACTGGCCGGAAAGATCACCGAGAAGAGTGCCGACGGCACGGTGAAGGTGGAGATCACCGCCGTGTTCGACGGCAGGACCGTGCTCGGCCGCCCAACCGCCATCGTCCGCCTGCCGTGACCGACCCGACCGCTCCGCGAACCTGGCGCACCTACGCCGAAGTCGCCGAACTGTTCGATGGCCCAGTCGATTCGGAGTGGGATGCCGACCGCGACCGCATCGATCAGTCGCTCCATGACCGATCCGGGGTGCCGCCCGACTGACCGCGATCGGGCGGCTGTCGGGGAGGATGTGACGCCGGAAGCGATGTCATTGGAGCCGGCCACTGGGCGTGCCGTACACTTTGGGACTTGGTACGCAGGGCACCGTCCCCAGGTGACTTCTGGGGACGGTGAGATCTGTCCGCCAAAGGGGCGTAGCTCAACTGGCAGAGCAGCGGTCTCCAAAACCGCAGGTTGCAGGTTCAAGTCCTGTCGCCCCTGCGTCAATGAAGCTAGGAGGCGGAAGTGAGCGACGACGGCGAGCAGCAGCGGCCGGAGGAGCGGGACGGCACTGCCCGTCCGGTCACGGCCGCCGCGCGGCGCGAGCGGCGCGCCTCCGCCCGGGACGCGGCAGCTCGGACGACGGCTCCGCCGAAGGGCAAGGCGGCCGAGAAGACCGTCGCCAAGCCGGTGGAGAAGGCCGGCGCCAAGACCAAGGCGGCAGCCAAGTCGGCGACGAAGGCCGACGCGGACCGGGACAGCGCGACCAAGGGCCGGCCGACTCCGACGCGCGATCGCCGGCAGAAGCGTCCGTCGCTGGTGAAGCGGGGGGCTCGGTTCCTCCGCGAAGTCGTCGGCGAGCTGCGCAAGGTCATCTGGCCGACACGCAAGCAGCAGATCACCTACACCGTGGTGGTGCTGATCTTCGTCTCGGTGATCGTGGCGGTCGTGTTCGGGCTGGACACCCTGTTCGCCAAGGGCGTTTTCTGGGTGTTCGGCTGACAGCCGGCGCGCGAGCCCACCCACGACCGCAAGGAAAGGAAGCGAAACCGACCGTGACCTCCGAGAACAGCGCAGCCGACGACCAGGATCGCCCGGACGTCGAGCCGGCCGAGGCCGAGGCGTCTGCCGAGCAGGTCACCGAGCCGCAGGTCACCGAGCCCGAGCCCGACCAGGCCTCCGAATCCGAGCAGGACGGCGAGTCCGAGCAGGACGGGCCGGACAGTGCGTCCGACGCCGAGCCCGACACCGAGCCCGGCGCCGAGCCCGACATCCACGACGAGCCGGAGGACCCGGCCGCCGAGCTGCGGAAGGCCCTGCAGCGGGCCCCCGGCGAGTGGTACGTCGTGCATTCGTATGCCGGCTACGAGAACAAGGTCAAGACCAACCTGGAGACCCGCATCCAGACCCTCGACATGGAGGACTACATCTTCCAGGTCGAGGTGCCCACCGAGCAGGTCACCGAGATCAAGAACGGCCAGCGCAAGCAGGTGCAGCGCAAGGTGCTGCCCGGCTACATCCTGGTTCGGATGGATCTCATCGACTCCTCGTGGAGCGCGGTGCGCAACACCCCGGGCGTGACCGGGTTCGTCGGCGCGACCACCAAACCGTCACCGCTGACCCTGGACGAAGTGCTGAAGTTCCTGCTGCCGCAGGTGGAGCAGCCGGCCAAGGCGGCGGGCGGCAAGCCGTCCACGACGGCCGCGTCCAAGCCGGTCATCGAGGTCGACTTCGAGGTCGGCGAGTCGGTCACGGTGATGGACGGGCCGTTCGCCACCCTGCCCGCGACGATCAACGAGGTCAGCGCGGACAACCAGAAGCTGAAGGTGCTGGTATCGATCTTCGGCCGGGAGACCCCGGTCGAGCTGTCGTTCAACCAGGTCTCGAAGATCTGAGAATCGGTTCAATCTGGTTGAACTGGTTGGACGACACACCGTGGGAGGGCCAGGCGCTGGTCCGCACCACAACTGATCCACGATGAGCAAAGGACAGTGGAAGTGAAGCGCAGCAAGGCATATCTGCAGGCGGCCGAACTGATCAACCAGGACCGGCTGTACTCGCCGGTCGAGGCGGCACGGCTGGCCAAGGAGACCAGCAAGAGCCGTAAGGACGCGACCGTCGAGGTGGCGATCCGGCTTGGTGTCGACCCGCGCAAGGCCGACCAGATGGTCCGCAGCACGGTCAGCCTGCCCAACGGCACTGGCAAGACGGTCCGGGTGATCGTGTTCGCCACCGGCGACAAGGCCGCCGAGGCCGAGGCCGCCGGCGCTGACGTGGTCGGCACGGACGAGCTGATCCAGCGCATCCAGGGCGGCTGGCTGGACTTCGACGCGGCCATCGCCACGCCGGACCAGATGGCCAAGGTCGGCCGGATCGCCCGAGTGCTCGGCCCGCGTGGCCTGATGCCGAACCCGAAGACCGGCACGGTCACCCCGGACGTGGCGAAGGCCGTCACCGAGATCAAGGGCGGCAAGATCAGCTTCCGGGTGGACAAGCAGGCCAACCTGCACCTGATCATCGGCAAGTCGTCCTTCACCGCCGAGCAGTTGGTGGAGAACTACGCCGCCGCCTTGGACGAGGTGCTGCGGTCCAAGCCGTCCGCCGCCAAGGGCCGCTACCTGAAGAGGATCACCTTCACCACGACGATGGGCCCGGGCATCCCGGTCGATCCGAACCGCACCCGGAACCTGCTGGCCGAGGAAGCCGCGGCCTGATCCCGGCCACCTGAACACCTGAACCCGGACTCCGGTGGGCCAGCTCGCGCTGCTGTTCGCCCTGCTGCTGGGCGCGGTGATCATGGTGCCGGTCGGCGACCGGCTTCGGTTGCCGCCGCCGGTGCTGATGACGGCGTTGGGCATCCTGCTCGCGGTGCTGCCGTTCGTGCCGAACGTCAACGTGCCGCCGGGGCTGATCCTGCCGCTGGTGCTGCCGCCGCTGCTGTACTCGTCGGTGCAGCGCACGTCCTGGCGGCAGTTCGCGGCCAACTGGCGGCCGATCACGCTGCTGGCGGTCGCGCTGGTGTTCGTCACGACGGTGGCGGTGGCCTCGGTCGCGCACGCGCTGGTGCCGGGGCTGCCGATCGCCGCCGCCGTGGCGTTGGGCGCGTTGGTCGCGCCGCCGGACCCGGTGTCGGTGACCGCCGTCGCCGGATCCCTGGGCATGCCCAGGCGGCTGGTGTCGATCCTTGAGGGCGAGGGCCTGTTCAACGACGTCACCGCGATCGTGATCTACAACGTGGCGATCGTCGCGGCCGTCACCGGCAGCTTCTCCTGGCCGGACGCGCTGGGTCAGTTCGCGCTGTCCGCGGTGGTCGCGGTCGCGGTGGGCATCGCGGTCGGCTGGCTCGGCGCGAAGTTGATGGGGCTGCTCGGCGACGCCACGCTGCAGGTCGGCCTGTCATTGCTGCTGCCGTTCGCCAGTTACGCGCTGGCCGGGGACTTCCACGGATCCGGGGTGCTCGCGGTGCTGGTCACCGCGCTGTTCCTGACCGAGTCGTGGCTGGACGCCGATGACATCGAGGGCCGGCTGACCAGCGCCGCGTTCTGGCAGATCGTCGAGACGCTGGTCACCGGTGTCGCTTTTGGACTGATCGGTCTGGAGCTGCACAACGTGTTCGGCTCGGCCGGCGGCCGGCTGGGCCAGATGCTGGCCTGGGGCGGGATCGTCGCCGGGGTCGTGGTGGTGGTCCGGCTGGCGTGGCTGCTGCCGGCGTCCTGGCTGACCCGGTTCAGGCGCCGGTTGAAGCACTCCGACATGGAGGTCCCGGTCGGCTGGCGGGAGACCGTGGTCATGTGGTGGTCGGGGATGCGTGGAGTGGCGTCCATCGCGCTCGCCCTCGCCGTGCCGCTGACTGTCCAGAGTGGACTTCCGTTCCCGGCCCGGAACGTCATCGTGTTCGTCGCGTTCGCGGTCGTGCTGAGCACCCTCGTGGTGCAGGGGCTGACGCTGCCCTGGCTGGTCAACCGGCTGGGCGTGCGGGCCGACACCGCGGCCGAGCGAGACCTGGAACGGGACCTGGCGACGCGGGCGACCAAGGCCGCCCGGCGCCGGCTGCGGGAGATCACCCAGACCGAGGACCTGCCGGACGAGCTGGTGGAGATGCTGGCCCGGCGGCTGATCAACGTCGGGATGCGGATCAGCCCGGACATTCTCGATGAGGAGCGGCGCGAGGCTTACGCCGCGCGGGCCGATCGGGTCAAGACGGCCCGGCGGGTCCAGTCCGAGATGATGTCCGCCGCCCGGCGCGCGGTGCTGTCCGCGCGCAGCGAGCCGGGCGCCGACCCGGAGATCGTGGACCGGGTGCTGCGCCAACTCGACGTCGGCAGCATCCGCTGACCCGACCGGATCAGCTTGGCTGACCCGGCGCGACGGCCTTCAAACCAACCTCTTGCACGGTGCTGGCCAACTTGCGGTCGTAGGTCACGAATGAAGTGATGGTTTGTCCGGATGCCACAAGCTGGTCTGCGGTGGCGAGATGAATGGCGTCGAGAGACCGCAAATGTCGAAACGGGTAGGCGCCGGCGGTGGCGCGGACGGCGTCGTCGATCTCGAACCGATCCATGTGCGCCAGCACGCTGGGCACGGCAGCCAGCCGCGCCGGCTCCTCCCGACGCAGGGCACGAGGGATCTCTACCTCGGCCAGTTTCGACGTGATGATCGGCTGCGGAATCTGTTCGTTGAGCCACCGCGCCAATTCGTCGCTCTCCAGCTCCGGCCGGATCAGCTTGACGATCGCGGACGTGTCGAGGTAGATCACCAACGCTCCTCGTCACGGAGGTTCCGGATCAATTCCCCGGCTTCCGTTCCAGAGATCAACGGTCCTCGTGGCGCGACAAAAGGACCATGGATCGTGGCCGGTGCGACCTTGCCGGCGGCGATCAGGTCGTCCAGTTCTCCCGATGACGGCGGCACGATTCGGCCGATCACCTTGCCATGCCGGGTGATCTCGATCGTCTCACCGTGCTCAACCCTTGCCATGACACTCGCGGTGTCCTGGTTCAGCATGCGTACGGGCACTTGCACCATGCGACCAGTGTACTACATAGGTAGTACTTCTAGCTCGTCGGTGTTGGCGGGGCGGTGTTGGCTGCGGACGGCGGGCAGGTGGCGTCGGTCGTGTAGCCGGTGATCGCCCACTGGCCGGTGGACACCTGGGTGACCGTGAAGTTGCCCAGCGCCGGCCCGCCCGAAACGCTGACCCAGCACGACGGCACGGTGAACGTCTGCTGGCCCGAACCCGGTTCGGGCAGGTCCCGCAGGTTCGGGTCGGCCTCGCCGCCATAGTTGACCTGGTCGGTGATCTGGCCGCGCAGGATCGCCAGCGCCTGCACGCAGTCGGCGGCCGGATTGGCGGTGGCGGCGACGTGGTTCGCGGTGGCGAACTGCTGCTGGGCGCTGTCGCTGAACACCTCGCACACCTTCAGCGCCCGCCCGGGGTCGGCGACTGCCTTGTACACGGACTGCACCGCGTCGTAGACGCCGGTGGCGTATTCGTGTTCCTGCAGCACGCTGTTGGGGCGCGGCGTGCCGGCCGAGGTGCCGGAGTTGCCGCCGAAGTAGTGCTGGATCAGCGCGGGCACGCCCCAGATCGCGATCAGCGCCAGTACCAACAGCGCCACGAGCCAGCGGATCAGCCGACTGCGCAACAACTTCCGCCACCACGGCGGGTTGACCGCGAGGTCGATCCTGATCTGTGTCTCGGTCAACCGGACCAGTTGCTGCTGCACGCCGGCAAGCTGCGAGCCCACATCCTGGACTGGCTGCGTGGGCGCCGGCGGATAGGGCGCCGGCGGGTACGGCAGTGGCTGGCCGGGCGGCGGGCTCGGCGGCGGTTGCCCACCAGCGGCCTGGAAGCCGTCACCCTGGGTGGCCTGCAGGTACTGCTGAAACCGTTGGAACTGCTGGAACTCCTGGAATTCCTGAAACCGGCGCAGTTGCTCGGCATCCAGCGGCTGCTGGTTCACCGGCTCGGGCAGCCGTGCGGGATGCGAGGAACTGCCGGGATCCTCGGCCGGGCCATCGGGTCCTTCGTTCTCAGCCACAGTTCTCACCCACGGTCGCACCCATCCTGGCCATCATGCCCGGTCTGTTAGGATAAAAGTCAGTTCCACCGAAGACCGCTGGTCTTCCCCCGCGCCCAGGCGTTGGGGAACCAAGGTTCCGCGAGTAGCGGGCGGCCCGCGCAGGAGAACGAGGCAACAAGATCGTAGTGCGCCGATGTGCGCGCTGTCTTCACGCCCCGGGCCTGCGCGCCGGGGCGTTCGTCATTTCTCGGAGTCTCCGGGCCTGATCTTTGGTGGCAACCCCGCGTCACATGCCACAGAGAGGAGGCGAGGAGTGCCGAGGTCCGACAAGGCCGCTGCCGTCGCCGATATCGCGGACCGATTTCGGTCCAGCTCGGCGGCCCTGGTCACCGAGTATCGCGGGCTGTCCATGACGCAGCTCACCGAACTGCGGCGCGCGCTCGGCGCCGGCTCCAGTTACCGCATCGCCAAGAACACCCTGGTCAAGCTCGCTGCCACCGACGCCGGTGTGCAGGGCCTGGACGAGTTGTTCATCGGTCCGACCGCGATCGCGTTCGTCAAGGGCGAGCCGGTCGAGGCCGCCAAGGCGCTGCGCGACTTCGCCAAGGACAACAAGGCGCTGGTCATCAAGGGCGGCTATCTCGATGGTCGCCCGCTGTCCGTGGACGAGATCAGCAAGATCGCCGACCTCGACTCGCGCGAGGTGCTGCTGGCCAAGCTGGCCGGAGCGATGAAGGGCAACTTGACCAAGGCCGCCGGCCTGTTCGCCGCGCCGGCCTCCCAGGTCGCCCGGCTGGCCGCCGCGCTGCAGGACAAGAAGGCCGCCGAAGGTGGCGGTGCTGACCAGACCGAGCCCGCCGCCGTGGCTGAGTCCGCTGACTCAGCCGAAAGCTGAACCCACCCAACCCGATCGAGACCCGCGCCCGGCGCGGGTGGCATCACATCCAGGAAGGAACCGCCATCATGGCGAAGCTGAGCACCGATGAGCTGCTGGACCACTTCGGTGACATGACGCTGCTGGAGCTGTCCGACTTCGTGAAGAAGTTCGAGGACAAGTTCGAGGTCACCGCGGCCGCGCCGGTCGCGATCGCGGCTGCCCCGGGCGCTGCCGGTGGCGCCGACGTCGTCGAGGAGCAGACCGAGTTCGACGTCATCCTTGAGGGCGCTGGCGACAAGAAGATCCAGGTCATCAAGGTCGTCCGCGAGGTCGTCTCCGGGCTGGGCCTGAAGGAGGCCAAGGAACTGGTCGAGGCCGCTCCGAAGCCGGTCCTGGAGAAGGTCAACAAGGACGCCGCCGAGGCCGCCAAGGAGAAGCTGGAAGCCGCCGGCGCCAAGATCGCCGTCAAGTAAGACAGTAGGACAGACCCGGCAACCGGCCACGGAACGCGGCCAACGCGCCCGAGTGCGTTCCGCCGATCGGGCGAAGATCGAGGTCAGGGGCACCACCGAACACCTGGTGGTGCCCCTGATGCCGTTTCGGAGAGTGAAGCATTACCGTTCCGGACCGTGTGCCACGTCACGCTGCGGCATACGGTCGAGTGAAGCTCGCCTGGTTGATCGACTAACTGGTGAGTAACCTCTCGACCGTCCGGTCGTTGCACTCGGATGACGTCACTCGTTCGGGCGTCGCGCCGTGCTGCACTCGGGCCGAGTGGACACGATGAGGGCTGGCCGACGAGAACGGGCTCGCAGGAGGTCTGATGGGTGTCGAGGTTGTCGTCGAGGGGTTGACCAAGTCCTTCGGCCGACAGACCATCTGGCGGGACGTGAGTCTGACCCTGCCGGCCGGCGAGGTGTCGGTCATGCTCGGCCCGTCGGGAACTGGTAAGTCCGTTTTCCTGAAGTCCATGATCGGTCTGCTGAAGCCGGAACACGGCAAGTGCGTGATCGAGGGCGTGGACACGGTGTCGTGTTCGGAACGCCAGCTCTACGCGACCCGGAAACTGTTCGGGGTGCTGTTCCAGGACGGCGCGCTGTTCGGCTCGATGAACCTCTACGACAACATCGCGTTTCCCCTGCGGGAGCACACGAAGAAGTCGGAGGCCGAGATCCGGCGCATCGTGCTGGAGAAGATGGAGATGGTCGGCCTGGCCGGCACCGAGGCGAAACTGCCCGGCGAGATCTCCGGCGGTATGCGCAAGCGCGCCGGCCTCGCCCGCGCCCTCGTCCTCGATCCGGAGATCATTCTGTGTGACGAGCCGGACTCCGGGCTGGACCCGGTGCGCACCGCGTACATCTCCCAGTTGCTGATCGACCTGAACACCCAGATCGACGCCACGATTCTCATCGTCACGCACAACATCAATATCGCCCGGACCGTGCCGGACAATCTCGGCATGCTGTACCGGCGCGAACTGGTGATGTTCGGGCCGCGCGAGGTATTGCTGACCAGTGACGAGCCGGTGGTGTCGCAGTTCCTCAACGGCCGCCGGGTCGGCCCGATCGGCATGTCCGAGGAGAAGGACGCGGCCACCATGGCGATCGAGGCCGCGCACGCCGAGGCCGGTCACCACGACGGCGGCGTGGACGAGATTCAGGGGATTTCCCCGCAGATGCAGCCCACGCCCGGACTCCCCGAGCGGCAGGCGGTTCGCCGCCGGCAGGACCGGGTGATGCGGATGCTGCACACCCTCCCGGAAACGGCCCGCCAGGCGATCATCGAGTCGCTCAACCCGGAGGAGCGCCGCCGCTACGGGATCAGCACCGCAGCCGCCGGCCTGACCGCCCGCCGGCCGGGTCCCTCGCCGATCACGCCGTCGGCTCCCGAGGGTCCGCCGACAATGCCCGGCTTCCAGGGCGAGCTGCCGCCCCAGCACGTCGCCCAGCTGCCCGGCGAGGCCGACTGGTTCCACAAGCCCGAGGGCGGCGGCGAACCGCGGGGTGACGGCCGGTGAGCGCGTCCACCGAGTCGCGGCCGATCCCGGGCGCCGGAGCGATCCGGCAGACCGGTCGGCTGTTCGGGCTGGGGATCGACGTTTCGGTCAACATCTTCCGGCGTCCATTCCAGACTCGCGAGTTCATCCAGCAGTCCTGGTTCGTCGCGAGCGTCACGATCCTGCCGACCGCGCTGGTGTCCATCCCGTTCGGCGCGGTGATCGCGCTGCAGCTCGGCTCGCTGACCAAGCAGCTGGGCGCGCAGTCGTTCACCGGCGCGGCCAGCGTGTTGGCGATCATCCAGCAGGCCAGCCCGCTGGTCACCGCGCTGTTGGTGGCCGGCGCGGGCGGCTCGGCGATCTGCGCGGACATCGGCGCCCGCACCATCCGCGAGGAGATCGACGCGATGGAGGTGCTCGGCGTCTCGCCGATCCAGCGGCTGATCGTGCCCCGCGTGCTGGCCATGATGCTGGTCGCGATTCTGCTCAACGGCATGGTGAGCGTCGTCGGCGTGCTCGGCGGCTACTTCTTCAACGTGATCATGCAGGGCGGCACGCCGGGCGCGTACCTGTCCAGCTTCAGCGCCCTCGCCCAGCTGCCGGACCTGTGGATCGGCGAGATCAAGGCGGTCATCTTCGGCTTCATCGCCGCGGTGGTCGCGGCGTATCGGGGCCTGCACCCGCCGCCCGGACCGAAGGGCGTCGGCGACGCGGTGAACCAGTCCGTGGTCATCACCTTCCTGTTGCTGTTCCTGGTGAACGTGGTGCTGACCGGCATCTACCTGCAAGTCGTCCCGTCGAAGATTGGCTGACCGGCGATGACCTCCGTGAGCGAACGCACCCGCCGCATCGCCGGCCGGCCGCTGGTGACGCTGGACGGCCTCGGCGACCAGATGGGCTTCTACCTCAAGGCCCTGGCCTGGACGCCGCGCGCGCTTCGCCGGTACACCAAGGAAATCCTGCGGCTGCTGTCCGAGGTGAGCTTCGGCTCCGGCGGGCTGGCCGTGATCGGCGGCACCATCGGCGTGATGGCCGGCCTGACCCTCGCCACCGGCCTGGTCGTCGGCCTCCAGGGCTACACCGCGCTGAACGAGCTGGGCACCGCCGCGTTCACCGGTTTCGTGTCGGCGTACTTCAACACTCGGGAGATCGCCCCACTGGTCGCCGGCTTGGCGCTGTCGGCCACCGTCGGCGCCGGCTTCACCGCGCAGCTCGGCGCGATGCGGATCTCCGAGGAAGTCGACGCGCTGGAAGTGATGGGCGTCCCGAGCCTGCCGTATCTGGTCACCACCCGGATCATCGCCGGCTTCATCGCGATCATCCCGCTGTACGTGCTGGGACTGCTCACGTCCTATGTGGCCTCCCGCGAGATCACCGTGCAGTTCTACGGGCAGTCCTCGGGCACCTACGACCACTACTTCAATCTCTTCCTGCCACCGCAGGACGTGCTGTGGTCCTTCGGCAAGGTGCTGGTGTTCGCCATCGTGGTGATCCTCACGCACTGCTACTACGGCTATCGCGCCAGCGGCGGCCCGGCCGGCGTCGGCGTCGCGGTCGGCAAGGCGGTGCGCACCGCGATCGTCGCGATCAACGTGCTGGACCTGTTCCTCAGCCTGGCGATCTGGGGCGCGACGACGACGGTGAGGATCACCGGATGATCGCGCTGCGGAGACGACTGCTCGGCCTGCTGCTGGTGGCACTGGTCGTGGCTTTCCTCGCGGTCACCGTGCTCGTCTACAACAAGGCGTTCAGCACGGTCGTGCCGGTCAGCCTGACCACCGACCACGCCGGCAACGAGATGAGCGCCGGGGACGACGTCAAGGTGCACGGCATGCTGGTCGGCTCGGTGAAGTCGGTCAGCTCCACCGGCGACGGCGCGGTGCTCGACCTGTCGCTGGATCCCGGCCTGGTGGACCAGATCCCGTCCAACGTCACCGCCGAGTTGTTGCCCACCACGCTGTTCGGCCAGCGGTACGTGGACCTGGAGGTCCCGGCCAACCCGTCGTCGGTCCCGATCGCCTCCGGGACGAGCATCGGCCAGGACCGCACCGCCAGCGGGATCGAGGTCGAGAAGGTCCTCGACGACCTGATGCCGGTGTTGCAGGCGGTCCAGCCGCAGAAGCTGTCCACCACGCTGACCGCGATCGCCACCGCGTTGCAGAACCGCGGCCCCCAGCTACGCCAGACCATCGACCAGCTCGCCAGCTATACCGGCCAGCTCAACCCACAGCTGCCCACCCTGGAACACGACCTCAGCGCCCTGACCCAGGTCACCAACACCTACAACCAGGCGGCGCCGCACCTGCTCAACGCGCTGTCCGACCTGACGGTGACCTCGCAGACCGTGGCCAGCCAGGCGAGCCAACTGTCCACTCTGTACTCAACGCTGACCGCCGCGTCGGACAACCTGCAGAACTTCCTGGCCGCCAACCAGAACAACCTGATCCAGCTTGGCGCGAACAGCCTGCCCACATTGGACACACTGGCTCGGTACTCGCCGGAGTACCCGTGCTTCCTCAAGCAGATGGCGGCCAACGAGAAGAACGTCGACCAGGCGTTCGGCGCCGGCACCAACCAACCCGGCCTGCACGCCCGGATCTCGGTGTCGGTCAGCCGCGGCAAGTACGTGGCGGGCACGGACACCCCGGCGTACCAGGACAACCGCGGTCCGCGCTGCTACGACCTCAACCCGATGCCCAACCCGTTCCCGCAGTACGCCCCGGACGGCCCGATCCAGGACGGGTCCAGCCACCCGCCGGCGGCCAACACCAGTTCCGGCGGCGTGCTGCCGTCCGCCGGCACAGCGGCCTCGGTGACCGGTGATCTTGGCCTGCCGAACTCGCCGGCCGAGGCGGGCTTCCTGTCCGACCTGCTCGCCGACCAACTCGGCACCACGCCGCAGAACGTGCCCGGCTGGTCCAGCCTGCTGGTCGGCCCGCTGTTCCGGGGAGCCGAGGTGAACGTCCAATGAGGAGTCTCACCGGCCCGCTGGTCAAACTGGTGATCTTCGTAGTGGTCACCGTGGCGGCCACCGCCGTGCTCGGCTTCACCATCGCGACCGTCAACTTCACCGGCACCAACGACTACAGCGCCCGATTCTCCGATGTGGACTCACTGCACGTCGGCGACGACGTGCGGATCGCGGGGGTGAAGGTCGGCCAGGTCGAGCAGATCAGCGTGGTCGACCGGCGGCAGGCCGAGGTGAAGTTCACCGTGGAGAACGACGTCTCGCTGCCCGCCTCGGTGACCGCCGCGATCATGTACCGGAACCTGGTGGGCCAGCGGTACATCGCGCTGGACCGCGGTCCGGGCGACCCGAACGCCGCCCTGCCCACCGGCGGCCAGATCCCGTTGGCGCAGACCAAGCCGGCGCTGAACCTGACCGCGCTGTTCAACGGGTTCAAGCCGCTGTTCGCCGCGCTGTCGCCGGACGACGTGAACCAGTTGTCCTACGAGATCATCCAGGTGTTCCAGGGCGAGGGCTCGACCGTGCAGGACCTGCTGGCCAACACGGCCTCGCTGACCAGCACGATCGCCGACAAGGACCAGGTGATCGGCCAGGTCATCGACAACCTGAACACGGTGCTGAACACGGTGAACGCGCACACCGGCCAACTCTCCAGCGTGATCGTCACGTTGCAGCAACTGGTTTCCGGGCTGGCCCAGGACCGGCAGCCGATCTCGGACGCGATCGGCGCGCTCGGCGACCTGGCCAACACCACCGCCGGGCTGCTCGACCAGGGCCGCGCGCCCCTGAAGGCCGACATCGCCGGGCTGGGCGTGTTGAGCCAGAACCTGGACAACAGTCAGAGCACGGTGCAGCACTTCATCCAGTACCTGCCGCAGAAGCTGAGCACGCTGATCCCGACCGCCAGCTACGGCTCGTGGTTCAACTTCTTCCTCTGCTCGGCGGGCGGCTCGCTGACGCTGCCGGTGACCAACACCCCGGTCACCATTCCGCTGGAGCCGGTCTCCCAGGCGAGGTGCACGGGATGAGGTCGTACAAGGAGCGCAATCCCTACGTCACCGCCGCGGTCGGCCTGACCGTGCTGGCACTGGTGGTGATCACCGCGTACTTCTCCAACGACCTGCCGATCATCGGCGGCGGCACCACCTACAGCGCGGACTTCACCGAGGCCGCCGGCCTGGTGCCCAACGACGACGTGGAGATCGCCGGGGTGACCGTCGGCCATGTCAGCAGCGTCGGACTGGACGGCGACCACGTCAAGGTCACCTTCAAGGTGAAGGACGCCTGGCTGGGCGACCAGAGCACCGCCGACATCGAGATCAAGACCGTGCTCGGCTCGAAGTACGTGTCGATCGACCCGCAGGGCACGCAGGCGCTGTCGCCGAACGCGCCGATCCCGGTCAGCCGGACCACCTCGCCCTATGACGTGCTGCAGGCCTTCAGCGGGCTGTCGCAGACCGTCGACCAGCTCAACACCCAGCAACTCGCGCAGAGCTTCACCGTGCTGTCGCAAACGTTCGCCAACACCCCGGCGGACGTGAAGCAGGCGCTGGACGGGCTGTCCGCGCTGTCCAAGACCATCTCGTCCAGGGACGCCCAACTCGCCCAACTGCTGTCCAACACCAGCCAGCTGTCCCAGACGGTGGCCGACCGGGACACCGAGGTGCAGAAGCTGATCAGCGACGGTGACGTGCTGCTGGGCATGTTGCAGGAGCGGGAGAGCGCGATCGCCGCCCTGCTCACCGGCACCACCAACCTGGCCACCCAGCTTTCCGGGCTGGTCAACGACAACCAGAAGCAGCTCGGCCCGGTGCTCACCTCGCTGAACCAGTTCACCACCATGCTCAAGGACAACCAGAGCAGCCTCGCCCAGGGCATCCAACTGCTCGCGCCGTTCGTCCGGGTGTTCACCAACGCGGTCGGCAACGGGCGCTGGTTCGACAACTACATCTGCGGCCTGCTCCCGCCGTCGATCGGCATCATCAACAGCCAGGGGTGCCTGCCATGACCTTCCAGAGCAGGTTCACCAAGGATCTCGCCCGGGGCGTAGCGCTGGCCTGCGTGCTCGCGCTGATCGCCGCCGCGGTGGTCTGGTTCATCTTCGTCAACGGCAATTCGCGGAAGATCACCGCGTACTTCAGCCAGGGCATCGGGATCTCGGCGAACTCGGACGTGCGGGTGCTCGGCGTGAAGGTCGGCTCGGTAGACTCGGTCGATCCGGAGGGCACCCTCGTCCGGGTGGTCATGTCGGTGGACCGGAACATCAAGATCCCGGCCGGCGCGGACGCGGTGGTCGTGGCGCCGTCGGTGGTGTCCGACCGGTACGTGCAGTTTGCCCCGGTGTACACCGGCGGGCCGACCATCGCGGACAACGCGGTGATCCCGGCCTCCCGCACGGCCACCCCGGTCGAGCTGGACCAGCTCTACAACAGCCTGAACAAGCTGGCGGTCGACCTCGGCCCGAACGGCGTCAACGCCAACGGGGCACTGTCCAATCTGCTCAACTCCACCGCCGCGAACCTCAACGGCAACGGGCAGAACCTGCACGACACCATCACCCAGCTCGCCGGTCTGGCGTCCACATTGGAGCAGAACCAGGGCGACCTGTTCAGCACGGTGGACAACCTGGCGAAGTTCACCACCACGCTCGCCCAGAACGACGCCCAGGTGCAGCAGTTCAACCAGTCGCTGTCCAACGTGACCGGGTTCCTGGCCAGCGAGAAGGGCAATCTGGCACAGGCGGTCAACCAGCTGGGTATCTCGCTGGGCCAGGTGCAGGGCTTCATCAGCGACAACCGGGCCGCGCTGAAATCCAATGTGGACAACCTGGCCGGGGTGACCAAGGTGCTGGTGGACGAGCGGTCCTCGCTGGCCGAGGTGCTGGACGTCGCGCCGCTGACACTGTCCAATGTGGTCAACGCCTACAACGCGGCCGGTGGCACGCTGGACGCCCGCGCGGACATCAACGAGCTGACCAACCCGCCGATCGTCGAGGTGTGCAAGCTGTTGCGGCAGCTCACCCCGAGCAGCCTGCCGCAGACCCTGGCCGGCATCTGCGACCAGCTCGCCCCGGTGATCAACGGACTGGTGCCGCTGCCCTCGCCGGCCTCGGTGCTGTCGAACCTGCAGAACGGCAAGCTGCCGACGCTGCCGCTGCCGCTGGCCACCACCCTGTACGGCACACCGTCGGGAGGTGGCCAGTGATCAGGCGACCTGCTTTGTTGGTAGCGGCGACCGTCGGCGCGGCGGCTTTGGTGCTGTCCGGCTGCCAGTTCGACGGCGTGTACAGCCTGCCGCTGCCCGGCGGCGCCAACCTCGGCTCGCACCCCTACACGGTGCACGCCGAGTTCGCCGACGTGCTCGACCTGGTGCCGCAGTCCGGGGTCAAGGTCAACGACGTGGCGGTCGGCAAGGTCGACTCGATCTCCTTGAACAAGGCGAACTGGACCGCCGACGTCACGATGACGGTCAACGGCGACGTCACACTGCCGGCGAACGCGGACGCCGAGCTGCGACAGTCCAGCCTGCTCGGTGAGAAGTACATCGAGCTGGTCGCCCCGACCACCGGCGGGACCGGCAAGCTCGCCGACGGCGCGGCCATCCCGCTGTCCCGGACCAACCGCAACGTCGAGGTCGAGGAGGTGCTGGGCGCGCTGTCCCTGGTGCTCAACGGCGGCGGCATCCAGCAGGTCCGCACCATCGCCCAGGAGCTGAACCAGGTCACCGTCGGCAACGAGCCGCAGATCCGCGACCTTCTGTCCAATGTGGACAAACTGGTGGCGGACCTGAACGCGCACTCGGCGGACATCACCCAGGCATTGGACGGGGTCAACCGGCTGTCCGCGACGCTGGCCGCGCAGCGTGACCAGATCGCCGGCGTGCTGACCAACATCGGCCCCGGTCTGTCTACTTTGAACAGTCAGCGGACCCAGCTGGTCAGCATGTTGCAGGCGCTGACCAACCTGTCCGGCGTCGCGGTGAACACGGTGAACGCCAGCCAGGCCGACCTGGTCGCCGACCTCAAGGCGTTGCAGCCGACCCTGCAACAGCTCGGCGCGGCCGGTTCCGACCTGCCCAACGCCCTGCAGATCCTGCTCACCTACCCGTTCACCGACCAGGCGGCGTCCGGCGTCAAGGGCGACTACGAGAACCTGTACGCCAACCTGGACCTGAACCTGCAGGACCTGTTGAACGCGCTGGGCCGGTCCAAGCAGAGCATCATTCCGCCACTGCCCGGCGTCGGCGGCACGAGTTCCGGCACCTCGCCGTTGCCGCTGAGCACCACGCAACCACCGCCGAGCGGCGGCGCGAAGTGCACGAACGGGCTGACCAGCTTGCTCGGCTCGCTGTTGGGAGGCTGCTGATGCTGACCAGGAGCGTGATCGTCAAGCTGCTGGTGTTCGCCGTCGTCGGCGTCGTCGGCGTGGTGTACGCGGCGATGCGCTACGCCGGTATCGGCAGCTCCTTCATCAACCCCACCTACACGGTGAAAATGGACCTCGCCAACGGCGGCGGCATCTTCGTCAACTCCGAAGTGGACTACCGCGGTATCCAGGTCGGCAAGGTCACCGCGATGCGGCTGCAACCGGACGGCGTGCAGCTCGACCTGACCATCAACTCCAGCTCGTCGAAGATTCCGTCGGACCTGAAGGCCCAGGTCGCGGACAAGTCGGCGGTCGGCGAGCAGTACGTGAACCTGGTGCCCAACACGGACAGCGGCCCGTACCTGGTCACTGGCTCGGAGATCCCGCAGTCGGCCACCAGCATCCCGCTGCCCACCCAGGACCTGTTGCGCAACGTCGACAGCCTGGCCGCGTCGGTGCCCATCCAGTCGTTGCAGACCACAGTGGACGAACTGGACAACGCGTTCAACAACACCGGGCCGGACCTGCAGAAGCTGCTGGACGAGCTGTCCCGCTTCACCTCGGCGGCGCAGGCGCAGCTGCCGCAGACCATCCAGTTGCTGAACTCCGGCGGGACCGTTCTGGACACCCAGAACAAGGACGCCGCCGACATCGAGTCGTTCAGCGGTTCGCTGGAGCAGTTGGCCGCCCAGCTCAAGACGTCCGATCCGCAGATCCGGACGTTGATCAACAACGTGCCGCTGGCCGCGACCCAGCTCACCGACCTGCTGAACGAGACCGGGCCCGGGCTGGGCTCGGTCCTGGCCAACCTGCTCACCACGGCGAACATCCTGGTGAACCGGCAGCAGAACCTGGACCTGATGTTCGTGGCCTACCCGGAGATCTCGGCGGCCACCACGACCGTCGTACCCGGCGACGGCACCGCGCACTTGGGCATTGTGCTGAACCTGTTCGACCCGATGGTGTGCACGAACGGCTACCAGGGCACGCCGCACCAGGCGGGCACCGACACCAGCCAGTCGGCGGTGAACACGAACGCCTACTGCGCCGAGCCGCCGTCCACCGGCACCGACGTGCGCGGCGCGCAGAACGCCCCCTACGGCGGCAAGACCAGCGCGGCGCCGGGTTCCTCGTCGGCCGGTTCGTCGGGCTCCGCCAGTTCGGCGGCCACCCCTGGAACCGTGACCGGTGGCTCGGGCGTCGGGCCGACATCGCTGGCCAGCCTGCTAGGACTGGGTTGACCACCCCTGATGACCTTGACAAATGCCGCTGAACGTGGCTGGCGACCACACGGCGTCATGACATGCCCGCCCTATGATGGAGAGCCTTATGCACACCGAACCTGACGACCGCACTGGCGCGGGGTCGGCCGTGGGCGTGGTTGCGGATGCGGCTGGCGCGCACGCGGCGGAGGCTGGCCAGGTGACCAACGGCGACCCAACCGGCAGCACCACGAGCGGTGCCACCAGCGAGTACCAGGCCCACAACGAGAATCCCAGTGGCATCCGTGGACTGCGTCGGCGCCGAACGGCTTTTCCGGTGTTCATCGCCGCGCTGGCGCTGGCCTCGGTGGCGTTCCTGTGCGCGGGCGCGTTCGGCGGCTGGTGGGCGTCGGTCGGGTTGAGCAACTCGACCAAGATGGCGTCGATGCGCGACGACGTGCTGCGCGCCGGCGAGACCGGCGTGCAGAACTTCAACACGCTGGACTACCGCAATGTCGACGCCGGGCTGAACCTGTGGCTGCAATCGTCCACCGGCACCCTGTACAACGACATCAACAGCGGCCGGGCGAACTTCAAGACCCAGATCCAGCAGGCCAAGACGATCACCACGGCCAAGATCCTGGACGGCGCGGTGACCGAACTGGACGACAACCAGTGCAAGGCCAGCGTGATCGTCGCCGTGCAGGTCACCGTGACTCCGGCGACCGGTACTCCCAAGGTCGAGGAAACGCGCATCCAGGGTGATATGGGCGGCACGCCCGCCAACGGCGGCTGCTCGAACTGGAAGCTGTCGAGCATCGGCCAGGTCCCGGTGGGCTCGGGTTCGAGCAGCACCTCGGGCGCCCCGGCCCCGTCCGGCTCGACCGGCTCGGCTACGACGGCCCCGTCGACCACCAGCTCCACCGGACACTGAGCCGCAGAGGAACGACACGCCATGCCACCGTCCCGCCGCCGTCCGGTCCCGCCGACGACACCGCCCGCTCGCCGGCCGAAGGTCGCCGGCCTGCGCCACCCCGGCGCCCAGGCCGAGCCGAAGCCGGCCGAGTCGACTGAACCTGCGGCCGTCGAGTCGACCGCGGTGCTTCCCGCGATCACCGATCCGGCCGAGCCGGAAGCCAAGCCCCAACCCGAAACCAGGGCCGAGCCGGAAACCAGGGCCGAGCCCGACGCCGTGCCTGAGCCCGCGGTCGAGCCCCAGACCACGCCGGTGCCGAAGCCGTCCCCGCGACCGAGGTCCGAGCCCGAGCAGGTGTCGGAATCGGCTCAGCCGTCGGCCGAAGCCGAGCCTCAGCTGGCCGGCCAGGCCGGGGGATGGCGGCAGGCGGTGGCCTGGCGGCCGACCACGGCTGGATCGTCGGCCGGGGCTGGATGGTCGGCCGGGGAAGGTCAGCCGCAGCGGACTTCGCCGCTGGTCGTCGTGCTGGCGCTGGGATTGGCGACCGTGGTGTTCGGCGGATTGGCCGCCTGGTTCGGGTTGCAGGCCAACGCCGCCGGCCAGGCCAACAACAACTCGGCGCTCACCGACAACGCCACCACCAGCCAGGTCATCGGCCAGGTCAACAACTCGGTGAACACGATCTTCTCCTACAAGTACACGAACATCGATGACACCAAGAAGGCCGCCCAGAACCTGCTGACCGGCAAGGCGTTGTGCCAGTACAACAATCTGTACAAGACGGTGCAGCAGAATGCGCCGCAGCAGAAGCTGATCCTCACCACGCAGGTCGTCAACTCGGGTGTGGAGTCGTTGCAGGGCGATCTCGCCAGGGTGTTGGTGTTCGCCGACCAGTCGGACACCCGCACCGACATCAACCAGACCAGTTACGCCGGCGCTCAGTTCGCGGTCGCGGCGCAGCGGGTCAACGGCCAGTGGAAGATCAGCGACATCGACACGTTCTCCAATCAGGCCGCCACCAACGCCGGCTGCTGAGTACCGTGGCCCGATGAGCGAGGGCGCCTTACCCGCATTACTTCGTCGTCGGACGGCCCGCGCGGTGCTGATCGCCGCGATCACGTTGGCGTCCGTCGCGTTTCTGTCCGCCGGCGCGTTCGGTGGCTGGTGGGCGTCGGTCTCCGCCAGCGACTCCACCCGGCTCGCCGCGATGCGCACCGACGTGCTGCGAGCCGCTGAAACGGCGGTGCAGAATCTGAACACGTTCGACTACCGCGATTTCGATGGCAGCTTGGACCGGTGGTTGCAGTCCACTACCGGTGATCTGCACACTGGACTGCTCAACACCGACCGGGTTGCCGCCAAGGCCAAGATCGCGGCGCAGAAGTCGGTCAGCACGGCCAAGATCCTCGACGGCGCGGTGACTGAACTGGACGACGACCAGTGCAAAGCCAGCGTCATGGTCGCCATCCAGCTCACGGTCGATGGCGTGGTGAAGCGGAACCCGCCCCGTTTCATCGGCGATCTGGCCGGCAACCCGACCAACGGTGGTTGCGCGGACTGGAAGCTGTCGGGCATCACCGAGGTGCCGGATGGCTCCGATCCGACCAGCGCAGCGACGGCGGTCCCGCCAACCACCAGCCCCACTGGCTAGCGAAAGTCCTCGCCCTCGATGAGAGCCAGGACTTCGGCAACGCAGTCGATGTTGTCGACCAAACACTCGCCAAGGGGCAGGGGCGTCGTCCGAAACGGAGTCTTCGTGGTCGGCATCTCGGCTGGGCCGGAGTCGCCCGCGCTGTCATCTTGTCCGGATTGCACGATTGATATCGTACCGTCCGATATCGAGTGATACCTTCGCGGCTTGGAGGTATCATAGTTGGCCAGTAGTGATACTTGACGGTCGTTTGGGTAGCACAGTTTGGCGGCGAGTTCGGGAGTGGTCGATGCGCCTCGATGAGTGGAGCGAGCGACAGTGGACGCACGTCGTCCGGACCGAACAAGGGTTTGACGCGTTCGTCCCGCCGCCGTTGCCTCCCGATCTGTCGTTTGATGCCGCGCTCGTGTCCGAGCTGTCCTTGGCCGACCGGGCGATCGGTGAACTGGCGGGCATCGGCCGCACCCTGCCCAACGCCCAGCTGCTCGCCCAGGCGATCGTCCGTCGGGAAGCCGTTCTGTCCAGCCGCATCGAGGGCACCCAGGCCACGCTCTCGGAGTTGGCGTTGTTCGAAGTCGAGCGTCCTCGGGACGATGACCACTCGGATGTTCGTGAGGTGGCGAACTACGTCTCGGCCATGGACCATGTGCTGGCGCCTGATCGTGTCCTGCCGGTGAGCCTGCGCCTGCTACGCCAGGCACACGAGATCCTGCTGACCGGTGTTCGCGGTGGCCACTGCACGCCGGGCGACTTTCGGCGATCGCAGAACTGGATCGGATCGCCTGGCTGCGTGCTCGACACCGCGACCTATGTGCCGCCACCGATCGATCGACTCTGGGAGTGCCTGGACGCGTTTGAGAAGTATCTGCACGCCGACCATGGTCTGCCGCCGTTGATCGCGATCGCATGCCTGCACTACCAGTTGGAGGCCATCCATCCCTTCGTGGACGGCAATGGCCGAGTAGGCCGGCTGCTGGTGACCCTGCTCCTGGCCGAATGGGGCCTGCTGCCCGGACCGCTGCTGGACCTTTCGGCGTATCTGGAGCCTCGCCGAGACGAGTACTACGCCCGGCTGCTGGCAGTCAGCACGCAGGGTGACTGGACCGGCTGGGTGCGGTTCTTCCTCAAGGTGCTGGCCAACCAGGCGGTCGATGCCACCGGTCGGGCAGCTGCTTTGCATCGCCTGCGGGAGTCCTATCGGAAGCGAGTGTCCACGCCGCGTTCGACCGGTACCGTGCCATCGCTCGTGGACGCGCTGTTCGAGACCCCGGCGATGACGATCGCCAGGGCGGCCAAGGTGCTGAACGTGACGCACCGCGCGGCCACCACCGCGGTCCAGCGGCTGGTCGATGCCGGCCTGATCGTCGAGATTCGCTCGTCGAGACGCGTCCGCGTGTTCCTCGCTCCGGAGATCGTCAGGACGATCAACGGAGTTATGTCTGAAGACACTGATTTGTCCGAATTTTAGTGATACCTTCAAGGCCTG
>DASZLR010000087.1:0-2340 GCA_035552275.1 Pseudonocardiaceae bacterium | reverse complement strand
CGCGCTGGACGTGCTGACCGCCGAGAACCTGCGCAACGAGCTGATGGCGTTGTGGACCGGCCAGCGGTTCCCGACCAGATCGGTGTGCATTGTGACGCACAACATCGAGGAAGCGGTGCTGCTCGCGGACCGGGTGGTGGTGCTGGGCAGTAATCCTGGACACATCCGAGCCGAGGTGCCGGTGCCGCTGGACCGGCCCCGGGATCGCCGCTCGCCGGCATTCGACGCGCTGGTGGACGAGTTGTACGGGCTGCTCACCGGTCGCGAGCCGGACCAGCCGGAGGTCGAGCCCGCGCACGCCACGCCGACCGCGCGGCCGCTGCCGGCGGTGTCGGTGGGCGGGCTGGCCGGCCTGGTCGAGATCGTGCACGCCCGGGGCGGCCGGGTGGACCTGCCGGACATCGCCGCCGAGCTGAACTTCGAGATCGACGACCTGTTGCCGCTGGTGGACGCGGCGACCATGCTCGACTTCCTCGCCGTCACCGACGCGGACCTGGAGATCACCCCCACCGGCGCGGAGTTCACCACCGCCGACATCCAGCACAGCAAGACGATCTTCGCCGAGCAGGCCCGCGAAGGCGCGCCGCTGGTGCGGACGGTCTGGCGGGCGCTGAACTCCTCGGCCAACGGCGAGCTGCGCGACGGCTTCTTCCTCGACCTGCTGCGCCGGTCGTTCTCCACCGAGGACGCCCAGCAGCAGTTGGACACCGCGATCGACTGGGGCCGTTACGCTGAGTTGTTCGACTACGACGCCGACTCGGGGCAACTTGCCCTCGACCCCTCCGCGACCGACCGGCAACCAGCAGACGTGTCCTCGTCGTGACCGCCGTGCGACCTGTGCGGTTATTGTTCTCGTATCCTTCCTGGAGCGGATCCGCCGCGCGCAACGCGCGGGAGGCCGGATGTGCCGACAAACAACCTGGGACCCGAGGGGAAACGTGGCTCGCAAGACCGTGGTGGAACTGGTCGACGATGTCGACGGCGGCCAGGCGGACGAAACCGTGCGCTTCGGATTGGACGGTGTCGACTACTCGATTGACCTTTCCGCCGAGAACGCCACGAGACTGCACGACATACTGGCCCCGTTCGTCGCCAGCGCCCGACGATCGACCAGCCGATCCCGTCACGGCGTCGAGCCGGTCGAGGACCCGGTGGCCGTCGCGGCGGCGCGGAAGGCAGAGGTCAAACGCGCCAACCGGGAGGCGCTGAAGTCGATCCGCGCGGCCGCCGAGCGCACGGTCGCGGCCGTGCAGGCGGTGTCCGAGCGGATCGAGCCGGCGCCCGACAACACTGGCGGCGCCGATCTGGCCGACAACGCTGATCTGGCCGACGATCCGGTGGATTATCCCGAGCCGACGAATGCGGACCGCGCGCCGGAATCACCGTCGGGCACGTCGGGAAAGTCGGGAAACCAGCCGGCGGCGTTGATCGTGCCCTTCCAGGCCGCCGGTCCCTGACCGGTTGACACTGACCGGTTGTCCGCCCGTTCGGCTACCCAGGTGGCAGCCGGGCGGGCGAGGGCGCCGCGTCCGGGCCGAGTCGCTCGATCGCTTGGCCGAGATGGTTTTTCGGCGCGAGCCGGCGAACCCACCGGGGCACCGCGAGGGCGCCGGAACGCAGTGTGCGGACCAACATTGTCGCCCCGCCGGACGGATACGGTTCACGGCCGAACAAGTCAATCGCCCAGTCCGGCAGCAGCGAATACGCCAAGTGGGCGACAAACACGGAGTAGGCCGGCATCAGCGGTTGGTACCGGGCCGGAACCGGCATCCAGCGCAGGAACCGAAAAATCTCCTCGGCGTCGTCAGTGCGCCGCAGCGTGCTCTGGACGGCTGCGAAGTAGGCGGCGAGCTCTGCCCGCGAGCCAGGCACCTCGTCCTCGTGCAGCCCGACCAGCGCGGCGCCGCGCCGCTGCTCGGCCAGGTAACGGTCGGCCTGCCGGTCGGTGAGCGGGAACCCCGCCCGGCGGGTGACGTCCAGGAACGACGACACCTCAGCACAGTGCACCCACAGCAGGAGGTCCGGTTCGTCAATGCGGAACCCGCGGCCGGTGCGCGGATCGGTGGCGCGCAGCCGGCGATGGATCGACCGCACCGTCGCGCCGGCCTGACGTGCCTGGTGGGAGGTGCCGTACGTGGTGAGAGCGACATAGTCGGCCGTGCGAAACAGCCGGCCCAGCGGATCGGACCGAAAGTTGGAATTCTGCACGATGGCCGCGACCGCACGCGGATGCAGCGCCTCCAGGAAAAGGCTGGTGAAGCCGGCGATCACCATCGCCGGGTCGGCGTGCAGTTGCCACGTCACGGAGTCCGGACCGAACAGACCGACATCGAGCGGGGC
>DASZLR010000086.1:0-10627 GCA_035552275.1 Pseudonocardiaceae bacterium | reverse complement strand
TGCTCCTGGGAGAACTGTCGCCGGCTGAGCGCGAACAGTTCTTCCGCCTCTCCAACAGGATCCTCGGTGCTCACGACACCGAGTGAGCCCTGGGAAACCCGCCGAGCCGTCCGTCACTGGCGGACGACAGGCGGACCATTTGACGACGCCGGGTCCCGGCCCGCTGCCGAACCCTTGCCACCTGTGTCGATATCTCTTGAGGAAGGGAAAAGAACCTCAGTGAACGCAGGCACCACCCCGCCGATGCCGGCCGCTATCCGCCAATCGCTCGCCAGCTACACGACAATGACCCTTGCCTATGTGGACGAGAGCGGTCCGGGGGCCTGCGCCGTCTTGTATGCCCCGGCCACGGGCCCCAGGCCCGCACTGGTCTTCGTGACGTCCACCAGCACTCGGCATGGCCGAGCCCTGCAGGACCAGTCCCCGGCTCAGGTGGCCTTCACCGCCCAGCAGGACGGCCAGGAATGGAGTGACCTGACGGGCGTGCAGGGACGGGGGCGGTGCCAACGGCTCGAAGGAGACGATCGGAATGCCGCTTGGGACATCTACAGCGCGCGATTCCCCTTCGTCGTAGCCGACGCTACGCTCGTTGCCGCAATGGAACGCACAGCGATGTGGGCAGTGGCCCCGACCTGGCTGCGCTTGATCAACAACCGCACTGGCTTCGGCCACAAGGACGAATGGTCCGCACTGTGACCTGCACCAACATTCGATGCCGTCCGCCGCGTCAGTGAGCAGTTCCGAGTAACGGCCAGTACCTCCGACACCGTCATCCCATCAGCCAGCATGGCGATCACGGTGGTGACAGGAATCCGCAAACCACGGATGCACGGCAGTCCGCCCATCTGCTGGGCGCCCACGGTGATCCGCTGATGAGTCACCGGTTGAACAGGGCCAGCAGGTCGGATTTGCCGAACATGGCGGCGGCTTCCACGGCCGAGGGCTGGCCGACGGTCGGATCGGCGCCGCCGTCCAGCAGCGCGCGCACCACGTCCGTCTCGCCCTTGAACACCGCTCCGGCCAACGGGGTCTGACCGCGGTCGTTCGCCCGGTTCGGGTCCGCGCCGCGAGCCAGCAGGCCGCGCACGGCCGCCGGGTGCCCGTGGTAGGCGGCGAGCATCACCAGCGTGTCGCCGCTGTCGTTGGCGAAGTTGACCGGCAGGCCGGCATCCAGGTACGCGGCCAACTGCTCGGCCTCGCCGGCCCGCGCCAAGCCGAAGATCCGGGTGGCCAGCTCGACCAGCTCCGGATCAGGCGCGGAATCACGCGGGTCAGTCATGGGCCAACCGCCCTCGGCCCCACCACGCCAGCAGCGGCCGACGGCCGGCCGCGCGGTGCGCCCACAGCGCCAGCACCACCAGGATGGCCATGTCCAGCATGCCCATCAGCCGCTCGACCAGCCCGGTGGGCACCCCGGACACGCCGCTGGAATGGGTCATCCTGATGATGAAGAACGAGATCACGAACGGCATCACGAACGGCACCGACAGCATCGCCAGCCCCTGGCTGGTCCACGCCCAGCGCCGCCAGTGCGGATCGCGCCGATGCCGCCAGCCGATGATCAACGCCGCCAGCGGCAGGCTGCCGCACGCCGCCGCCGTCGAGTACAGGTGGACCGCACCGCGGAACGTGTCGCCGCCGCTGTTCGGGTCCTTGGTGAACACCGCGACGCCGACCAGGCACACACACCAACAGGCCATCGCGACCAGCTCGATCCGGTCGCGCAGCACGCCGTACCGGGCCATTTTCACCAGCACCGCGGCCGAGCCGACGCTGAGGATGTCCAGCGCGGTGTCGAACACCCAGCCATCCGGCCGCACGCCGTAGTCGCTGAGCATGCCGGTCACCGGGTTCACGCCGCCCCAACCCGGCAGCAGATGCAGCCAGACCATCATGACCAGCGAGACCGCGACCGCGGTCAGCGCGAAAGGCACCAGCCACCGGTTCCCGACCGTCGCGAACCTTCTCCACCTGGGTGGTTCCGGTCGCGGCTCGGTTCGTTCCCCTGGGCTCGGGGCCTCCGCCAGCATAGGATTGCCTCCTGTTTGGTTCGCTGATCGCACACAAACAGTCTCGACCGCGCGACGTTGGGCGGCCATCCGGTTAACCCCCGACCGTCATCAGGGTTATCCCTGATTTATTCGGCACGTGAGTGCCGTCGACCGTACCGGAAAGCCATCCGCTGGACGGCGTGGGTTCACGTCCGCGCGGCAAAACGGCTGCTCGGCGTTACCCTGTGGGCGTCTGGTGGGCTTCCTGGGTTCCAGCGGCGAGGGAGGAGGCTGGCGTGGACTTCCGGCGACCCGCGACGTGGGCCGAAGCCCTGGCGACCAAGGCCGAACACCCCGGCGCGCTGCCCATCGCCGGCGGCACGGACGTCATGGTCGAGATCAACTTCGACCTGCGTCGGCCGACCGCGCTGCTTGACCTGACCGGCATCGCCGAACTCGCCGAATGGGACCGGACGGACGGCCGAATCCGGCTCGGCGCCGGCGTGTCGTACACCCGGATCATCACCGAACTGGGCGATGAGCTGCCGGGGCTGGCCATGGCCAGTCGCACGGTCGGCTCGCCGCAGATCCGCAACCGGGGCACGGTCGGCGGCAATCTCGGCGCGGGCTCCCCCGCCGGCGACGCCCACCCCGTGCTGCTGGCCACCGACGCCGCCGTCGAGCTCGCCTCAGTGCGCGGCGCACGGACCGTCCCGGCCAGCGAGTACTACCTGGGACCGAAGAAAACCGCGCTGGAACCGGACGAGCTGATCGCCGCGGTGCACCTGCCGGCGGCCGACGGGCCACAGCAGTTCGCCAAGGTCGGCACTCGCAACGCGATGGTGATCGCGGTGTGCTCGGTCGGCCTGGCGCTGTTCCCGTCCGCCGGGCGGGTCGGCGCGGCGATCGGTTCGGCCGCGCCCACTCCACGCCGTGCCACGGCGGCCATGGAATTCCTGGCCGGCGAGCTGGCCGCGCATGACTACTGGCAGACCAGGAAACCGTTGCCGGACACCGTGATCCGTCGGTTCGGCGAGTTGGTCGCGGCGGCCGCCGCGCCGATCGACGACGTGCGGGGCAGCGCCGGCTATCGCCGGCACGCGCTGGCCGTGCTGGCCCGCCGCACTCTCGGCTGGGCGTGGCAGGACTACCGGGAAGGGAACTGGCCGGCATGCGCCTGAAGGTCACGATCAACGGCGAGCCGCGCACCGCCGACGATGTCTGGGAGGGCGAGAGCCTGCTCTACGCACTGCGTGAGCGGTTCGGCCTGCCCGGCTCCAAAAATGCTTGCGAGCAGGGCGAATGCGGCTCATGCACGGTGTATCTGGACGACACGCCGGTATGCGCCTGCCTGGTCGCGGCCGGTCAGGCCGAGGGCCGCGCGGTGCGCACCGTGGAGGGTCTGGCCGAGGGTGATGAGCTGGACCCGGTGCAGGAGGCGTTTGTCGAGGCCGGCGCGGTGCAGTGCGGATTCTGCACGCCGGGGCTGATCGTCGCCGCGCACGACCTGCTCCGCCGGGTCGAGCGGCCGACCGATCCGGAGATCCGCGAGGCGCTGGCCGGGAACCTGTGCCGCTGCACCGGATACGAGCAGATCCTGGACGCGGTGCGGCTCGCGGCTGGGAAAAACCGATGACCGCCCCGACGACCACCACGCTGGCCGGCGGGGTCGGCAGCAGCGCGCGACGCCCGGACGGCGCGCTCAAGGCACGCGGCGAGTTCGCCTACTCCTCGGACCTGTGGCATGCGGACATGATCTGGGGCACCACGCTGCGCAGCCCGCACCCGTACGCCAGGATCCGCGGCATCGACATCACCGAGGCGCTGCGGGTGCCGGGCGTGTACGCGGTGCTCACCCATCGGGACGTGCCCGGCGCCAACCGGTACGGCCTGGAACGCCCGGATCAGCCGGTGCTGGCCGTGGATGTGGTGCGTTACGAGGGTGAGCCGGTCGCGCTGGTGGCCGCCGATCATCCGGAGACCGCGCGCCGCGCGCTGGGCCGGATCACCGTCGACTACGAGGTGCTGGACCCGGTGACCGATGCGGAAGCGGCTGTCCACGGACGTGTGCCGGCGCTGCATCCGGACGGCAACGTGGTCCGGCATGTCCGGGTCCGGCACGGTGGTCCGGACGTTTCCGCCGCGGTCGTGGTCAGCGGCGAGTACGAGGTCGGGATGCAGGACCAGGCGTTCCTCGGCCCGGAGTCAGGGCTGGCGGTGCCGGCCGAGGACGGCGGGGTCGACCTGTTCGTGGCCACCCAGTGGCTGCATGTCGACCAGAGCCAGGTGGCGAGCGCGCTCGGCCTGCCGCTGGACAAGGTCCGACTGTCGCTGGCCGGCGTCGGCGGCGCGTTCGGCGGCCGGGAGGACCTGTCCATGCAGGTGCACGCCTGCCTGCTGGCCCGCTACACCGGCAAACCGGTCAAGATGGTCTACAACCGGCAGGAGTCGTTCTTCGGGCACGTGCACCGGCATCCGGCCAAGCTGTACTACGAGCATGGCGCGGACGCGGACGGCCGGCTGGTCTACGTCCGCGCTCGGACCTATCTGGACGGTGGGGCGTACGCGTCGTCCACGCCGGCCGTGGTGGCCAATGCCGCGACGCTCGGCGCCGGGCCGTACGACGTGCCGAATGTGGCCATCGACTGCTGGGGCGCCTACACGAACAATCCGCCGTGCGGCGCGATGCGCGGTTTCGGCGCGGTGCAGGCCGCTTTCGCCTATGAGGCGCAGATGGACAAACTGGCGGCGGCGCTGGGCCTGGACCCGGTCGAGCTGCGGATGCGCAACGCGATGGCCGAGGGCAGCGTGCTGCCGACCGGACAGATGGTGGACTCGCCGGCCCCGGTCGCCGAACTGCTGGACCGGGTGCGCCGCAAGCCGCTGCCGAAGTCCACTATGGATTCATTTGACCTCCGCGCGATGCCCGGCGGGGTGGCCAACACCACGCACGGCGAGGGTGTGGTTCGCGGCGTCGGTTATGCGGTGGGACTGAAGAACATCTGCTTCTCCGAGGGCTTCGACGACTTCTCCACCGCCCGACTTCGGCTGTCCATTGTGGGCGGCGAGCCGTCGGTGTCGGTGCGCACCGCAGCCGCCGAGGTGGGGCAGGGGCTGGTCACCGTCGAGCAGCAGATCGTGCGGACCGAACTGGGCGTGCGACGGGTCACCATCGCGCCCGCCGACACCGGCGTGGGCAGCGGCGGGTCGACGTCGGCGTCTCGGCAGACCTATGTCACCGGCGGCGCGGTGAAGGCCGGCTGTGCGGCGGTCCGGGCCCGGGTGCTGCGCCTGGCGGCCGACAAACTCGGTGTGCCGCAACGTGAACTGGCGCTGCTCGATGGCCAGGTGCGCGGGCCGGACGTCACCGTCGACCTCGCCGACCTGCTCGGCGACGAGGTGATCGAGGAAACCGTGCGGTGGCGACATCGCGCGACCGAGCCGATCGACCCGCTGACCGGGCAGGGCAACGCGCACGTCCAGTACGGGTTCGCCGCGCACCGGGCGGTGGTGGACGTCGACGTCGAGCTGGGCCTGGTGCGGGTGGTCGAACTGGCCTGCGCACAGGACGTTGGCAGGGCGATGAACCCGCAGGCGGTGCTGGGCCAGATCCACGGCGGTTCGGCGCAGGGCCTCGGCTTGGCGGTGATGGAGGAGATTCAGATCGCGGACGGCAGGATCCGCAATCCATCGTTCACCGACTACCTGATCCCGACCATGCTCGACATGCCGCCGATGGATGTCGATGTGCTGGAACTGGCCGATCCGCACGCGCCGTACGGGCTGCGCGGCGTGGGCGAGCCGCCGACCATCTCGTCCACCCCGGCGATCGTGGCCGCGATCCGCGCCGCCACCGGCCGAGAACTGTCCCGGACGCCGGTCCGCCCCGAGCACATCACCGGGACGTAAACCCCTCCGAAGGTCGGGTGGCCTTCATCACTGGCGGGCCTGCCCAGGCGTGCGTAACAGCAGCGGCAATGTCAGCGAGCTGGCCGACCTACCCGGTGGCTCCGGCAGCGATGCCGTCTCGATCAACGACAACAACCAGGGCCGCCGGGACCGCGCTGGGCTCCGCTGGCAACTCGCACGCCGTCCGCTGGACCCTGTAACCGGATCCGATGGCTCTGGGCACTGCCCGCCACGTCCGACCTAACCATAGGAACTAGCATAGTAACTGACAGTTGTTACTATGCTAGTTCCTATGCAAGGAAGGACGCCTGGTGTTGGACAGCGAACTCGCCGAGATCATCGACAACCTGCGCACGCTGGGCACAGACGTCGCGGACGTCGAGGCGAAGCGCGCCGAGACGAAGCTGCCGGCCAGCGTACGGGACACGTTGTCTTCGTTCGCCAACACCTCTGGCGGTGTGCTCATTCTCGGACTTGACGAATCGCGCGGCTTCGAGCCAACCGGCATCCGTGATCCGGCCAAGATGGCGACGGACCTCGCATCGTGCTGCGCCGAGATGGTGCCGCGTCTACGGCCCCTAATCAAGATTCATCAGTTCGAGAGTGCGGTCCTGATTGTCGCCGAGATCGAAGAACTGAGTACGACGATGAAGCCCTGCTTCTACCACGGCGCAGGGATGCACAAAGGCAGCTTCGTGCGGGTCAACGACGGCGACCACAGGCTGTCCAGCTACGAAATACAGATGCTGCTGGCCAAACGTGGGCAGCCGCGTGAAGATGAAGAACCGGTGCCCGATACAAGCGTCGATGACCTCGACCCAGAATTGATTGCGGAGTTTCTGGCCCGACTGCGGAACAATCGACCACACTCGTTCGCCCAACTGGATCGACTGTCCGTGCTCCGTCGCACCAGAGTTCTGGTTGAGGATTCCTCGGGATCGCTCGTCGTATCTCTGGGCGGTCTGCTCGCGCTCGGTCGCGATCCGCAGTACCGATTCCCGCAGCTACGGATGACCTTCGTGTACTACCCAACGGTGAGCGGAGCCGATGTGATCACCGGCCAACGATTCATCGACAACGTAGTCCTCGAAGGACCAATACCAGCGATGGTGCGAGACGGACTCATCACAGTGCGGCGAAACATGGCTCGTCGGGCCGTCGTGATCGGGCCCGGCCGCGAGGACATCTGGGAGTATCCAGAACCGGCCTTCCGCGAGGCCATTGTCAATGCATTGGTGCACCGTGATCTATCCGCCATGTCTCGCGGAACACCGGTTCAGATCGAGATGTATCCGAATCGCCTTCTAGTTCGCAACGCAGGCGGACTGTTCGGATCTGTGACTATAGATCGACTGGGCGATCAGGGTGTTTCGTCCACGAGAAACACAACCCTCATGCAAATACTGGAAGATGTTCCCATTCCAGGGCAGATGCGAACAGTCAGCGAAGGCCGAGGATCCGGAATTCGGACAATGATCGATTCACTGCGCGCCAGCCATATGAGTTCGCCTCAGTTCACAGATCGAATCAGCACTTTTCAGGTGACCTTTCCAAATCACACCCTGCTCAACAACGACCTCGTGACGTGGATCAACTCGCTCGGTGAACATGGCCTGTCTGACAGCCAGTGTCTATCGCTTGCCGCCCTGCGCAAGGGCGAGTTGCTGGACAACCAGTCCTACCGCGCCGCCAGTGGCCTTGACTCCCAGGTGGCCCGCGCGGAACTACGCGATCTTGTCGCCAGGGAACTGGTGGTTCAGACCGGTAGCCGGCGATGGACGAGATATCAGCTCGCGCCGGGACTCGATCAACCGGTCAGCGGCGCCGTGACTCGACCGCACCGGCGAGCTGACCGGCGGGCCGACGTGCTGGCCGCATTGGGCACTGACGCGCTCACCAGATCCGAACTCGCGCAGCGAACCCAACTCACCAACGCGACAGTCACGCATTGGTTGCGGGTTCTCCGCAGGGAAGGGTCGGTCGAGACGACGGAGGAAGCGGCCAGAAGCCCCCATGTCCGGTACCGGCGAACCAACAAGATCGCCCTGGACGACGAGGCATAGCGTCACGAGCCGGCCAGGAAGATCTGCGCGATGCCCAGGATCAGCAGCAGCGCCGGGCCGCGGGCGAGCTGGCGGACCAGGTTGATCGGCACCACGCCGAACGGGGTGGCCAACGCCGGCGAGCTGTAGTCCATCGGCGGCCGGGTGGCGACCCGGTAAATCGCTATCGTCGCCCCGACCGCGGAAAGCACCGTCGTCGCCAGCACGTGGCCATGCAGGGCCGGCGCGGCCAACGCGCTCCACACCAACGCGGCCAAGGCCGGCAGCAGCAGGTGAGTCAGCCGAAGATCGGCGTCGGTACCGCCGAGCGTGAACCGCAGCGCCGACGACCGGCACACCACGCGCAGCCCGCCGGCGAACCGGTCCGCGGCCAGGAAAGTCCCGAACAGTTGCACCGGCGCGACCACCACGCCGGAGAACATGAGGCCGGCCAGGTAGGGAATCAGCAGCAGCCCGCACCACACCAGCACCGCACTCGGCCGTCGCCGCACCCGCAGCAGTTCCGCGCGGAGCAGCGCACCGACCCGCCCTCCGGCGATGCGGCGGGACCGAACCCGGCCGATCCGCCGGCCGCGCCGAGTTTCCAGGATGGCGGTCAACAGCGACGGATCGAGCCAGGCCCCGGCCACCACGGCGGCGGTGGCGATCTCGTTGCCGGCGGTCACCGCGTGCCGATCCAGCCGGCCGAGCACCGCCCCGGCCCAGCCGCCGAGCAGCACCGCCAACGCCGAGCCCGGCACCACCAGCGCCCATGGCGGCACCACCAGCACCGGCGGCGTCCAACCCCACCGCGTACCGGCCGTGCCCATCCCGGCCAACGCGACCAGCGCGACGATCAGGTAGTTGCCCAGGCGCCGCGAACCGGCGTGCGCCGCCTGCGACAGCACTGCCCACGCGGTGACGATCACCCCGGCCAGCAACCCGGTCGCGACTATCCACACTGGACTGGGAAGGCCGGTCGACCGGGCCACGGTCAGCAATGCGCCGATCGCCGCGCCGCCGCCGGCCGTGATCCCCAACACCCCGAGATAGCGCCGCCGAAGCACCCCGCCGCGGTCCACCGGACTGGATACCAGCCAGGTGTAGGCGCCACGGCCGACCAGCACCGGCCCGATCGTGCGCAACCCGTTCGCCGCGGCCACCACCAACAGCGCGGCCGCGACGAGCACCGTCCACTCGGCCACTGATGCCGGCCCGCCGAGGAATGGACCCTGGTGCGCTGCCGCGTGGATCACCGTCTCGGCCAGCATTCCGCCGACGATGCCCAGCCCGATCAGGGTGTCGTAGATATCCAGCAGCCGGCGGAGCACCGCTCGCGGATCACGCTGCCGGCCGCGCTCGCGCAGCCAGGACCGAACCTGGCGGACCGTCCGAGCCCTGGGCTCGGCGGCCGCCGTCATCCCGGTCCCGCCGTCATCCCGGCCCCACGGTGATGACCTGATCGGCCACCGCGTCGATCAGCTCGGGATCGTGCGAGGCGAACAGCACGGCCACGCCCGCCCGCTTCTCGACGGTGATCTTCTCGATCAGCCAGGCCCGGCCGGCGGTATCCAGCCGCTGCTCCGGCTCGTCCAACACCAGCAACGTGTGCGGCCGGACGAAGCATGAGGCCAGCGCCAGCCGCTGGCGCTGGCCGGTCGACAGGGTGGCTGGCAGTTGGTCCCGCGCATCGACGAGCCCCAGGTCGTCCAGCACTGAGTCAACGGCCTCATCAGGCGAATCCGCGCCGTGCAGCCAGGAACACAGCGACAGGTGCTCGACGACCGACAGGTCGGGGAAGAAGTCGACGTCGTCCAGTGCGGCGGCGATCATCGCCCGGACAGCCGGCGACGTCTCGTCCACCGACCGGCCGGCCAGTCGCACCGTCCCGGTGTCCGGCAGGTCGGCGCCCACCACACACCGCAGCAGGGTCGACTTGCCGCTGCCGTTCGGGCCGATCACCGCGCCGGCCTCGCCCGCGTCCAGGGTGAAGCTGACCCCGTCCAGCACGGTCAGCCCGCCGAACGCCCGCACCAGCCCGGAGACCGTCAGCATGGCGTCGGCCGCCGGCCGAATCTGATCGCGAGGCCCAACAGCACCGCGCCCGCCAGGAACCACGGGCTCAGCCGCCACCGGATGGTTGCCCAGCACAGACGCACCGAGGCGAAGATCACCGCCCCGCCGCCATCGCAGAGCCAGCCCTGCCCCGCCGGTCCCCTCCCGTCACGCGGCGAAGGTATCACCGCGGATCAGCCGGACCGGTCAGGCGAGTGCGGACAGCGCCTGGAAACCGTCGTCGGACAGCTCGATCCCCGCCGCCGCCACGTTCTCCTCCAGGTGCGCCACCGACGCGGTGCCCGGAATCGGCAGCATCACCGGCGACCTGCGGAGCAGCCACGCCAACGCGAGCTGGGCCGGCGTCGCCCGGTACTCGTGCGCCACCGTGTCCAGCACCCCGCCCGGCCGCGCCAACTGCCCGGTCGCCACCGGGAACCACGGAATGAACGTGATGCCCTCGCGACCGGCATAGTCGACGACCGCCTCGGATTGCCGGTTGATCAGGTTGTACAGGTTCTGCACGCTGGCGATCTCGGTGATCCGGCGCGCTTTTTCCAGCGTGTCGACATCTACTTCGGACAGTCCGATGTTGACGATCTTGCCCTCGTCCCGCAACGCCTTCAGCTC
>DASZLR010000085.1:0-13530 GCA_035552275.1 Pseudonocardiaceae bacterium | reverse complement strand
TGGACCGAGACGAACAGGCGATTTCCGCTCACCCTCACCGTGAACCGTGAGGATGGCCAGGAGCTGATCGGGCTTGGTGCCCAGGTCGAAGCCGGACGTCCGCCTGGAACGCCCGAGGGCGCGGACATTCGGAACGTGCTGGCCGTCAACGCTGAGGCGCAGTTTCCCGAGTCCGGCGGCTACGAGCTGCGCGCGAAGTTGGGGGACAAGATCCGTAGCGTCGCGTTTCGCGTTCGGCAGCTACCCATTGTGCCGTCTGGAGGGTCAGCCGTTCGGTTTCCTCAGCCGCTGACCTGACGGTTGCCCAGCCGTTGACCGTTGCCGGCGCCGCGTCCCTGCGTGACGCGGCGCACGAATTGGGGTAGCCGAGGTGGGATGAAACGGTAGCCCGGCCGATGTTGAATCCGTCGACAGACAAGGAGTATCGCCGCTATGCCTGACAAGATTGTCTACACCGCCGAGGCGCTGTCCACCGGCGACGGCCGCAACGGCCGCGTCACCACCTCGGACCAGCGGCTCGACCTCACCCTGGCGTTTCCGAAGGAGATGGGCGGCTCGGGCGACGGGACCAATCCCGAGCAGTTGTTCGCGTCCGGCTACGCGGCCTGTTTTCACAGTGCGCTGCGGCTGACCGCACGCGCCGCCAAGGCCGACGTGACCGACTCGACGGTGACCGCGCAGGTCGGCATCGGCCCGGACGGCAACGCCTTCGGGTTGGCCGTGACGCTGCTGATCCACCTGCCCCATGTGCCGGCCGAGCAGGCGAAGGAACTGACCGAGGCCGCCGACCAGGTATGCCCGTACTCGCGCGCCACCCGCGGCAACATCACGGTGGACCTGCGGGTGGTCTGAGCCCGGCGATCGGCCGACTTGCGCTGGAGCGCGCTCCAGGTTTTAGCGTGGGTCAGGTGACCACACCACAGCACAAGATCGGCTCCGGTTTTTCCGCGACCAGCACGGCGACCGACGTCATCGCCGGCATCGACCTGTCCGGCAAGCTGGCGATCGTCACCGGCGGGTACTCCGGTATCGGCCTGGAGACCACGAAGGCACTCGTCGGCGCGGGGGCGCGTGTCGTGGTGCCCGCTCGTCGCCCGGCGAACGCCGAACAGGAGCTGGCCGGCTTGACTGACGGCATCGGATCGGTGGAGGTCGATGACCTCGACCTCGCCGACCTGGACAGCGTGCGCGGCTTCGCCGACCGGTTCCTCGCGTCCGGCCGTTCCATCGACCTGTTCATCGGCAGCGCCGGGATCATGGCCTCCGCGGAGACCAGGGTCGGTCCGGGTTGGGAGATGCAGTTCGCCACCAACCATCTCGGCCACTTCGCGCTCGTCAACCGGCTCTGGCCGGCGATCGGCGCCGGCACGCGGGTGGTGTCGGTGTCCTCGCGGGGCCACCACCGCTCCGCGATCCGTTGGGACGACCTGCATTTCCACACCGGCTACGACAAGTGGCAGGCCTACGGCCAGTCGAAAACCGCCAATGTGCTTTTCGCCGCGCACCTGGATTTGCTCGCGCGGGAGCGGGGAGTGCGGGCGTTCGCGCTGCACCCCGGCCGGATCGCGACTCCGCTGAGCCGGCACCTGTCTCGACAGGATCTGATCGATATCGGCTTCTTCGACGCGGCCGGCAACGTCGTTGGCGAGTCCAAGACGCCCGAACAGGGCGCGGCCACCCAGGTGTGGGCGGCGACGTCGCCCCAGCTCGCCGGCATGGGCGGGGTGTACTGCGCGGACTGCGATATCGATGAGGTCTCACCGCCCGGCGAGACCACGTACGGTGTTCGCGACTACGCGATCGATCCGGACCAGGCCGCCCGACTGTGGACGCTGTCGGCGGAGCTCACCGGCGTCAGCGCGTTCGGCTAACCGGTCGCGAGGGCTTGGGCGAGGGCGTCGGCGACGCCGGCCTGGGCCGGGTGGCTGCTGGTCAGCAGCAGGTCCACTGTGGTGTGCGGGCCGCCGTACATGGTCGCGGTGGCCCGCACGTCCGCGCCGTGCGACAGCAGCAGTTCGGCTATCGCGACGGCGTTGGCCGGCACCCGCTGGCGGTGCGTCTCGACGCCGTTCGCGCCGAGGTAGTGCAGCAGTGTGGCGCGGTGCGGCCAATGCGATCGGGCGGTGACCAGTGTCGGATCGGCGGCCAGCGCGGCGGTGACAGCGGCCAGATCGCCGGCCAGCAATGCCTCCACAGTGGACTCGAACTGGCGGGACGGGATGCTGTCGGTGTCCGCCGTGACGGCCGACCAGTCCGAGTAGCCGTGCTCGCGTGCCACCGTGGCCAGGAAATCCTGGTCGGTGAGGGCCGCGGCCCAGATGATCTCGGCCGACTGGGCGGCCAGCCACGGATGCCAGTTCGCCAGTTCGGTCAGCGCGCCCGGCCGCTTGTCCCGGTGGCCGTCGGACAGCCGCGCGGCCTGCAACCGAAGTTGCAGTAGCGGCGGGCGATTCCAGGCACGCTCATCGATCAGGCCCGTGTAAAGCTCGCGCACCGCGCGGACTGCGGGCGCCTCGTAGACCTCACTCGGCTGATCGGCCTGGGTCGCCATGTCACGGTGATGGTACGGCGATGTGCTGACAAGCCTCGGCCAGCATGGCTTTCGTCGCTGGCGCCACCCTGAGATGACGGCTGGAGAGCACGGCTCAGTGGTCGGGTAGGTCGCTGTCGAAGCGCGGAACGAGTGCGGCGAGCCACTCGGACGTTTCTGTGTACTGGGCGTATGCCTCAGCGTTGTCCGGGCCGCCGGCGGCCATCATCTCGTCGTAGGCCAGTGACATGCCCGCGCTGATCTGACCCATGAGGCGCATCTTCTGCTCACCAGCCGCGGTGGTGGAGATGATGTTGTTGGTCAGCTGACCCAGTTCCGCGAAGCGGATCAGGCCGGGATTCTTCTCGGCCATGTCCTTGAACAGGTTCTGGGTGTCGGCGAACGTGTCCGCGATATCGGCCCAGAAGGCCGCGTACCTGCGGGCGAACTCGCCGAAGTCCTTGGGCGGTTCGATCTCGGATGGCTCGTCTGTCATCTCGCCATGATGGCACCGCGGCTGTTCGCCGTGGGTCCGCTTCCCAGTGTGGATGAAAGAAGCCCAGGCGGGAGGCGCCTCGATCGACCGTGGGGCGGCGGCGGTGTAAAGAAGTCGCGACGGGTGGGCTGGCTGCGGCACGATGATCGCCGTGGCCGAATCCACCACCGACATCGTTGTCCGCACACTGGGCCCGGACGAGTATCGCGCGGCCGGCGCGGTGTTCGCCGGTTCGGTGCACAAGCCGCCGACGCCGGACGAGCACTGGCCCGCGATCGAGCCGTCGTACGAGCCGGGCCGCGTCATCGGCGCGTTTCGCTCGGCCGAGTTGGTCGGCATGGCCCAGTCGTTCGGCTCGACCATGGCGGTGCCCGGCGGACCGACGGTGCCGTTGGCCGCCGTGACCAGGGTCGGCGTGCGGGCCGACAGCACTCGGCGCGGGGTGGCCACCGCGATCATGCGCACCCTGCTGGAATCGGTGACCGAGCCGGTCGCTCGGCTGTGGGCGAGCGAGGGTGGGATCTACGGCCGTTTCGGCTACGGCGTCGGCACCTGGGCGCAGACCGTCACGGTGGACCGGCGAGCCGCGGTGCCGCATCCGGACGTGCCGGCCGGCGGGATGGTGCGGCTGGTCGATCCCGACGAGTCGGACAAGATTCTGTCCGAAGTGTACGAACGGATCGGCCTGGCGTGGACCGGCGCGATGGCCCGGCCACGTTTCTGGTGGGCCGAGCAGACGGCGTTCAGCAAGATTCGCCACCAGTTCCGCCGGATCGCGGTGCACCGGGGCGTGGCCGGCGACGACGGCTACGCGATCTACCGCGTGCGGCGCGGCGGCCCGGAGGCGTATGACCGGGCCAAGCTCGATGTGGAGGACATGCAGAGCGCGACGCCGGAAGCCTGGGCCGGGCTGTGGCGGTTCCTGCTCAGCGTCGACCTGGTCGGCGATGTCTCCGCCGAGGCCCGGCCGGTGGACGAGCCGGTGCCGTGGCTGTTCACCGATCCGCGGGTCTGCCGGGTCTCCGACCTGATGGACGAGACCTGGCTGCGGTTGGTCGACGTGCCGACCGCGCTGGCCGCGCGGTCCTATGCTGACGGCGACCCGGTGGTGATCGAGGTCGCCGACGCCCTGCTGCCGGCCAATTCCGGGAAGTACCACATCTGTGGTGACGGAGTGCGGCGCACCGACGAGCCAGCCGAGCTCGCGCTGGACGTTTCGGTGCTGGCCTCGCTGTACCTGGGCGGAGTCCGACCGTCCACGCTGGCCACAGCGGGTCGGCTGCGGGTGCTCTCTCCCGCCGCGATCACCGCGGCCGACCGACTGTTCACCACAGCTGTGGTGCCGTGGTGCGGCACCTTCTTCTGACCGGGCAAGCGAACAACCGGCCGGTTGACCGGCTAGCTTGGCGGCGGCAGGGTCGGCTTTCGCAGTTGACCGACCGCCGCCCAGGTGCCCGCCTCATGCCCCGACGCCAGTTGTGGGTCTCGGCCGTCCGGCCGCCATTCCGTCGTCCAGACCAATCCCGGCTCGACCAGATCGACCCCGTGCAGCAGGTCGAGCAGTTCGGCGTGGCTGCGCAGCGTCACCCGCATCACCGAGTTGTTGTAGGCGGCCAAGGCTCCGCCGAAATTGTCGGCCTGATCGTTGGTGCCGTGCGAGAGCGCGAGATAGCTGCCGGGCACGAGCGTGGACAGGTAGCGGTCGATGATCCCGCTGGGGTCGTCGGCGTCCGGGATGAACGGCAGGATCGCCGCCAACAGCAGGCCGATCGGCCGGGTGAAGTCGAGCAGGGTGGTCGCTTCCAACAACACCGTGTCCACATCGCGGAGGTCCGCGTGGACGGCGGTCGCGTTCGGGTCGTCGGCCAGCAAATGCCGCGCGTGGTTCACCGCGACCGGATCGACGTCGACGTACACGACGCGCGCGTCCGGACTGGCGGCTTGGGCGATCTCGTGCACGTTGCCGGCGGTCGGAATGCCGGAGCCGAGATCGAGGAACTGGTCGATGCCCTGTTCGACCAGATAGCGCACCGCCCGACGGAGGAACGAGCGGTTGAGCCGCGCCATCAGCGGCATGGAGGTCAACTCGGCGACAACCTTCTGCGCCGCTTCGCGGTCGACGGCGAAATTCGCGCTGCCGCCCAATAACCAGTCGTAGATGCGGGCCACGCTGGGCCGGCTGCGGTCAATCGACGGGGGTAATTCGTCCATTCGATCAGGCTAACGTCGGCCGACGGCACCGTAAATACCGGACCGGCCGGGGTCTGGCAGTTCCGGATCGCCGCCGTCGGGCCGCCACAACGTCGTCCAGACCAGGCCCGGTTCGACCAGTTCCACGCCGTGCAGCAAGGAAAGCACTTCGGCATGGCTGCGGATGGTCACCGGCGTCGGGGTCTTGTCGAAGAACGCGACCGCGCGCGCCACGTCGTCGGTGCCATCGGCGGTGACGTGCGAGATGGCCAGATGGCTGCCCGATGGCAGCGCGGCCAGATAGCGGTCGATGATGCCGGTCGGGTCGTCGGCGTCGGGAAGAAACGGAATGATCGCCACCATCAGCAGACCGACTGGCCGGCTGAAGTCGAGCAGCCTCCCGGCCGCCGCGAGCACGGTGTCCACGTCCCGCAGGTCCGCGCCGATCGCGATGGCGTTCGGGTTGCCGGCCAGGATCTGTTGCGAATGCGCGATCGCCACCGGCTCGATGTCGACGTACCCGACCCGAGCGTCGGGGTTGGCGGTCTGGGCGATCTCGTGCACGTTGCCCACCGTCGGAATGCCGGAGCCGAGATCGAGGAACTGGTCGATGTCCTGCTCGACCAGATAGCGCACCGCGCGGCGCAGGAACGAGCGGTTCAGGCGTGGGGCCAGCGGCGTGGAACCGGATTCGTCCAGCATCCGCTGACCCAGCTCGCGGTCAATCGCGAAGTTCGCGCTGCCGCCCAGCATCCAGTCGTAGATGCGGGCCACATTGGGTCGGGTCGTATCAACTGACGGCGATAACTCGTCCATTCGATCAGGCTAGCGGCCCGCGACTCGATGATCCATCAGGAAACGTGATCGAATCCCGCCGGCGGCAACTCGGCCGCGCTCTCGGCGTCGCACGCGCTGCCGAAGTTCTACCGCCTCATGTCGGCAGGTCGCGGTAGCGGACCCGGGCGATCTCTCGGACCTCGCCGATCGTCGACCACTCGTTCCGGCCCAGCCGCGCCAATGGCTTCAGCCGCCCGATGTCCGGGTGGCCGTCGACCAGCACGTCTGCCGCGATCGCCGCCAGCAGCACCCGGCCGAACACCACGGTGCAGTCGCCCAGCCGCAGCGTCGAGTGCAGCCGGCATTCCAGCGCGACCGGCGACGCGGCCACCCTGGGTGGTTTCACCAGGGCGCTGGACTCTCGGGCCACGCCCGCCGCGTCGAATTCGCTGATGCCGGGCGGGAAGTCGGTGGAGGTCGCGTTGATCCGCTCGAACAGCGGCTCCGGCGCGAGACTGACCACGAACTCGCCGGTGGCCTCGACGTTGTTCAGGGTGTCCTTGCGGCCCACCGAGGTGAACTGCACCACCGGCGGGTCCACACAGGACACGGTGAAGAACGAGTGCGGCGCCAGGTTGTCCACGCCGGCGGCGGAAGTGCTGGACACCCAGGCGATCGGCCGGGGCACGACCACGGCGGTGAGCAGCTTGTAGAAACTCCGGACATCTGTCCGATCTGGACTGAACTCGGTGCGTCCGCCGGCCATGTCGCCGCCGGTCAGCGATTCCGCAGCGCGGCGATCAGCCGGTCGATGGACGCGCCGAGACCCCACCGCTCCCGCAGTCGGGCGAGTTCCGGGGGGTCGGCCGGCTCGCGCGGCACGATGCTCGCCTCGTACATCGCGATCGGCGCGTCGGTGACCACCCGGACCACGCCGGGCGCGGCGGCGAGATATTCGGCGGACTCGGCCAGTTTCACCCGAACCTTGGCCGGCACCCGCGGATCGCCGTCGATGGTCGCGGCCAGCAGCGATGCCAGCGAGCCGAACTCGGTGATCAGCTTGGCGGCCGTCTTCTCACCGATGCCGGGCACGCCGGGCAGCCCGTCGGACGGGTCACCGCGCAGCACCGCCATGTCCGCGTACGCCGGGCCGGCGTTGACGGCGGGCAGGTTGTACTTGACCGCGAGCTCGGCCGGCCCGAGCACCTCGGCCTTGGCCCAGCCGCGACCGACATAGCTGACCCGGGCCGGGGTGGGCTCGTCCCGCACCACCTGGAACAGATCCCGGTCGCCGGTCACCACGTCCACCGGGTCGAAGCTCTCCTGCGCGACCAGCGTGCCGATCACGTCGTCGGCCTCGTGGCCCTCGGCCTCCGCCATGGCCAGCCCGGCGGCGCGCAGCACGTCCAGGATGATCGGCACCTGCGGAGCCAGCGTGTCCGGCACCTGCTCAGCGCCGTCTTCGCGCTCCTCCGCCACCCGGTGGGCCTTGTAACTGGGCAGCAGTTCGACCCGGAACTCCGGCCGCCAGTCCGCGTCCAGGCAGGCGACCAGCCGCGACGGCCGGCGGTCGACCAGGATGCGGGCGACCGTGTCGGTGAATCCGCGCACCGCGTTCACCGGCGTCCCGTCCGGCGCCGTGATCGACTCGGGCAGGGCGAAGTAGGCCCGGAAGTACAGGCTGGCCGAGTCCAGCAGAACCAGTGTCATCGGAGCACAGCGTATGCCAGACTGCCGGTGATCGAGACCAGTACCGAGATCAGTGTCGACCGAGGGTGACGATGGCCGAGTCGAGTCCGTTCGCCGGGCTGAACCGCAACGACGTGCTGGCTTCCCTGGTTCGCCGGCACGGCGCGCGGCTGGTGAAAGATCTCGCCGGACCGGTCATCGAGCGGGCGCACGCCGTCGATCCGGCCGGCACCGGCTCGCTCAACGACATCGAGCACATCGTGCTGCTGATGCAGGAGAACCGGTCCTTCGATCATCTGTACGGAACCATGTCCGGGGTGCGCGGCTTTGACGACGCCTCGCCGGCGTTCCGCCAGTTCGGCTACCAGCCGGGCGTCGGGCCTACGCCCGCCGGATATCTCAACCCGTTCCGGCTGAACACCACCCGCGGCGCGACGCTGGACGGCGACGCGATCAACGATCCGACGCACGACTGGGGACCGCAGCACCTGGCCTGGAACGGCGGGGCGCTGGACCAGTGGGTCAACGTGCACCTGCGGCGCAACGGGGCGGCCAACGGCCCGGCCACGATGGGCTACTACACCCGTGCCGACGTGCCGGCGCACCGCGCGCTGGCCGACGCGTTCACCATCTGCGACAACTACTTCTGCTCGGTGCTCGGGCCGACCGACCCGAACCGGCTGTACTGGATCAGCGGCACCATCGACCCGGACGGCCGGCACGGCGGGCCACTGCTGGAAACGCCGCTGAACCCGCCGCGCCAAGCGGTGTACTCCTGGCGCACCTACCCGGAGCAGCTGGAGGAAGCCGGCGTCAGCTGGAAGGTGTACGAGAACAAGAGCATCGAGGTGCTGTCCCGGCGGTTCCTGTCCGGCATGCTGGAACGCTTCACCCAGTACACCCGCGATCCGGCGGCCGCGCTGGCGGCCAAGGGGCTGGCGCCGACCTATCCGGACGACTTCCGGCACGACGTCGAGAGCGACACGCTCCCGGCCGTGTCCTGGGTGGTGCCCTCGCTGTTGACCTGCGAGCATCCCGCGCTGCCGCCGGCGTTCGGCGCGGTCGGAATGCTGCACCTGCTGGACATCCTCACCTCGAATCCGGCGGTGTGGGAGAAGACCGCGCTGATCATCAGCTACGACGAGAACGGCGGCTTCTTCGACCACGTCCCGCCGCCGGTCGCGCCGCCGGGCACGCCGGGGGAGTACCTGACCGTGCCGCTGGCCGGAGTCGCTGACGCGGAGGGCATCGCCGGGCCGATCGGGCTGGGATTCCGGGTGCCGTGCCTGGTGGTCTCGCCCTACACCAGGGGCGGCCTGGTCTGCTCGGACGTGTTCGACCACACCTCGCAACTGCGGCTGCTGGAACGGCGGTTCGGCGTGCCCGTGCCGAACCTGTCCGACTGGCGGCGGCACACGGTCGGGGACCTGACCTCGGCGTTCGACTTCGCGCAGGCCGCCGACGACACACCGCCGGTGCTGCCCAAACCGGATTTCGGCGCGCTGAAGGCGCTGATCGAGGGCAACATCAACATCATCCTGGGCACCCTGCGGCACGGCCGGCCCTTTCCGGTGCCGCCCAACGCCATGCCGGCCCAGGAGACCAGCCCGGTGCGCGGCCGGCCCAGCGGTCTGGTTCAGCCGCGCCGGAGTTGATCACGCACGCCGTTCAGGGACGCTGTTCACGCACCGCCTCGTAGAGCGCGCCCATGTCCTGTTCGCCGTGGCCGAGTTCGCGGGTGCGGTCGAGGTGGTTGAGCGCGGCCCGGGTGCCGGCGAGATCGGCCCGGTCGCCGCAGGCGTCCAGGATCAGCCGGGCGTCCTTGGCGGCCAGGTTCGCCGCGAACGACAGGCGGTAGTCCTCGTCGATCATGTCCCGGGCCTTGATGTGCAGGTACTGGCAGTCCAGGTTGCCACCGCGCATGGCGTCCAGCAGCAGGTTCGGGTCGACGTCGAGCGCGCCCGCCAGCGCGACGGACTCGGCGGTGGCGTTGGTGATCGCGAGAACCCAGTTGTTGCAGACCATCTTGAGTCGACTGGCGGCACCCGCGGAGCCGACCCGGATCACCCGGCTGCCGATCGCCTCGAACACCGGCCGGCAACGGTCGGACAGCTCGGCCGGGCCGGATTCCAGCACCACGAGCGTGCCCTGTTCGGCGGGCTGGCGGGTGCCCAGCACCGGGCAGTCGACATAGCCGACACCGGCCTGCTCGGCGAGCGCGGCTAGGTCGGCGCTGGCCGCGACGCCGACAGTGCTCATCTGCAACCAGATCGCGGCGGGTGGCATGGCGGCCAGCGCGCCGCGTTCGCCGGCCATCACCTCCTGGACGATCTGGCCGTTGGCGAGCATGGTCAGCACGACATCAGCGCTGTCGGCGGCGGCGGCCGGGGTGGCGGCGACGGTCGCGCCCCGGTCCGCCAGCGGCCGCGTCTTGTCGGCGGTGCGATTCCACACCCGCACGTCGAAACCATGGTCGATCAGCTGGGATGCGATCGGCGAGCCCATGATCCCGGTGCCGAGCACGGCGATGGTGGGTCGATCGGACACTGTTTCTCCCTTCCAGCGCGGTCGGTTTCGACGGTAGGCCCTGTCGGGGACGCTGGCATGGTCGTGGCGGCTGGCGTCCGGTCGGCCGCCCGATAGGCTTGCCGGTATGACGGGTTCGGCGGACAGCGACAGGGATGTGGCCGCGCTGCGGTCCAGGTTGGACCGTGCGCGGGCGGCGGCGGCGCGGGCGGACGTGACCGCGCTGCTGGTCGCGCCGGGTTCGGACCTGCGGTATCTGCTCGGCGCGGTGGGCCGTTCGTTCGAGCGGCTGACCTGCCTGGTGCTGCCGGCCGCGGACGTGTCAGCCGTGCCGACCCTGGTGGTGCCGAAGCTGGAACGGCCGGGCTACGCGGACGTGCCGACCGACGCGCTGGGCGTCGAGGTCGCCACCTGGGTGGACGGCGAGGACCCGTTCGCGCTGGCGCACGGCGTGTTGCGCGGCGGGGGAGGGCCGGCGCGGATCGCCGTGTCGGACATGATGCCGGCGCTGCATGTGTTGGGCCTGCGCGACGCGGCGCCCACTGGATCGCCCACTGGGTTGTCCACTGTGGATCAGGTGTTGGCCGGTCCGATCCTGCGCGAGTTGCGGATGCGCAAGGACGCCGCCGAGGTCGCCGCGCTGCGCCGGGCGGGGGAGGCGATCGACCGGGTGCACGCCCGGATGGCCGAATGGCTGCGGCCGGGCCGGACCGAGGCGGAGGTCGGCGCGGACATCGCGGCCGCGATCGTGGCGGAGGGCCATGCCCTGGCCGAGTTCGTGATCGTCGGCTCCGGCCCGAACGGTGCCAGCCCGCACCACGAGCTGTCGGACCGGGTGATCGAGGCCGGCGATGTGGTGGTGATCGACATCGGCGGCCCGACCCCGGAGGGCTACAACTCGGACTCCACCAGGACATACGTGCTGGGCGAGCCGGCGGCCGGCGACGTCGCCGAGACATACGAGGTGTTGCGGCGGGCGCAGCAGGCGTCGGTGGCGGCGGTGCGGCCGGGGGTGACCGCCGACGCGGTGGACGTGGCGGCCCGACAGGTGATCGTCGACGCCGGGTTCGGCGACTACTTCATTCACCGGACCGGACACGGCATCGGCCTGGACGTGCACGAGGAGCCCTACATCGTGGGTGGCAACGCGCTGCCGCTGGAGCCGGGGATGGCGTTCAGCGTCGAGCCGGGGATCTATCTGCCCGGCCGGTGGGGCGCGCGCATCGAGGACATCGTGGTGGTCACCGACGACGGGGTGTCGCGGTTGAACAACCGCCCGCACGAGCTGGTCAGCCTGTGACCCGCCCAGCGGCCGGATCGGCGTCGAACGCGGCGGCGAGTTCGTTGGAGCCGATCGACCGGGCGATTCTGCGCGAGTTGGCCTCCGACGGCCGGTGCAGTTTCACCGACCTGTCCGAGCGGGTCGGGTTGAGCGTGTCAGCGGTGCATCAGCGGGTGCGGCGGCTGGAGCAGCGCGGTGTGGTGCGCGGCTATGCGGCGCACATCGACTTCGATGAGCTGGGTCTGCCGCTGACCGCGTTGATCTCGCTGACTCCGTTCGATCCGGCCGCCCCGGACGACTATCCGGCGCGGATCGAGCATCTTCCGGAGGTCGAGGCCTGCTACTCGGTGGCCGGCGACGAGTCGTATGTGCTGCTGGTGCGGGTGGCGTCGCCGGCGGCGCTGGAGGATCTGCTGCGCCGGGTCCGGGAGGCGGCGAACGTGTCCACCCGGACGACGGTGGTGCTGTCCACGCCGTTCGAGTCCCGCCCTCCCGCCATCTGAAATAACGACTGCGGTCACCGGCGTCGCCGACCTACCGTCGGTGCCATGGACTTGAGCGTTGTGGTGTCGGCCCGGGAGGACGATCGGACGCGCCGGGAGTCGCTGGCGGTGGCATCCTCGGCCGACCGGCTGGGATATCCCGAGTTGTGGGTCGGCGAGGGCCCGACGTGGGACGCGTTCGTGTTGGCGACCGCGATCGGCCTGGGCACCCGACAGATCGCGCTCACCGCAGGTCCGGTCCCGGTGTCGGTGCGCGATCCGGCGACGATCGCGCGCGCGGCCGAGTCGGTAGCCGCCGTGACCGGACGGCCGGTCGGGGTCGCGCTGGGCACTTCGAGCGTGCGGGTGGTGGAAGGGCTGCATGGCCGGTCGCGGGCCGGTGCGGTCACGACGATGGCGGCCACCGCGCGGGCGCTGGCCGGCTGGCGGAGTTCACCGGGCGCGGGTCCGTTGACCGTGGCGGCCTTCGGCGACCGGGCGATCGCCATCGCCGCCGAGCACGCCGATCGGATGGTGCTGGACCTGGTCTCCCCGGACCAGGTGCGTGCGCTGCGCGCGAAACTGGCCGGCAGGGCGCATCGGTTCGGCCGCAAGCCGCCGCGACTGGCCGCCTGGCTGCCGGCCGCGATCGATCCCGGTCCGCTGGCGCACACGCAGTTGCTGGACGGCATCGTGCGGTACCTGACCGTTCGCGGGTACGCCGAGATGTTCGTCGCGGCAGGCTTCGGCGCGGCGGTGGAGCTGGCCCGATCCGGTGCGGGGCAAGCAGAATTGCGCGCGGCTCTGCCGTTGGATGCCGCCGGCACGGTGGGTCTGGTCGGTGACGTCGCGGCTGTGGAGGCACGGTTGCGCGACTACGCCGACGCTGGGTTGGACGAGATCGGGCTGGTCCCGGCCACCGACGGCGACCCCGGCGCCGACCACACCCTCACCGTTCTCTCGTCCTCACTATCTCGATAACTTCAGTGCTGACTGAAATCAGCCATCGAACCGGGCACGCCGGCAAACACCGAAAATTGCTGTACCTCAACTGCCGCTCAGGACACGGACGGCCTACGGCCTTGCGAAGCCGACGCCGAGCCGAAGTCGGCACCGGGATCATGGAGCGCAGCGGCGGATGATGGGGCAGAGCAGCGCCGGATCATGGCTAGTGTGCAGGCCTACGGCTGGCGGTGATCGCGCTGGTCAGCCTGGTGGCCGTGCCCCAGACGCGCGTGTGCCCGTGTCCAGAAGGACACGGGCACACGTCGAAGTCAATGAACTCAGATAGCGCGGACGCCCTGGGCCTGCGGACCCTTCTGACCTTGACCAATCTCGAACTCTACGCGCTGGCCCTCGTCAAGAGACTTGAACCCGCTGCCCTGGATCTCCGAGTAGTGCACGAAGACATCGGGGCCTCCGCCGTCCTGCTCGATGAAGCCGAAGCCCTTTTCTCCGTTGAACCACTTAACACTGCCCTGCGCCATAACCATATCTCCCTGCGGATGCCAACCCGACCCTCACTGTGAGGATCGTCGGACACCCGCGCGCCATACTC